>QHVJ01000431.1 GCA_003222275.1 Acidobacteriota bacterium | reverse complement strand
CCGTGAGACTCGGGTGTGAGGCCCCGCACGTAGATGTTCCTGGCCCGCGAGCGCGCGGCCTTGAAGGGCATCCCGTCGACGCCGCGGCCGACGACGTTGGTGTCCATCCCCGCGCCGCTGATGTTCTTGCCGATCTCGTCCAGGATGAGGATGTCCACCTCGGGGAACGGCAGGCACGGCATCCAGGACCGCGCCTGGGCGAGCAGAGCCGGCTCGCGCGCCTCGATCTCCGCCGCGGGGACGACCTCCACCTGCGCCAAACGGTGATGCGCGTCCTCGAGAAGCGCCACCCCCGCCAGCAGCTTCAGGCGCGCGCGCACGACGCGGGCGGCGGCGGTGATCGACTCTTCGTATCCGTGACGGCGGGCCGCCCGGTGAGCGGCGGCCGCTCCCTCCACCTTGCCGAGGCCGATGGCGGTCATCTTGACCAGCCCGCTGCCCACCCGCACGCTCTCGAAGTCGGTGTGCGGCTTGACGCGGTTGATCAGAACCACGCCGTCCGCCTCCAATGCCTCCCGGGCGGTGAAAACCGGCTCCCCGGCCGGCGTGCGGCCGATCTCCACGACCTCCATCGAGGGCCGCAGCGGCGCGCCCATCGTCGCCTCGCTGATGCCGAACGAATCGAGCAGCTGCACCTGGCCTTCGGCGTTGCCCCCGCCGTGGCTGCCCATCGCCGGGACGATGAACGGCCGCGCGCCGCGCGCCTTCAACGTGGTGACCACGGCGCCCACCACGTCGGCGATGCGGTCGATGCCGCGGCTGCCCGCGCCGACCGCGACCCGCTTGCCGCGGCAATCGACTCCGGCCAGGAACGCGTCGAGACGGCCGGCGGCCTCCGCAGCCGGGTTCTCCAGGGCGTGGCTCGGGAGCCGCGCTTCCACCAGCATCTGTGCGGGCAGCATCTCCGCCTCCCTATCCCTTCGGCGTCGCCTGCATCGTCTCCGGGTCCCACGCGTACGCCCTCTTCTCGAAATAACTGAGATTGCACACCACCGCCGGCCCCGCGGCCCGCAGGCCGAAGACCGCGTCCTCGACCATCGGCGCCTTGCTCCGGATGGACGCGAAGAAATTCCGGAAGTGGTGCTCGGTATCGTTGTAGTCCCGCGGCACCCGGTAGGTCTCGACCTCGAGGGGCAGGAGCTGGGCGGTCGCGTCGGGATACTTCGCTCGGTACTCCTTCATGAACTGCTCCTGGGTCGCCTTCGGGAACGTGTCGATCGTGAAGCCCGGCTCCGCGGGCCGCGCCTGCTTGGCGAGCGACACCTCGTTGGACACCGTCATGACGCCCTCGCTGCCCACGAACCGCAGGCCCGAGTTGTCGCCTCCGCCCTCGGCGAAGTTCACCCGCAGCGTGAGGTTGAAGGCCGGGTGCCGGTCCGTCTTCGGGTAATCGAAGAGGCCGAGCATCACGTCGGGCACGTCGCGCCCGTCCTTCCAGAAGCGCAGTCCGCCGGTGCTCATCACGCGCGTCGGTCCCAGCGATCCCGTGATCACGTGCACGCCGGAGAAGAGATGCACGAAGAGGTCGCCCGCCACGCCGGTGCCGTAGTCCTGGTAGTTGCGCCAGCGGAAGAACCGGAGCGGGTCGAACGGACGCCGGGGCGCGCGGCCGTCGAGGTAGCGCTCCCAGTCCACCGTCGCCGGCGAGGCGTCCGGGGGGATCGAGTACTGCCACGCCCCGATCGGCGAGTTGCGGCTCCACCAGGCGTCGATCATGTTCAGCTCGCCGATGGCGCCGCTGGCGAGCAGGTCGCGCGCCTTCAGGTAGACGACCGAGCTGACGCGCTGGCTGCCGACCTGCATCACCTTGCCGGACTTCTTCTGCGCGTCGATGACCTGGTGACCCTCCTCCCAGTGCTGGACCATCGGCTTCTCGCAGTAGACGTGCTTGCCGGCCGCCAGCGCCGCCACCGTGATGGGCACGTGCCAGTGGTCGGAGGTGCCGATGATCACCGCGTCCACGTCGGGCCGGCCGAGGATCTCCTTGTACTCGCGAGTGGTGGCGACCTTGTCGCCGAAGGTCTCCCGGGCGCGCGCGAGCCGGCCGTCGTAGAGGTCCGCCACCGCCACCAGCTCGACGCCGGGCGTCTTCAGGGCGGCCTTGGTGTCGCTCGTGCCCTGGCCACCGATGCCGATGGTGGCGAGGCCGACCCTCTCGCCGGGAGCGACGGGCGTGGCTTCTTGCGCCTCGAGAAAGCGGACCCGCGAGGACGCCGCCACCGTGGTGGCCGTGGCCAGCTTCAGGAACTCGCGCCGCGACGACCTGGGTCCGCGTTGCATGCCTTCTCCTATCTCTTTTCGGGGTCCTGGAGGTATGGGGCCAGCCGCCGCGCCTCCGCCATCTCCCGGCGGGCCTCCGTGCGCGCGCCGGTCTTTCGCAATGCGAGAGCGAGCTGATATCGAGCCTGCGCGTCCTGGGGGGCGAGCCGCACCGCCTCGCGGAGACTCGCGATCGCGCCCGCGACGTCTCCCTTCGCGAGCTTGCTCCCGCCCGCGCTCACCGCGAACGCGGCCGCCTGCGCGTCGGCCTTTCTCTTGTTGAGTCGCTCGGCCTCGGCGAAGGCCGCGGCCGCGCCCGCCCGGTCGCCGCGCTGCTGCAGGATCTGGCCGATGCTCAGGTGCGGCTCCGCGGAATCGCGCTTTTCGATGGCGAGGCGGAACTCGGCGAGCGCCTCCTCGGCCTTGCCCTGCTGCTTCAGCACCGTGCCGAGCATGTAGTGAGGCTCCGCATCGCCCGGCTGGCGTGCGATCGCCTCCTGGAGCGCTTGCTCCGCCTCCGGCGCGCGGCCCGTCTGCCACAGCAGGACTCCGAGCGTGTAGTGGGCCTCGGGCAGCGCGGGATCGAGCGCGACCGCCTTGCGCAGCGCCTCTTCCGCGCCCGCGAAGTCATCCTTCTGCTTCAGAGCCATGCCGAGGTTGTAGAACGCCTCGGCGCTCTTCGGATCGATCGTCGTCAGCTCGCGATAGACCCTGACCGCGCCCTCCAGGTCGCCTTTCTGCAGCAAGGCGCTCCCGAGGTTGTGGCGGGCCACGAGGTTGCCGGGCTGGCTCTTCAGGAGCGCTTCGAAGGTGGCGACCGCCTCGTCGCCGTCCCCCTTCTTGATGAGGGCGAGGCCGAGGCTGTTCCGGGCGTCGGCGAGGCCGGGGTCGAGCGCCACCGCCTTGCGCAGCTCCACCACCGCGCCCTCCGCGTCGCCCATCTCGTAGAGCGTGACGCCTAGATGAAGGTGCGCCACGGCGAGCCCGGGGGAAAGCCTGGCCGCCCGCCGCAGGCTGGCGAGCGCGGCCCCGACGTCGCCGGTGCGCTTCAGCGTGAGGCCCAGGTAATAGCGCGCCTCGGCGTGGTTGGGCTCGAGCTTCACCGCCCGCTGGAGAGCGGGCAGCGCGCCGGCGGCGTCTCCCGTCCACCACCGCGTCGCCCCGAGGTGGTACCACGCATCGAAGAGGTCCGGCCGTGCTTTCGTCGCCTTCTCGAACTCCGCCAGCGCTTCCTCGGTGCGGCCCTGTTGTCCGCGCACGAACCCGAGGCGGTCGCGGGCCTGGGCCAGGCCGGGAGAGAGCGAGAGGGCATGCTCGTACGCCTCGGCCGCGCCGGCCAGATCGCCCTTCTGCTCCCTTTCCCAGCCGAGCTTGTAGCTGGCCAACGCGCCGGCCCCGGTGTGCACCGGGGGGCCGGTGGCGGGCGGGCTGGCCGCCGCGAGAGCCAGACCGGCCAGCGCCAGAAGGGACCCGGGCAGGCAGGGGATCACGGAGTAGTTCTACATCAGCGGCGGCGGCCAGGCCAGCGGGCGGCTAGAACCTCTGGTCGTCGGCCGTCGGTCCATAGATCGACGGCACCTTCATCTCG
>QHVJ01000429.1 GCA_003222275.1 Acidobacteriota bacterium | reverse complement strand
CGCCGAGCGGATCGCGTTCCTTTCCGGTCTCGATGTGTTCGTGCTTCCCTCGCTCGACGAGAACTTCGGCAATGCCATCGCCGAGGCCCTCGCGGCCGGCACGCCGGTCGTGGCCAGTCGCCATTGCCCCTGGCCGGAGCTGGAACAGCAGCGCTGTGGAAGGTGGATCGATGCCGAGCCGGCGGCGATCGTCACTGCCGTGGACGCGATTCTGCGTGACGAGCCGGCCGCGATGGGCGAGCGGGGTCGCGCGTTCATCCTCCGCGAGCGGCACGTCAGCGCGGTCGCCGAGCAGATGCAGCGCGTGTACCGGGAGGCGCGGCGGGCATCGTGACCACGGCGACGCTCCTCTGTCCGCTCTGTGGCCGGGGCGTTCGTCCCGCGAGGGGCGCCCGGCAGCGCTGGCAGCTCGTCGCCTGCGAGGCGTGCGGCCACGTGATGGCGCCGCATGCGAACGGTGAGGCGTTGCAGCAGCGGCATTTCGGTGACGCGTTCGCGGGGGCCGACGACGGGTGGACCCGCGCGGTGGATCGTGCCAACGCCCGGCGCGTGCTGCGCGTCCTCGGACACGCTCTGACACCGGGCGCACGGGTGCTCGAGATCGGTCCGGGTCACGGCGCGCTGCTCGTGGCGCTCGCCGCCGGCGGGTTCCACGTCGAAGGTCTCGAGCTCTCTCCGGCCGTTGCTCTCGCGACGAGCCAGCGGAGCCGTGTCCCGGTGCGGGTGGGTACGATCGAGCGGTACTCACGGGACACGGGCGTGGGCTACCAGGCGGTCGTCATGCGCCACGTCCTCGAGCACATGTCGGACCCCGTCGGCGCCGTCGAAGCCCTGCACCGACTGTTGATGCCCGACGGCGTCGCCTACGTCGCGGTGCCGAACATCGGCGCGCCGGAGTCCGCGCTTCCCGGGTGGACGGGTTACCAGCCGTACCACCTGCATTACTTCACGCCGGCGAGGCTCCGCGCGCTGTTCGAGCGGGCCGGGTTCCGTGTCGTGAGCATCCGTACCCGGGAGCCGTTCAGCGGCTGGGTGAACGCGGTCGTGAATTCACTGCGCACTCGTCGGGACGACGGTGAGCCGGGGCCGGCAGGCCGTCCCGGCCGCATGGTCGTGGGGGCCTACAACGTGGCGCGCTTCGCCGTCGGAACCTTGCTGGCGCCGCTGCGCGTCGTGCAGGCGTGGAGCGGGCGCGGCGAGGAGATCGAGCTGCTCGCGCGGAAGCCGGAGCGCGTGTGACCCGGAAGGTGTGCGTCGTCTCCTCGTGCGGCGGGCACCTCACGGAGGTCCGCGCGCTGCGCGCCGCGTACGCGCGGTATCGCCATTTCTACGTGCTGAACGACCGCGTGCTCCTCCCGGCCGACATGGAGGACAAGACCTACTTCATCCGGCACTCGGAGCGCGACCTGCTCTTCGTCGTGAATCTGTTCGAGGCGTGGCGGATCTTGAGGGCCGAGCGACCGGACGTGATCCTCAGCACGGGCGCAGGGCCGGTGGTGCCGTTCGCTCTCGTCGGCCGGCTCCTTGGCATCCCGACGGTGTTCGTCGAGACCTTCACGCGGATTTCGAAGCCGTCGCTGACCGCGCGGATCATGTACCACCTCGCGGCGCGCTTCATCTACCAGTGGCCCTCGCTGGCGCGGCATTTCCCGCGGGGGGTGTACGGCGGAGTGCTCGCATGACCTTCGTGACCGTCGGCAACGCCACGGACGGCTTCCGGCGTCTGCTCGGCGCCGTGGCCACGCTTGCCGGCGACGGCCTGCTGCCCACGCCGATCGTCATCCAGTCGGGACACAACCCGGGATTCGTGTCGCCGCACGCCGTCGTCCGCGCGTTCATGCCCATGGAGGAGTTCGAGGACCACGTCCGCCGCGCGCGCCTCGTCATCTCCCACGCAGGCGCTGGCACCGTCCTCAACGCGATGGCGGCCCGGAAGGTGCCCGTGGTCATGCCGCGGCGGGCAAAGTATGGCGAGCTGGTCGACGATCACCAGGCGGAGCTCGTCGAATACCTCGCGAGGGCCGGCCGCGTGATCCCCGCCTGGGAGCCGGCGGAGCTTCCGGACGCGGTGCGGACGGCGTTGTCGCGTGCGAGCGAGCCATCACCGCGGCCCGCCGACGATCTCGTTCGCGTGGTGAGCGCGTGCCTCGAAGAGGTCCTGGCGTGAGGGGCGCGCCGCGCACCGTGCTCGGCGTCAACGTCTTCCATGGCGACGTCTCCGCGGCGATCGTTCGAGACGGCCGGCTCATCGCCGCCGTCGAGGAGGAGCGGTTCCGGCGGATCAAGCACGTCGCCGGGGTGCCGACCGAGGCGATCCGCGCGTGTCTGAAGGCCGCAGACCTGACCGCCGACGCGGTGGATGTCTTCGCCGTCTCCCGCAACCCGCGCGCGCACATGCTACGCCGGGCGTGGTTCGTCGCCCGCAATCGGCCCCGGCTCACGCTCCTCACCAATCGTCTGCGCAACGCCCGCAAGGTCCACGATGTCGCGAGCGCCGTGGCCGGCGCCACCGGGCTGGATTCCGCGATGGTGCGCAAGCGGCTGCACCGGGTCGAGCATCATCCGGCGCATCTCGCCAGCGCGTTCTTCGTGTCGCCTTTCGACGAGTCCGCGGTGTGCGCGATCGACGGCTTCGGCGACTTCGTCAGCACGTCGTCGGCGGTGGGCCGCGGGAGCCGCCTGGAGCAGGTCGGCCGCGTGTACTTCCCGCACTCGCTCGGGCTCGTGTACCTGGCCGTGACGCAGCACCTCGGATTCTGGAGGTACGGCGACGAGTTCAAGGTGATGGGGCTGGCGCCCTATGGAACTCCGGACTACGCCCATGCGTTGCGCCGCGCCGTCCGTCTCGGCGCCGATGGGAGCTTCACGCTCGACCTCGCGTATTTCCGTCACTGGTCCGATGGCGTGAGCATGACGTGGGACGACGGCGAGCCCGTCATCGGCCAGGCGTTCACGCCGAAGCTCGAGGAGCTGTTAGGACCGGCCCGGGGAGCCGACGAGCCGTTGACGGCGCGTCACGAAGCCATCGCGGCGTCGTTGCAGGTCGTCTTCGAGGAGGCGGCGCTGCACGTCCTCGACGCGCTCCAGCGCCGCACACGGTTACCCCGCCTCTGTCTGGCCGGCGGCTGTGCGATGAACAGCGTGCTCAACGGGAAGATTCGCGAGCGCACCCCGTTCCGCGAGGTCTACGTCCAGCCGGCGTCGGCCGACAACGGCACAGCGCTGGGCGCGGCGCTCTACGCCTGGCATCACACGCTCGGCCAGCCGCGAAGCTTCGTCATGGACCACGGTTACTGGGGCCCGGAGTTCGACGACACCGAGGTCGAGCGCGTGCTGTCGGCGCAGCGTCGACGGCTCGCCGACGAGCGCTGCGTCGTGCAGCAGCTCCCCGACGAAGACGCGCTGTGCCGCTGGACGGCGGACCGTATCGCCGGCGGCCGGATCGTCGGATGGTTCCAGGGGCGCATGGAATGGGGCCCACGGGCCCTCGGCAACCGCAGCATCCTGGCCGACCCGCGACGCGCCGACATGCGTGAGGTCATCAACACCCGGATCAAGTTCCGCGAGAAGTTCCGACCATTCGCGCCCTCGATCCTGGACGAGGCGGTGGACGACTACTTCGTCGGCGCCGTTCCGGATCCGTTCATGGTGCACGTCTATCCGGTTCGCCCCGACAAGCGTGCGGTGATCCCGGCCGTCACCCATGTGGACGGCTCAGGCCGGCTGCAGAGCGTGAGCCGCACG
>QHVJ01000428.1 GCA_003222275.1 Acidobacteriota bacterium | reverse complement strand
CCAGCGGCGCGCCGAGGGCGACCGAGACGAGCCCGACCCAGAACGCGAGCACGACGGTGTTCCACAGCGCCTTGCGCAACGCCAGGTCGGTGAAGACGTCGCGATAGTGCGCGAGGGTGGCGCCGTGCTCGCCGCTGACGCTGAGCCATCCGAGCCAGCCGAGCGGCAGCGCCATCAACACGACGAGCGACAGCGCGGCGAAGATCCAGACGGCGACCGAGCGATCCACGCGCTACGCCCCGAAGAACTCCACGAAGCGCTTCTTGAGCTCCTCGTTGCGCTTCTCGAGCTCCTCCGGCGTCACCGTCAGCAGCTTCAGCTCGTTGAGCTTCGGCTTGTCGGCCGGGTATGTCACCTCCGGATGACCCGTGTAGAGGCCCTCGCTGTCGGCCATCACCTGCTGACACTCGCGCGTGAACGTGAAGTCGGTGAAGAGGCGCGCTGCGTTCGGGTGCGGCGCGAAGCTCGTGATCGCGGTGGGCGAGACGACGAGCGGCACGCCTTCCTTGGGATAGACGATCTCGATGGGGTTGCCCTTCTTCTTGAGCTGGTAGGCGCTGTAGTCGCCGCCGTTGACGGCCACGATCCGCTCGCCTGAGGAGACGACGGTCGCTGGATCGTTCGCGGACTGCACGATCATCACGCGGTTCTCCGCGAGCGCCTTGAAGTAGTCCCAGCCGTGCAGGTGGACGAGGGCCAGGACGTGGGTGGCGATGACGCCGCTGTAGCCCGGGTGGGCCGTCACCAGCTTGCCCTTCCACTTCGGGTCCAGCAGATCCTTCCACGTCTTCGGCGCCTCGGCCGCCGACATCGCCTTCGTGTTGTAGGTGATGGCGTTCACGGTGGCGCGCAGGCCGTAGTAGTAGCCGTCCCTGTCCTTGAAGCCGGCGGGAAACGCGTCCACGCCGGCGGGCGTGTACTTCGCGAGCAGCTTCTTGTCCTTGAGGAGCACGAAGTGGCCGGCGTCGGAGGTGTGCACGACGTCCACGTTCTTGATGTTCGCCTGCAGCTCCTGCATCACGCGCTGCAAGATCCGCTGCGAGCCCGTGCGGTGGACCTCGACCTTCACGCCGGGATAGGCCGCCTCGAACAGCTTGGCGACTCTCTCGGCGCTGGGCAGCACCAGCGAGGTGTACCAGACGACCTTGCCTTCCTTCTTCGCCGCCTCGAGCCGCGCGTCCTGCGTCTGGGCGTCGCCGGCCACCACGAGGCCCGCGAGAAGCGCGGCCACGACGACGGCGGCGAGGGCCATGGATCTCTTGCTCATCGATTGTTCTCCGGGGTGAGGGCTGCGACCAGGTCTTTCAGGCTCGGCGCGGCGGCCAACCCGCTCACCGCGCGAATGATCGCGTCAGCGCGCGCGGACGGCAGGACCAGCGCGGCGTTGCCTCGGAATTTCGTCTCGATCTCCGCGCGCGTGAGCGGCGCGTCTGGGCCGCCGCGCGGGCGGTCCTGGCGCTCGCGGAGCCGCCGTCCGTCGGCGAGCGTGACCTCCACGTCGCCGACGAACTGGCGCGGGTAGTCGATGGTCGGATCGATCTCGTACGTCACGCGCGACGCCACGCGCAGCACCTCGGCGTCGCGCACGGCAGCGTCGGTGAACTCCGCGAGTCCCGCGCGCCCGCGCACGAAGATCGTGCCGAGCAGATATGGCAGGCTGAACTTCGCCGCGTAGCCGTTGGGCGGCGCGTGCTTGGCGGCCAGCGGCTCCCAGAGCCGCGGCACCGGGCCGGCGGACGTCCGGCAGCGGATCGCCGTCACCGCGTCGGCCTTGATCCCGTCGCGCTCGCGCAGCCGCGCCGCGCAGTCCATGTAGGGCTGCGCGATCGAGCCGCACGGATAGGGCTTGAGCGTGAGCGCCTCGAGCTCCCAGGTCTGCCCGAGCGTGTCGAGGAGCGCCTCGAGGCGCCTGGCGTCGTGGCCGCCGGCAAACGCCGCATAGAGCCCGTGCTCGCCCTCGAGCACCGTCGCGGGCCCGGTGAAGCCTCCGCGCGCGAGCAAGGTGGCGACGACGCCGGCGTGCGACACCCAGCCCGGGTGCAAGCGCTTCGGCCACGAGCCGTCGGCGAGGTACTCGATGATCCCGGCCGCCTGACTGCCGACCAGACCGAAGGCGTGAGCGAGCCGGGCCTCGGTGAGGCGAGAGAGCTTCCCCGCGGCGGCGACGGCGCCGAAGCCGCCCGCGATCGCCGTCGGGTGGAAGTGCCGCGCGTGCAGCGCGCCGGGCACGGCGAGCCCGACGCGACACATGACCTCCACGCCCGCGATCAGCGCCTCGAGCATGGCCCGGCCCGACGCGCCGGCGGCCTCGCCGGCGGCGAGCGCCGTGGTCACCGCGACGCAGCCGGTGTGGACGATTGCGTCCTCGCGCGTGTCGTCGAAATCGAGGCCGTGGGCGAGCGTCGCGTTGGCGAGCACCGCGTTGGCGGCGGCAACGCGCGCGCGGCGGCCCAACAGCGCGCTCTCAGGGGCGCCGCCCAGCCCCTCGGCCACGTCGAGCGCGGCGCGGCCGAAGTCCTCGCCCGCCGCGGCCAGCCCGTTGCCGAGGGTGTCGAGGGCGAGCAGGGCTGCCCGACCGACGACCGGTTCCGGGATCGTGTCGAGCGTGAGAGCGGCGACGAAGCGCGCCAGCCGCCGGGCGGCAGTCACTCGAGCAGCTCCTTGGCGATGACCACGCGCTGGATCTGGTTGGTGCCCTCGTAGATCTGCATGATCTTGGCGTCGCGCATGTAGCGCTCGACGGGGAACTCGCGCGTGTAGCCATAGCCGCCGAAGATCTGCACGGCATCGATGGTCACCTTCATCGCGGTGTCGGCGGCGAAGCACTTCGCCATCGACGCCTCGTACGCGTTGCCGGTGATCCCCGCGTCCACCTGCCGCGCGCAGTAGTGGATCATGAGCCGCGAGGCGTGGACGGCCATCGCCATGTCGGCCAGCATGAACTGGATCCCCTGGAAGGCGCCGATCGGCTGGCCGAACTGCTGGCGCTCCTTCGCATAACCGACGGCGGCCTCGAGCGCGGCCTGGGCGATGCCGAGCCCCAGCGCGCCGGTGGCCGGTCGCGTGATGTCGAGCGTGCGCATGGCGAGCTTGAAGCCCTCGCCCTCGGCGCCGAGGCGGTTGGCGGCAGGCACCGCGCAGTCGCTGAAGTGCAGCGCCACCGTCGGCGAGGCGCGGATGCCCATCTTTCTTTCTTTCTTGCCGACCGAGAAGCCGGGCGTGCCCTTCTCGACGAG
Organism: Acidobacteriota bacterium; assembly: GCA_003222275.1. Taxonomy (GTDB): domain Bacteria; phylum Acidobacteriota; class Vicinamibacteria; order Fen-336; family Fen-336; genus AA32. The sequence goes on along the minus strand of QHVJ01000428.1, from coordinate 953 downwards.
AAACGCCGTCACGCCGCGCGCGCGCTTGGACGGATCGAGCGTGGCGAACACGGTGATCACGTCGGCGTGGTCGCCGTTGGTGCACCACTGCTTGGAGCCGTTGAGCACGTAGTGGTCGCCCTTGCGAACGGCGGTGGTCTTGAGCCCGGCGGCGTCCGAGCCCGCGGCCGGCTCGGAGAGCGAATACGCGCACAACAGTTCGCCGGTCGCGAGCCTCGGCAGGAAGCGCTTCTTCTGCTCGTCGGTGCCGGCGAGGAGGATCGGGATGCCGCCGAGCGGCTGGTCGAGATACTGCGTGCCGGTGGCCGCGCACGCGGCCGCGATCTCCTCGCACACGAGGGCCAGCGCGAGAGCGCCCATCGCGTTGCCCCCGTACGCCTCGGGGACCCAGATGCCGTAGAGCCCGGACTCGATGAGCGCGCGGATCGAGTCCTCCGGGTACGCCTCGGCCTCGTCGTAGCGCGCGGCGTTCGGCGCCACGCGCTCGCGCGCGATCTTTCGCGCGAGGTGACGGAGCATCCGCTGATCGTCGGTGAGATAGAAGGGCTCGTTCATGCGCGGATACTATACAGGGCGCGTCGCCGCCGGGCGCGTCGCCTCGCGGGCGACCGCGCCGAGCATCGCGTCGCGGATGAGTCCGCTGAACGGCCGGACCACCAGCCAGTAGAGGCGAAAGCGCCGGCGGCTCGCCGCGTCGAGGCACTGTACGCGCGTCTCGGTCACGAGGCGCGTCGTCCCCGTACCGAGGGGCTCGACGGCAAAGGTCCACACGACTTTCGCGTTGCCGGGCTCCGCAAAATCACGGAACGCGTCGGGTCTCACCTTCACGCGTCCGCCCGACGGCATCCAGAAGCGACCGACCAGGCCGAGCGCGACTTCCCGCCCCTCCCGCTCGCCGAGTCGGAGGAAGCCGCCGGCGACGAGCCGGTCGAGCGTCAGCCGGTGGACCTGCG
>QHVJ01000157.1 GCA_003222275.1 Acidobacteriota bacterium | reverse complement strand
AACATCGACCACGTGGCCACGCTGCGACAGGCGCGGCGGGTGCCCGATCCCGACCCGGTGCAAGCGGCCATCCTCGCCGAGCTCGCGGGGGCGGACGGCATCACCGTGCACCTTCGCAGTGACCGCCGGCACATCCAGGATCGCGACGTGGAGATCCTGCGCCAGGTGGTGAAGACGCGGCTGAACCTCGAGATGGCCGCGACGCAGGAGATGCTGAAGATCGCCCTCACCGCCAAGCCGCACCAGGTGACCCTCGTGCCCGAGCGGCGGGAGGAGATCACGACCGAGGGTGGCCTCGACGTCGTCCTCAACAGCGTGCAGCTCAAGCCGGCCGTGAAGATGCTCGAGGAGGGTGGCATCCGCGTGAGCGTCTTCGTGGACCCGGACCTCGAGCAGGTGAAGGAGGCCCACCGGATAGACGCCCACGCGATCGAGATCAACACCGCCGCCTATGCCGACGCCCGCGACGATCAGGGCCGGGACGCGGCGTTGCGCAAGACCGTGGACGCGGCGCGATTCGGCCGCAAGCTGGGACTCGCCGTCCACGCCGGCCACGGCCTCACCTACGAGAACGTGCGCGCCCTGGCGGCCCTGCCCGAGATCAGCGAGCTCAACATCGGCCACAACATCGTGGCCCGGGCGGTGCTGGTGGGCATGGAGCGCGCGGTCCGGGAGATGCGCGAAGCCATGCGCTCTCGCTGACGCCCGCGCTGCCTTTCCACGCAGAGGCCGCGGAGAGCACGCAGAGGCCGCAGAGAACCTCATTGAGCAAGGGGGTGCTAGGGGCGCACCCCCTAGACCCCCCGCTCGCTTCGCGGGAGTGAATCCCGCTCCGCTCGCAGCTTTGGCTGTTTGCCTATTGTCCGTTCTCTGCGGCCTCTGCGTTCCTCTGCGGCCTCTGCGTGGAGAAGCAGAGTCTGCTTCGCCCAGGTTTGACCGTCCGCGCCAAAGCCCGTATTCTTTGGGCCGCACACTTCCCCGGAAAGGATCCATGCTCGAGTCGTTCGGCCAGACCGACGTGGGCCGCCGCCGCAAGCTGAACGAGGACAACTACCTCGTCGACCCCGAGACCAACCTCTTCGCCGTCTGCGACGGGATGGGGGGTCACAACGCGGGCGAAGTGGCCTCCAAGCTCGCCATCGAGACGCTGGCCGCTTTCATCCGCAAGAGCGCCGGGGAAGAGAAGGACATCACCTGGCCCTACGGCCTGGAGGCCAACCTGTCCTTCGAGGCGAACCGCCTGAAGACCGCCATCAAGCTCGCCAACAAGAAGGTGTTCAAGGCCGCCGACAACCGCGAGGAGTACACGGGGATGGGGACCACGGTGGTGGCGGCGCTCGTCGCCGGCAACGTCCTCACGGTGGGCTCGGCCGGCGACAGCCGGTGCTACCTGCTCAGCAAGGGCAAGCTCCGGCAGATCACGCGCGACGACTCGTGGGTCTCGGCGGCGTGGGCGGAGGGCATCCTCAGCTCCGACGAGATCGAGCGCCACCCGCTGCGCAACGTCATCACGAAGGCCGTGGGAGCGAAGGACACGCTCGAGGTGGAGGTGGCCGAGCACCCGCTCGCCGCGGGGGACGTGACCCTGCTCTGCTCCGACGGGCTGCACGCCATGATCGGCGACGATGAGATCCTCCGCGCCCTCACTCCCCACCCTGATTCGCTCCCGGAGGCGGCCGGCCGGCTCATCGCCGCCGCCAACGACGCCGGAGGCAAGGACAACGTTTCGGTCGTCCTGGTGCGCTACACCGCGTAGCTGCTCCGGCGATGGCCACCTTCGGCCGCTACGAGATCCTCGACAAGCTCGGCGAGGGCGCCATGGGCGTCGTGTACCGCGCCCGCGACGCCAGCCTGGGGCGCGTGGTGGCCCTCAAGATGCTTTCCGCGGACCTGGGGGGCGAGGAGGAGCTGCACCAGCGCTTCCAGCGGGAGGCGGAGGCCATCGGCCGGCTCAGCCATCCCAACATCGTGACCGTCTACGACGTGGGGGAGGCCTCCGGCCAGCTCTACATGGCGATGGAGCTGCTGGAGGGGGACGACCTGCGCTCGCTCATCGAGAAGCGGGCCGCCATCGCCCTCGCCGACCGGGTGCGGATCCTCCTCCAGATCTGCACCGGCCTCGCCTACGCGCATTCGCGCGGCGTCGTCCATCGCGACATCAAGCCCGCCAACATCCTGGTCGGGTCCGATGGACGGGCCAAGATCCTCGACTTCGGCCTCGCCCGCGTCTCCGCCCGCTCCACCATCACCCGCCGGGGCGTCATCCTCGGTACCCCGGACTACATGGCCCCCGAGCAGGCGATGGGCAAGGGCGTCGACCGGCGCAGCGACGTGTTCTCGGCGGGCGCGGTCTTCTACGAGTTCCTGACCCTCGAGAAGCCGTTCAAGGGGAAGACCCTCCACGCAGTGCTGTACCAGATCATCTCCGACGACCCGGAGCCGGTGCTGACCGTCAACCCCGAGGTGCCGGTGAGGCTGGCCTCGATCGTCCACCGGATGCTGCGCAAGGACCCCGACCTGCGCTACGGGGCGATGGAGGAAGTGGCCCGCGACCTGTCCGACATCCACGCGGCCCTCCGCGGCTCGGGGGGTCGCTCGACGCTTCCCGTCCCCGCGGCGCCCGTGAGCGAAGAGACCCGCGCTCGGGTCCGCGACCGGGTGGCGCAGGGCCGGGCTCTCCTGGATGCCGGCCAGGCCGACCGGGCCGTGGCCGAGATGAAGGACGCGCTCCGGCTGGACCCTTCCGCGGAGGACGCGGCCGACCTTCTGTGGCGGGCGGGCCGCAAGCTGCACGACGGCCGTTCGGTGGCGCCCGCGCTGGACCCCGAAAGCGAGCGCCGGGTCACAGACCTGCTCGCGCGGGCCGCTCCCGGCGGCGCGGAGGGCGACATGCGCTCCGCCGTCGCCGAGCTGGTCCTCATCGCCCCCGACGACCCCCGCGTCACCGATCTCTTGCGGGAGCGCAGCGGGCGCCACCGCCGTTGACACCCTGCCGGCGCGGGCCTACGATCCGCCGACTTGCACCAAGGGAATGACGAGCGAGGCTCGGCGAGAGAAACGCGTCGGACTCCGGCTCCCCCTGGACATCAGCGGCCAGGACGCCGGCGACGTCGCCTTCGCCCACTCTGCGCAGACCCTCAACATCAGCGGCGGCGGCGTCTGCTTCGAGACGCCGCGGAACCTGCTAGTGGGTGCGCGGCTGCTGCTCGACATCCAGATCCCGCCTGCCCTGCGCGGGCACTTCGGCGGGCGCGCGGTCTACCGGGCGTGGGCGGTCGTGTGCCGGGTGGAGCGCTTCGAGGGACAGGCCGTGAGCCGCATCGGCGCGCGGTTCGTGGGCCCTGCGGGCGACGGTTCGTAGCCGTCGAGTTGAGCGGTGATATGATCGATGCGCTTCACCCGTCCCCCGCCGCTCCATGGTCCGAGGCTCCCGGGAGAGATCGTCGTCCCGCCCGGGACCGGATTCCCATGGCCGGCGCGCGGGTCGCGGCCGGGCGGAGCGGTCGAGGCCCCCGGCCGAGGAGGACGGGCCTATGGAACAGGAAGAAGAGGAAGGAGTCATGAGGTGAACATGGCGCTGTCGCGTGACGAGGATAAGCCGTGGAAGACGAACCTGGCCCGCAAGTCCGCGGCCCGAAGGGAGCAGGTCCTCCACGACGTCGAGGAAGCGGTGAAGAAGGCCGCCTCCTTCGAGGACGCCCTCCGGCAGGCCGCGGAGCTGATGAAGAAGCGCTTCGCGCGCTTCTCGGCGGTGACCGTGTACGTGGCCGACGGCGAGGACCTGGTGGTGCACACCTCGCTCGACCGCCCCGCGGGTCCCGAGCGTGTGTGGTCGGGCGGCGGGCCGCTGGCCGACGCGGCGCACGGCCACACGACCACCGTGGTATCGGACCTGTCGACTTCCCCCCAGTGGGGCGCGGTCGGGCTGGCCACGGGCAGCGCGGCGGTGGCGCCCATCCGGACCGAGGCCGGGCTGTGGGCCACGCTCGAGATCTGGAGTGACTTCCGCGACGCCTTCACGCCCCACGACGTGAAGCTCCTCGATCGGGTGGCGGCCGCGCTCGCCAAGAAGACGCCGGCGACGTAGGTCCTCCCGCCGTGTTGCGGGGAATCCTTCCCCCCCTCGTCACGCCGTTCCACCCCGACGGCGCTCTCGATCTCGCCTCGTTCGAAGCGAACCTCGAGTCCTACGCCGCCGAGGACCTCGCCGGCTACGTCGTCCTCGGATCCAACGGGGAAGCGGCGAGCCTGGAGGAGGACGAGAAGCTGGCCCTTCTGCGCGCGGCCCGCCGCCGCTGCGGCTCCCGCCTCGTGATCGCGGGAACCGGCCTGGAGTCCACCCGCTCGACGATCGCATTCACCGCCCGGGCCGCCGATACCGGCGCCGACGCCGCCCTGGTGCTGACACCGTCCTGCTTCAAGTCCCAGATGACGGTCGAGGCCCTGCGCCGCCACTACGACGCGGTGGCCGAAGCCTCGTCGATACCTGTCCTGCTGTATTCCTTTCCCGCCGTGACGGGCCTGCCCTTTCCGCTTCCCCTCGCCGCCGCGGTCGCCGGGCATCCCCGCATCGTCGGGATGAAGGAGTCGAGCGGCGACGTCGGTCTCTTCGGACGGATCGTCGCCTCCGTCCCCGCCTCGTTCGCCGTAGCCTGCGGTTCCGCCCCCGCTTTCTATCCGTCGCTCTGCATCGGCGCGGCGGCCGGGATCCTGGCCGTTGCCAACTGCGCTCCCCGCCCCGCCGCCGCCCTCTACCGCGCCTTCGCCGCGTCGGACCACACCCGCGCGAGGCGGATCCAGGAAGCGCTGACGCCTCTCGCCGTGGCCGTGACGGCGACGCACGGCGTCGCCGGGCTCAAGGCGGCGGTCGACCTGTCGGGCCGCCGCGGCGGCTCCGTACGGTCGCCTCTCCTGCCGCTCCCCCCGGCGATCCGCGACGAGCTGCGCCGCCTGCTCGACGCCGCCGAATCCGCCGCGAAGAACTAGGCGGACCCAAACGGGCCCAGGGGGTCTTCGGCGGTGGGGCGAGGCACGAGGACGTTCAGCGCCTTCGGCTCGATGCTGACCTCGAGCCTCGTCGCCGGGCCGCCCGGCTCCCCGTCGAGGTGGTGGGGGAAGGGCTCGGGGCCGCTGAGGACGGCCTGGGACGCCGGCAGCCGCCGATAGCGCCGAAAGCGCTCCAGGCCGCCCAGGTACAGGCGCGGCGCGGCGGCCATGATCTCGAAGGGCGTCGCCTGCTCGATGACGACCACCTCGAGCAGGCCGTCGTCGAGGCGGGCGCCGGGGGCGATGACCGCTGCGCCGCCGTACTGGCGCCCGTTGACGAAGGCCACCAGCCACGCCCCCCCTTCGAAGCGGTGCTTCCCGGCCTCGAGCGTGAAGCCGCCGCAGCGGTACGTCCAGCTCATCGCGAACGCGATGCGCGCGTAGTTCATCACGCCGCGGCGGCCCCCGAGCAGGGCCCGCGCGTGGAAGGCCTGGCCGACCGCGGCGTCGAAGCCGGCCCCGCCCACGTTCAGGAATGGACGGCCGTTGATGCGGCCGACGTCCATGCGGCGTGTGACCGCGCTCGCCAGTTCCCGCAAGGCGCGGCCGGCGTCGAGCGGGATGCGCAGCGTGCGGGCCAGGCCGTTGCCGGAGCCCGCCGGCACCACGCCCAGCGCGACCTGGGAGCCCAGCAGCCCACCGGCCACCTCGTTGGCGGTGCCGTCGCCGCCCACCGCCAGCACCACCTCGAAGCCTTCCTCGACCGCGGTCCTCGCCAGCTCCCGCGCCTGGCCCGGGCCCGACGTGGTCCAGAGCTTCAGCTCCGGCCAGCGACCGGGCTTCGCCGTCTCCACCGCCCGGATGGCCCGTTGCGCCGCCAGCCCCGCCCGGGGATTGGCGATGGCCACCGCCCTCACGCCAGCTCCGCGTACACGGCGAGGGTGGCCTCGACCATGCGGTCGGCCGTGAAGCGCTCCTCGAAGCGCTGCCGTCCCGCCCGGCCCCAGGCGTCGCGACGCTCGGGGTCCTGGAGCGCCTCGACGAGGGCGGCCGCGAGCGCGTCCGGATCGCGCGGCGGGACGAGCCGTCCCGTGATCCCGTCCGTCACCGCCTCGGGGATCCCCCCCGCGGCGGTGGCCACCACCGGCACGCCAAAAGCCATGGCGTCGAGCAGGCTGGTGCCGAGCCCTTCCATGTGCGACGAGAGGCAGAAGACGGTGAACGCCGGGATCAACCGGTCGAGGTCGGCCCGGAAGCCGGCGAACACGCACCGGCGCTCCACGCCGAGCTCGCGCGACAACGCCGCCAGCCGGCCCCGCAGCTCGCCTTCCCCCACGATCACGAAGCGCGCTTCGGGCACGCGCGCGCCGATCCTGGCCGCGGCCGCCAGCAGAGTCGCCTGGTCCTTGTGGCCGGTCAGGGCGGCCACGTTCCCGACGACCGGCGCGTCCTCCGGGACGCCCAGCTCCCGCAGCGCCTCTCGCCCTCCGGTTTGCGCGGGCCGGTCCGGAACGCCCTCGTAGACGACGCGAACGCGCTCGGTCGGGAGGCCGCCGCGCCGCAAGACGCCGGCGATGGCCTCGCTCACCGCGATCAACCGGTCGCATGCCGCGTACTTCCGTCGCGAGAGAAACCCGCGGAGCGCGAAGTCCACGCGGCGGGTTGCGACGAGGGGCGTCCGCCGCCCGCCGAGACGGCGGGCGAGCAACCCGGCGGAGACCGCATGCGGATCGTGCAGGTGAACCACGTCCGGCCGCGTCTCCTTCAGCGCTGCCGCCAGCGCCAGTGCCGCCGCCGGCCACAGATCGCCGCGGAATCGCATCTCCCGCACGGCGAGCCCCGCCGCGCGGGAGCGCTCGGCCAGCACGCCCCCGGCTCGGCAAGCGACGACCACGTCGTGCCCTCGGGCGGCCATGCCGCGGGCGGAGAGCCACACCTGGTTCTGGCCGCCCCTCCAGCCCCGAGCGGAGTCGACGTGGAGCACCCTCACGGAGGGGGCGGGGCGCCCTGCTGCAGCTCCAGGAGCTTGGCCAGCTTCACGTAGGTGTAGTACGCGTTGAGGGTGGAGACGGTGATGCCGGCCGCGCCGAGCAGAGCGCCGCGGCGGATCGCGTAGTTGCGGAAGAACGCCCACCCGCACGCCGCCACCGCCTCGAGCGGCCCCGTGCGCCGGCCTTCGGCGAACGCCTGCCGCGCCCAGAGGGTCGTGTAGCTGTCGATCGTGCGCAGGTGGTCGCTGATGTCGTCGTAGGTGAGGTGGAGGAGGTCGTTCCGCAGCCGGCCGACGCGGCCGCGCACCTTCACCGATTCGTGGACGAGCGCGCCCTCCCAGCGTCCCCGGCGGCGGTCCCACAGGCGGAGCTGCGGGTCGGGGTACCAGTCGGTGCCGCGGATCCAGCGTCCGAGGTAGTGCGCGACCCTGGGGATCCGGTAGCCGTCATGGGTGAACCCTTCCGCCCGGCGGGCCTGGATCTCCTCCCGCAGCGGAGGGCTGACCCGCTCGTCGGCGTCCACCGCGAGGACCCAGTCGTGGCGCGCGGCCTCGGCGGCGAAGTTGCGCTGGGCCACGAAGCCGGGCCACGGCTCGTGCACGATGACCCTCGCCCCCGCCGCCTCCGCGATCGCACGCGACTCGTCGCGGGAGCCGCAGTCGACGACGACGACCTCGTCGCAGAAGCGCACGCTCTCGAGGGCCGCCGGCAAGTGGTGGGCCTCGTCTTGAGTGATGAGCACCGCCGAGAGCGGAACCATCGCCGCAGTATAGGGTAGAGTCGAGCGATGCCCGATCTGCTGGCCCTCTTCAAGGAGCGGGGGGCGGTGCTCGACGGCCACTTCCTGCTCTCCTCCGGCCTGCACTCTCCACGTTACGTGCAGTGCGCCCGGATCCTGATGGACCCCGTCCTGGCCATGCGGCTGGGGGCCGATCTCGCGCGGGGCCTCGAGAGCGTCCTCGAAGGATCGAGGCCCGACGCGGTCGTCGCGCCCGCCCTGGGCGGCGTCCTCGTGGCCCACGAGGTCGCGCGCGCCTTCGGCTGCCGCAGCCTGTTCACGGAACGCCATGACGGCGTGATGACGCTGCGCCGCGGCTTCAGTCTCGAGCCCGACGAGCGGGTGGTGGTGGTCGAGGACGCCATCACCACCGGCAAGTCCACGCGGGAGGTCATCGACGCGGTGCACGTCCGCGGAGGGGGGGTGATCGCGGTGGGCAGCCTCGTCGACCGCAGCGTCGGTGAGGTCGACTTCGGCGTGCCACGGCGGAGCCTGCTCCGGATCGAGGTCCCGACGTGGGACGCCGCCGCCTGTCCCCTCTGCGCCGCGGGCTCGCGCCCGGAGAAGCCCGGCTCTCGCCGCTGATGGCCCTCTGGCGGATCACCGTCGCCTACGACGGCACGGACTTCGCGGGCTGGCAGGCGCAGGGCGAGACGGTCCCCAGCCGGACCGTGCAGGCCACCCTCGAATCCGCGTTGGGGCGATTCTCCGGCGGCCCGCGGGTCGTGGTGGTGGGCGCCGGACGCACCGATACGGGTGTTCACGCCCTGGGCCAGGTCGCGTCCTTCGCGCTGGAGAAGGACGTGGCCCCCGCCGATCTCCAGCGCGCCCTCAACGCGATTCTCCCGCGGGACGTGCGTGTGCTCGAGGCCGCGCCGGCGCCCGCGGGCTTCCATGCCCGCAAGAGCGCCCTTTCCAAGCTCTACCGCTACGAGCTCGACACCGGACGCGTGCAGATACCCACCCGGCGACGGGTGGCCGGCCATGTACCCTGGCGTCTCGACGAGGCGGCGGTGCGCTCGGCGGCGGAGCTGTTCCGCGGGCAGCACGACTTCGCGTCGCTGGCCTCGGCCGGCAGCTCGGTGAGGACCACCGTGCGCACGATCCTGAGGTCGGAGGTGCTTTTCGAGGGCGCGACGATGATCTACGAGGTGGAGGCCGACGGCTTCCTGAGGAGGATGGTCCGCAGCCTCGTGGGCGGACTGGTGGCGGCGGGTCGGGGCGCGCTGGGCGTCGAGGAGCTGCGGTGCGCGCTGCTCGCCCGCGACCGCCGTGCGTGGCCGCCGCCCGCCGAGGCACGCGGCCTCACCCTCGTCCACGTCGCGTATGCCGCCCCTGCGGCCCCGATGTAGAATAGGTTTTTCCTCCCTCTTGATCGCATGTCACTTCAAGATCTGCTGGAAGTCGTCCCCTCGGGGTCGGAGGATCAGGCGCTCCTGCGCGCCATCGACTTCGCCCGCCTGCCCCGCCACGTGGCGGTGATCATGGACGGCAACGGTCGCTGGGCGAAGCTGCGCCACAAGCCGCGGGTGGAGGGGCATCGGGCGGGCATCGCATCGGTGCGCGACGTCGTGGAGACGTCGGCTCGGCTCGGCCTGCAGGTGCTCACGCTCTACGCCTTCTCGGTGGAGAACTGGAAGCGGCCCCAGAGCGAGGTGACGACGCTCATGGGCCTCTTGAAGCGCTACCTGCGCTCGGAGCTGGACACCCTGCTCCGCAACAACATCCGCTTCCGGGTCATCGGACGCATGGAGGAGCTGCCCGCGGACGTGCAGGACGAGCTGCGCCGCGGCATGGAGAGGACGGCGGATCGCAGCGGCCTCCTCTTCAACATCGCCCTCAACTACGGCGGCCGCACGGAGATCACCGACGCGGTCCGCCGCCTGGCCGCGGACGTGGCCGCCGGCCGCCGCGAAGCGGGCGCCATCGACGAGGACACGCTGTCGTCCTGTCTCTACACCGCCGGCCTGCCCGACCCCGACCTCCTCATCCGCACGAGCGGAGAGATGCGGGTGAGCAACTTCCTCCTGTGGCAGATCGCCTACGCCGAGATCTGGGTGACCGACGTCCTGTGGCCCGACTTCCGGCGGAAGCACCTGCTCCAGGCCGTCGCCGACTACCAGAAGCGCGAGCGGAGGTACGGCGGGATCGCCAAGTGAATCGGGCCAACCTGGTCCGGAGGGTGGCCACCGCCGCGGTGACCCTCCCCCTGCTGCTCGCCGCCTTCTTCCTGGGCCCGTCGCTCCTCGCCGCGGGCATCGTGGCCGCGGCCGTCCTCATCGGCTTGTGGGAATTCTTCGGCCTCATGAAGGCGCGCGGGCTCGCGCCTTTTCATGTCGCGGGCGTCGTCCTCCTGTCGGCGATCTTCGTCGACGTGGCCCGGCCCGTGGTCCCCGCCTCCCTCTGGCCGGCGGTGGCCCTGGTCACGCTCATCGGCCTGCTGCCGCGGGGCCCGGACTTTTCCGCCACCGTTCCATCCGCCGCCATCACGCTGCTCGGGGCCGCCTACCTGGGATCGCTCGGCGGGGCCGTCGCCGCCCTGCGCCTCCTGCCGCCTGGCCGCGACGGGGCGTGGCGGCTCGTCCTGCTCCTCTCCATCGTGATGGTCGCGGACACCGCCGCGTTCTTCGTCGGCAACGCGGCCGGCCGCCGCAAGCTGGCGCCGGTCATCTCGCCCGGCAAGACGATCGAAGGCGCGGCCGGAGGCCTCGCCGGCGGCCTCGTCGCCGCGGCGGTCGTACGGAGCCTCGGGCTCCCGCTCGTTCCCCTCGGCCACGCCCTCCTCCTGGGCCTGGCGGTGGCCGCGCTCGGCATCGCCGGCGACCTCGTCGAAAGCCTGCTCAAGCGGTGGGCGGGGGTGAAGGACTCCGGCATCCTCTTCCCGGGCCACGGGGGAATGCTCGACCGGCTCGACAGCATCCTCTTCGGCGCGCCCGTGCTGTACTACTACTTCGCCCTCGTCAATACTTAGGGCGTGAAGGGCCTTTCCATCCTCGGCGCCACCGGATCCGTGGGCACGAACGTGCTCCGGGTCGTGGACGCGTTCCCCGGCCGATTCACCGTCGTGGGCCTCTCCGCCGGCGACAACGTCGAGAAGCTCGCCGAGCAGGTGGCCCGCCATCGCCCCCGTCTGGTGTCGGTGCGGAGCGCCGCCACCCGGGACGCGCTCGGGCGGCTCCTCGACCTCGGCGCGACCCGTGTGGTCGTCGGCGAGGAGGGTGCGGTGGAGGTCGCCACGCACCCCGACGCCGACGTGGTGGTGGCCTCGGCGGTGGGGGCGGTGGGCCTGGTACCGACCTACCGCGCCCTCCAGGCGGGAAAGGACGTCGCCCTCGCCAACAAGGAGACGCTGGTCATGGCGGGCGAGCTGATGGTGGCCGAGGCCCGCGCCCGCGGCGGCAAGCTGCTGCCCATCGACAGCGAGCACTGCGCGCTGCACCAGTGCCTCGAAGGCCGGCGGCCGGATGAGGTCCGCCGCCTGGTCCTCACCGCCTCCGGCGGCCCGTTCCGCACGCGGGCCCGGGAGAGCTTCGACCGCGTCACGCCGGCCGAGGCTCTCGCGCACCCCACGTGGTCCATGGGCCGGAAGATCACGATCGACTCGGCCACCCTCATGAACAAGGGGCTGGAGGTGATCGAGGCCCGGTGGCTCTTCGGCGTCAGCGCCGGGCGCGTCGAGGTCCTCATCCATCCGCAGTCGGTGGTCCACTCGATGGTGGAGTTCGTGGACGGGACCGTGCTCGCCCAGCTCGGCGTGACCGACATGCGGCTGCCGATCCAATACGCGCTCAGCTACCCGGAGCGCTGGGAGGCGGCCATCCCCGGCATCGACTTCAGCCGCGGCCTGCGCCTCGAGTTCGAGACGCCCGACCACGAGCGCTTCCCGTGCCTGGGCCTCGCCTACCGGGCCCTGGAGGGCGGCGGCTCGCTGCCCGCGGTGCTCAACGCCGCCAACGAGGAGGCGGTGGGCGCTTTCCTCGACGGCCGCATCGGCTTTCCCGCCATTCCCGAGGCCATCCGCGAGGTGATGGACGATCACCCGCCCCGGACCGTGGCGACCCTGGACGACGTGCTCGCCGCCGACGCCTGGGCCCGGGAGCGGACCCGGGCGGCGCTCAAGCGGCGGGCCATGGAGACGGTCTGATGGGATCCCTCACGACCCTGCTGGCCTTCGTCTTCGTTCTCGGTGTGATCATCTTCTTCCACGAGTTCGGCCACTTCATCACCGCCAAGGCCTTCGGGATGCGGGTGTTCATCTTCTCGTTCGGCTTCGGGCCCCGCCTCGTCGGCTTCAAGTGGGGAGACACCGACCTGCGCGTCTCCGCCATTCCCCTCGGGGGCTACGTGAAGCTCGAGGGCGAGCCCGAGGACCACATCAGCGAGAACACGGCCACCCTCGGCGACGGCAAGGATTTCACCGCCCGCCCGCGGTGGCAGCGCTTCGTCGTCTACCTGGCGGGCCCGGTCATGAACGGGGTGCTGGCGATCGCCGGCTTTGCCGCGCTCTACATGGTGGGCTACGGGATCGACGCCGTGCTCACGGACCCTCCCGTGATCGGCGCCGTGGAAGCGGGCTCGCCCGCGGCGGCCGCCGGGCTGCAGCCCGGGGACCAGATCCTCTCCATCGACGATGCGGCCAAGGCGAACTGGGAGGACGCCCTGGTCGCCATCGTGATCCGGCCCGACCGGACGCTGCGGATCCGCGTGCGGCGCGGCGGGGAGGAGAAGGAGTTCCCCGTCCAGTCCACGTCGAACTCGACCCAGAAGATGGGCCAGATCGGGGTCACACCCCTGGTGAGGGTCGGACAGGTGGTTCCGGCCAGCCCCGCCGAGCGAGCGGGCTTCAAGCCCGACGACGGCATCCTGAGCGTGAACGGCAAGCCGGTCGCGTCCTTCACCGACATCCCCGCGCTCATCGCCTCGGCACCCCCGGGACCATTGGTCCTGCAGATCTGGCGGCAGGGATCGATCTTCGACGTGACGATCACGCCCGAGAACGGCCGGCTCGGCATCACCAACAAGACGATCACGAAGAAGCTGAGCTTCGTGCCCGCCGTGCGCGAGGCCACGGCGGCCACGTGGAACCTCGTGCGCCAGACCTTCGTGATCCTGAAGGGCCTCGTCACCGCGAGCATTTCGCCCAAGGCCGCCCTCACCGGCCCGCTGGGCATCGCCAAGGCCTCCGGCGACGCGGCCCGCAGCGGGATTCGCGCGCTCCTGTACCTGGTCGCGAGCCTGAGCGTGAGCGTGGGGATCCTGAACCTCTTCCCGCTGCCGCCCCTCGATGGAGGCCACCTTGCGATCCTGGCCGGCGAGGGACTGCGCCGGCGCGAGTTCAGCGCCGCCACCAAGAGCTGGATCCTGAACGCGGGGGCGATGGTGCTGTTCCTGCTGATCGGGCTGGTGCTCTACTCCGATCTCAGCAAGACGAGTTGGCTCGGGAAGTATCTTCCTTGAGCTGGGGGGCGCTAGCGGCGCGCCCCCCAGACCCCCCGCTCGCTCCGCGGGAGTGAATCCCGCTCCGCTCGCGGCCGTTGCTCTTGCTCTTGGGGCGTGGGGCCGCGATCAGCCCTGCTTGGCGGCGGCGGGCTTCGGTTCGGCGGGCGGCCTCGCCTTGTGGCTGCGGCGCGAGCCGCCACCCGCGGAGGGAGACCATGCGGGCCTGAACTGCGGGTCGAGCTGGTAGGCCTTGGCGAACAGCTCCGCGGCCTTTTGCTTGTCGGGATGGAACGGACGCTTCGGTTCCGCCATCTTGTAGTAGGTGTAGCCGAGGTACCAGGTGGCGGCAGCGTTGTTGGGGTCGGCGTCGACCGCCTGGCGGAACTCGATCTCGGCCTGCCGGAAGCGCTTCTTCTTGAAGGCGGCCAGACCGGCGTCGATGTGGGAATCGACCGACGCGGCCGATTGCGCCGCCGGCGCCGCGGCCGGTGGCTCCTGGGCCGATGGGCCGAGGAGGGTGGAGAGAAGCAGGGCGGGGAGAATCATGGGGACCTCCTCCTTGCCCCGGAGACGTCCCGGAGCGGTTCAAGTCTGAACAAGCAATTCCAGTCTAAACGATCGCCCGAACACCGACGTGAGCCGGCTCACGCTACTGCGGCGAGGCCGAGCCGCCCGCGGCCGCGAGGGGGGGAGGCGGAGGCGCGAGCATGTGCAGGCCCCCGCTCGGCGATGCGACGAGCACCCGATCGGGGGCGGTGGGGTCCACGCTCAAGGTCCACACCCGGTCGGACACGAGCCCCTCGGCGGACAAGCGCTCCCACGTCTCGCCACCGTTCTGGCTGCGGAAGATCCCGCCCCACGTGAAGTCGCTCGCGTACAGCGTGCGGCCGTCGGGCCGGATCGCGAGGCCGGTGATGTCGGTGTAGGGGATGCCGCCCGTCACCTGCGACCACGTCGCTCCTTGATCCTTCGAGCGGAAGAGGCCGCGGATGGACGTCGCGTAGAGGATGCGGTCGTCCGACGGCACGAACGCGATCGTGTGGGCCTCGGTCGGTCCGAGACCGCGTGAGACGAGAACCCAGCGGTCGCCGCCGTCGACGCTCTTGAAGAAGCCGAGCGGCGTCGAGGCCAGCACCAGCCCGAGCGTCCGGCCCGACACCGCGAGCGACGAAGCCGGGCCCCACATGCCGAGGCTCGGACGGCGCCAGGTGGCGCCGCCGTCGACGCTGCGCAGGATGCCCTGCATGCTGGCGGCGAGGAGGACCTGGTCGGAGAGCGCGACGACGTCCGTGACGCGAGGGTGAAGATCGACGCCGCCGACGAGGGTCGGCAGGCGGCGCCAGGGCGCGGCCGGATCCGACGACAGGAACAGGCCGTCGTCGGTGCCGGCGAGGATCTGCCTGCCGGCCACGGCCAGCGAGAGCACCTCCCGTCCCTCGAGGCCGGGACCGATACGGGTCCACGGGCCCAACGGCGAGGGCGCGGTGAACACGCCGCCGTGGCTGCGATCGCCCCAGATCCCGGCCAGCACGCGCCGGCCTCCCGCATCGAAGACGATGCGGGAGACGAAGCGCTCGGAGAAGCCCTGGTTCGACGTGAACCAGCTCCGGCCACCGTCGCTGCTGCGCAGCACACCCGCCCCATCGGTCCCGAGCAGGAGCAGGCCTCCGGCCTGGGCCAGCACCGAGTTCACCACCACCGACTTCGGGGTCGCCTGGTGCCACGTCGCCGTGTCGTCCTCCGAGATCCACAGGCCCTCGGTGGTACCGGCATAGAAGACGTCCTGGTTGTCGGGGCTCTGCGCGAACGATCGTGTCCGCCGGCTGGACGCGGGAATGCCGCGGATGCGCGTCCACTTGCCGGCGCCGTCCGCGGAGCGATAGATGCCGCTGCAGGCGGTCGCATAGACCTTGCGCGAGCTCCAGCGGTCGACGGTCATCGTGAACACGTCCGAGTCGTCGATCATCCCGGTGTGGATCAACTCCCAGTTGGCGCCGCCGTCGCTCGTCTTCCAGGGCAGGTGCCAGGTCCCGATGTAGACCACGTCCGGGCTCGCGGGATCGACGGCCACCGACTCGACGTTCTTCAGCTCCGCCTGGTCCTCGGGGCTGATGCGCTGCCAGGTCTTCCCGAAATCGACGGAGCGGAAGACTCCCCCGATGGTGCCCGCCACGAGCACGTCGGGATTCGATGCGGCCTGGGCCAGGGCCCGCACCGACTGCCCGGCAATGCCCGGCAGCATGGTGAAGGACCTGCCGCCATCGTCGCTGCGGGCGATCCCGCCGCCATTTCCGGCCACGTCCCAGTAACCGACGAGCACGGTGCCAGTGCGCGGGTCCACGACGATCTCGTCGAGGCTCGCGCCCCGGTGCGGGAACCCCGGCGTCAGCCGGCGCCACTTCAGCCCGCTGTCGTCGGAGCGGTACACGATCCCGTCGGCAGTGCCCAGATAGATCCGGCGCGGGTCGCGGGGATCGGCCGCGAGCTCGCGCACGTCCCCTCCCGGCGGGCCGACGGCCACCCAGCTCTGCGCCTGCAAGCGAGGTGTTGCAAGAAGGAGAAGCAGCAAGGAGGCCAGGCAAATCCGGCGGGCGCTCGGTGGATGCATGTCTGGCCGCAAGTGTAACGGGTTCACGGGTTATACGATAACCTTTTCATGGGACGCAACGTAAACGCCCGTCATCACAGCAAAAAGTGTGCCGCGCCACGCTAGCGCTGAAAGGCGTAAGAGAGCTTGACGAACACCTGACGCTCGGTTCGCGCGAGGCGCTCGCGCTCGTCGAGCGCGCGCTCGTCGCCGTAGCCGACGAAGAGCGCGGTCTGCCAGTTCAGGCGGTAGCTGAACAGGGCCGACCCCGAGAAGTCGCCGCTCCGGCGCGGCACCTCGACCACGTACAACGACGGATCGCGGCGTGTGCTCACGTACTGGCCGATCAGGCGGAGGAACATCCTCGGGTTGAAGTTGTAGGTGGCCTTCAAGCGCTGGACCTGGGCCGTGAACAGCCGGGAGCTTCCCGTGACCGCGACCGATGGGGCGACGCGGCGGCCCACATTCAACCAGGACACCGCGCTGTTGCCGTCAAGGGTCAGGTGGTCGGTGGGGCGCAACGTCGCGAACGCGGTGACGCTGAAGCCGCGCCCCACCCTCACGTTCAGCACGTCGACGTCCTGACCCGCGAGGCCGCTCACACCGACCCGGGTGAAGCGGCGCGAGGGATCGATCTGCACCACGTAGCTGAGCCGTGTGAACGACAGCAGCTCGTCGGCGGTGCGCTCGCGGCGGAGCTGGAGCTGGACGTTGGCCTGGAGGTTGCGGCGGCCGAGCAGGAGGATGCCCGGATCCAGCTGGCGGGTCAGGAGCTCGCCCCGGCGGTCCGCCGCGTACTCCAGATTGAGGAACGCGCCCACGAAGCTGAAGAGGCCCTTCGGGAAGAACTTGTAACCCGGGTTCAGGGAGCCCTCGCGGTAGCCGACCTGCGGCACGAAGCCCTCGTCGGCACGGAAGCCGTCGCCAAAGTCACGGTAGCGCGCCGTCCAATCGAGCCCTCTCGTGCTGTGTCTCCACGACGTCTCCAGGGCGTGGGAGGTGAGCGTGCGCCCGTTCCACGCCGGCACGAGGTCGGGACGGTTCGGAGTCGTGGTGTCGCTCACCAGGAGCTGCGCGGCCAGGACGTCCTTGTCGTTGGGGCGCCACTGCCCGTCGGGGCCCCCGACGTGGTTGTGGCCGGCGCCCTCGTTCTCCCGGCCCGTGTAGAGAAGCCCCAGGAAGGAGCGGCCGAAATCGCGCCGCACGCGCGCGATCCCCACCACGGACGAGAAATCCTGGGGCGCCAA
Source organism: Acidobacteriota bacterium (assembly GCA_003222275.1). GTDB lineage: Bacteria > Acidobacteriota > Vicinamibacteria > Fen-336 > Fen-336 > AA32. The sequence goes on along the minus strand of QHVJ01000157.1, from coordinate 25,898 downwards.
GTCGGACCCCGTGGGACCGGGGAGGACGACGCTGCCGCCGCCGCGGTCCTGCGTGACGAGCACCGTGTAGGAGGAAGCGCCGAACTTGCCGGTCGAGCGCCCTCCCCAGCGCGGCGACGTGATCGTGCGCGTGTACACGGCCTGGATGGGCGTATCGAACAGGTCCACGCCTTCCAGGAAGAAAGGACGCTTCTCGGGGAAGAAGAGGGCGAAGCGGTTGTTGACCGCGATCTGGGCGACGTCGGCCTCGACCTGGGAGAAGTCGGGGTTGATCGTCGCGTCGAGGGCGGTGCTCGCCGACGGGTTCCATTTCACGTCGAGGCCGGCGCGCTTGTCGGTCCGTCCGTGGCCCAGCGGCTGGCCGGGCGCGTCCGCCTGCGCCACGTCCTGCGCGCTCGCGTAGGGCGCGACCACGAGGTGGGTCGACGAGGGCAGGGCGGTGAGGCCGGTCAGCTCCCGGGAAAGGCAGACCAGGCAGTTGGCGCCGCGGGGTTGAGGGCTGCTGTAGATCGCGTAGCGGAAGTCGCGAGGGTAGTTGCGCCAGATGATGATGCCCCACTTCTGCGGATCGGCGCGTGGGTAGCGCAGCGAGGAGAGCGGGATGCGCACCTCGGCCTGCCAGCCCTGGTCGGTGATCCGGGCCGCGGTGTCGTAATAGAAGTCGGGAGAGAAGTCCTCGTTGCCGTTGGCATCGTTCAAGACGGCGTCGGCCTGGATGCCGCGCGGGCTGACCCGGAACTCCTGGGCCGAGCGCCGGTCGTTGCGGGTGTCGAGAAAGATGGCCACGTTGTCGTCGGTGCCGATGACCTGGTCCCGGTCCACGTAGGGCGCGCGGATCTTGCGCGCATCGGGGTCGTCGCAGCGGACCGCGATGTAGAGGTACCGATCGTCGTAGGCCAGCCACGCCACGGTCGTGACGCTCGGCATGCGGTTGTCTCCGAAGACCGTCTCGAAGAACGTGTCGACGACGGCCGCGCCCTTCCAGCCGGGGTCGGAGAGGTCGCCGTCGACGACGATGGGGCCGGAGACGCGTGGAAGAGAGAGGGGGGGAGGGACGGGAGGCGTGGGCTCGGCGGCGGCGACGGCCGAGAGCCCCGCCATGAGCAGGAGCGCGAGCCTCGTCATGGAAGTCAACGTCTTATCACGCCTGCGCACATTGTGGGCTCTGCAAATACACGTCAGACCAGAAAGAACAAGAAACAACTGGATCCTGGGGGGTGCGCCGCTAGCACCCCCCACCTCAAAGAAAAAGGGCGCGGCCTTTGCGGCCGCGCCCCACGATTCGAATTCCTCGATGTTGTGCGCTAGTCCTCCGGAACCGTCGCGCCCTCCGGGACGAAGATCAGCTCGACCCGGCGGTTCTTGGCCCGAGCCATGGCGTCCTTGCCCGTGTCGAGCGGCTTGGTGGCGCCGGCGCTGCGGGTCGTGATGCGCGACTCCTCGATGCCCCGCTGCTTGACCAGGTAGTCCTTCACCGCCTCGGCGCGCCGGCGGGCGATGACTTCAGGGTAACGCTCGCCGCTGTCGGCGTGGCCGATGATGATGACGCGGCTGCGCGGATCTTGCCGCAGGCGCGAGGCCACGTCGTCGAGGCAGGCCTTGTCGACGTTGTTGAGGCGGGCGAGGTTCCGCGGGAACCCGCCGGCGATGCACGTGATGGCCTCGGCGCGGACGGCCTCGGGCGCACGCACGCGCACGCTGCAGGTGGACGTCGCGGTGCCGCCGCGTCCGTCGGAGACGCGGACGGTGATGGTCGCCGACGAGCCGGGGGCCATCCCGGCGCTCTCGAAGGTGACGGAGGCGCCGCTGCCGACGATGCGGCCGGCCGTCGTGCTCCACTCGTAGGTCAGGGTGTCGCCGTCGGCGTCGGAAGCGTTCGCGCGCACGCGGACGCTCTCACCCGGCGAGATCACCGAGCGCTCGATCTCGCAGTTGACCGACGGGTTGTTGTTGGCCGCCGGTGGCGGCGGCGGCGGAGGCGGCACGAACGTCTCGATCTCGCGGCACGCGAAGCCGGGGTGCCAGCCGATCGAGATGTGGCGGCCCGTCCAGCTCTTGGAGCTGGAGTTGAGGCCCCGGTCGTCGAAGTTGAGGTTCCACGAGATCGCGGGCCGGATGAAGAAGCCCTTGATCCAGAACACGGGGCCGACCACGAGGTCCAGCGGGTTCGTCTGCTTGAAGTCGCTGTCGCCCGTGTACCGGGTTCCCATCAGCTCGGCCTGGAGCTGCACCGTGCGGCAGGCGGGGACGTTCAGGCCCAGCCCCCACCGGAAAGCATTGGCGATGTTGACCGGCGTCGGCGAATCCGGATCGCCGTTCTTGACGAAGCCGATGGAGCCGTGGAGGTCCAGCTTCTCGTCGATGCTCTTGGAGAGGATGAGGTCGCCTCCCCAGGAGCCCTTGCCGGTGCCCAGGCCCTTGTCCTCGTTCGCGGTGGGGATCTTCACGAAGCCGCGAATGGCCAGCCCGACCGGATCGCCCATGTAGTCGTCGAGGAGCTTGAACTTGAGGCCGAGCTTGAGGTCGCCGGCCCCCGTCTCCCAGGGCGTGCTGACGAAGGGATAGTCGTTGAAGTAGCCGGCCTGGAAGAGCGCGTCCGCGTCGATGCGGTTCTGGAGGCCGAAGTTGCCGTGCAGCTCGAGGCGGTTCGTGAGCCCGACCGCGAGCGACACGCCGTGGATGGAGATGTCCTCGTCTTTGGGATCGCGGTCGAGGTTGTCACGGAACAACTGGAACGAGAACTTCCCCTTCGGGAGCGTGTAGGCGGTGGCCATGTGGAAGAGCCCGGTCTCGCCCTCGTAGGCGGGTGTGGCCGGATGGACCTCGTATTCCTTGGCGTCGATGGTCATGGTCCACGTCTTGACGTCTTCCCTGCGCACGGTGTGACCGGTGCTCGTGTGTTCCGTCGTCGTGGTGGTGGTGGTCTGGGTGGTGGTGGTGGTCTGGGTTTCCTCGCCGGCCGGGGGCGCCTGGGCCCATGCCGTGGCCGAAAGGGCGAAGACCCCGCCGAGCAGCCAGGTCGTCAATGGTCGTCTCATGGAACGTCCTCCTTTTACTCGCTCTTCAAAACGATGGCTACTATAGCTGTAAGTGTAGCAGGGTTCAGAGCCTGACCTCCAAGGTGTTGTCGATTGGCACGCCCGTCGCGTCGCGGGCCACCATCCCCGCCAGGTCCTTTTCCGCTGCCGTCTTTACACGCCCGCTGAGGACGAGACGGTCCCCCTCCTCGCGGACCTGGATGTGGTACGCGGCCAGGCTCGGGTTGGCGGCCAGTGCGCGCTGCGCGGCTTTCGCCCGATCGCCGGGCACCGCGGGGGTGGCCGCCGGAGACGCCGCCGCCACGGGCCCGGCGCCCTGCCCGCGGAGCTGGATCTCGTCGTTGACCTTCATGACGTCGCTCGTCTCGCCGGCCAGCTTGAGCGCAAGCTGGTGCTGCTCCGGGGTATCGACGGTGCCCCCGACCGTGACCTCGCGGCGGTACGCGCGCACGGAGAGGTGGGTGCCGTCGAGGCCCTTGTTGAGCGAGAAGGCCAGCTTGACCTTGGCCTCGAGCGCCTTGTCGTCGAAGTTCTCGCCGAGCGTGCGGCCGCCCTCGACCGGCGGGGGAAGCGCGGGATCGATTCGGATCTCGTTGCGAACCGCGCGCACGCCGGGAACCGCGGCCGCTACCCGCCCGGCCTCCGCCTTGAAGTCCTCCCGCGGCACCTGGCCCTTCAGCGCCACTAAGCCGTCGCCGGTCGTGTCGACGTCGATGGGATAGGCCTTCAGGTTGCGGTTCAGCTCCAGGGCGGCCTTGACCTCGCCGGTCGTCTTGGCGCCGCGGAGCTTCTCGCCCACCGAGGCGAGCGCTTGTTGAGGACTGGTTCCCGTCGGCCTGGACTTCCAGTAGTAGAAGCCGACCCCGATCAGGACGAGCAGCACGAGGAAGGCGAAGAGCCGCCTCACGGCGCTTGCTCACCAATAGGAGGTTTCATACTAGCTAACTGCTCATTCAACAGGGCGACGCCCATGCAAGATTCGTGCGAGCTTGCCACGCCGGCCGGCGCACATCACAGTCCGACGAAGTCCCGCCTCCGACGGCACTTCCTGATGTGGCGGGGAGTCGTCACACTAACAAGTTCCTGTGGCTGCCGGCGCCCGGAGTCTCCATCGGTAGGACGGCGGCCGATGGCCCCGCTCACCGTCAACGGACCACGCGGCGAAAGCCAGCTCGATGCCAGTTCATCCCATTGTAGAATTTGCATCGGCCAGACAGGCGCGTCCCGAGACACTTCGGTTCGTTGGCTAGCCGTCGCCCTCTTCGGCCCCGCGCTCGCGGAGCAGCGCCGCCACGTCCGGGCGGCTCTTCTCCTCCGCCAGATCGAGCGGAGTGATGCCGTCGTCGGTACGAGCGCTCGCGTCCGCGCCGCGGTCGAGGAGCAGGCGGGCGAGCTCGATCCCGCCCGACTGCGCGGCGGAGTGCAACGCCGTCCAGCCCCCGTGCTGCCGCGCGTCGGGGTCGGCCCGGCGGGCGAGCAGCTCGGCCACCGCCTCCACCCGGCCGCCTGCGGCCGCCGCGTGGAGCGGCGTATTGCTCATCTCGTTCGAGGAGCGGGCGTGCACGTCGGCGCCGTGCTCGATGAGCATCCGCATCGTCTCCACGCGCCCGAAGTGCGCGGCGAGATGGAGGGGCGTCCAGCCGTCGTGGCTGCGCTGCGAGACCAGGGTGGGATCCGCGTCGAGCAGCACGCGCATCCGGGACGTGTCACCGGCGGCGGCCGCCTCGAAGACGTCGAGCTTGACGCCCCGCGTAACGAGGGCTTCGAGGACGTCGGCGGCGCCGTAATAGATCGCGAGCAGCGCCGGCGTGCCGCCGTCGGGAAGGCGGCAGGCGGCGAGGCTGGGATCGTCGCGAAGGAGGGCGCGGACCTTCTCCGCGTCCCGCGACTGGATGGCGGCCTTGAGTTCCTCGGCGCTCGGCATGCTGCGGTCGGGGAAGCGTACCACGCGCCGGAGGCGGCCACGCTAGAATCCGCCGTGCCCCGCCGCCGCATCGTTCTCGCCTTTGTCTTCGTGGCGTGGGCGGCCAGCGCGCGGGCCGAAGTCTCATGGCGTCTCGCCGACCCGACGCTCCAGGCGCTGGCCGCACGCCTGGCCCCGACGCTCGAAGCCAACCGCAAGGAGCTTCACGGACGTACCGGCCCCGTGCGGGGCTTCGGAGCGGGAGCGGTATACCCGCAGATCTGGCTCCGCGACAGCGCGACGCTGATCCCCCTGTCCCGCTTCCTCTACTCGCGCGAATATCTCGATTCCTGGCTCGTGGAGCACCTCGCCCACCAGCAGGAGGACGGTGCGCTGCGGGACTGGATCGCGGCCGGCGAGCCCTCGGCCTTCCGCAACGACGCTCCTCGAGTGGAGGCCGTCCATCGCGCGGGTCCGGTCGTGATCAGCGCCGATCGCAACACGACCGAAGCGGACCAGGAGACGAGCGCGGTCGAGGCGGCGTACCAGGTCTTCCGGATCACCGGCGACCGTGCGTGGCTGAGGAGCGCCGTGGCGGGCCGCCCGCTGGTGGACCGGCTCGACGCCGCGCTGTCGTTCCTGCTCCGGCGGCGCTTCAGCCGGAGGTTCGGCCTGGTGACGAACGCCTTCACCGCCGACTGGGGCGACGTGAGCCCGGTCTACGCGGACCAGCGTGCCATCTATCTCGACGACAAGACGCCGGTGGCGGTCGGCCTCTACACGAACGTCCTCTTCGATCGCGCGGCGCGCGACCTGGAGGCGCTCCTCGCCGCCGCCGGCCGTCCCGCGCGCGCCCGTTTCTGGGCGGCGCAGGCGAGGAGCGTGCGGGCGGCGATCGCCCGCCACTTCTGGCAGGCCGAACGCGGCTTCTTCCGCGTGCATCTCGTCGAATCGTTGCCCGCCGGATGGGCTCCGCCCGCGGACGCCGACGTTTTCGCGCTCGGCGGCAACGCGCTGGCGGCGCTGTACGGTGTGGCCGAGGCGCCGCAGGCCGCGAGGATCTTCCAGGCGGTGGAGGAGCGGCGGCGCCGCTTCGGCGTCTCCACGGTGGCGGGCGTGCTGCTCCCTCCCTATCCTTCCGGCTTTTTCCGGCACCCGATCCTGCGCGAGCCATACACCTACCAGAACGGCGGCCAGTGGGACTGGTTCGCGGGGCGGCTGATCCTGGCCGAGTTCGAGCGGGGCCACGCCGCCGCGGCGCGGCGGCAGCTCGGCGAGATCGCGCACCGGGTGGCGCGGGGCGGGGGATTGCGCGAGTGGGCGACCCGAGACGGGGCGGGACGGGGCAGCGCTGCCTACGCGGGGAGCGCCGGCGCTCTCGGAGCGGCGCTCCTCGCCGGCCTGTTCGGCGTCGACCTGCACGAAGGTCGCCTGGACCTGACGGTGCGGCTCGGGGACGAGACGAGCGAGCTGCGGCTGCGCGAGCCCGCCACGGGAACGGACGTCACGTGCGCGAGCGCCTACGATCCCGTGTCGCGCACGCTGCGGTTCAGCTACTCCTCGGGCGCCCGCCGCCCGGGAACGCTGCGCGTGAGGCTGCCGCCGGGAACGCGGCTGGCGGCGGCCGTCGTCGACGGTAAGGCGCGCGTGGTGCGCACGGAGACGGTGGGCGAAGACGCCTACGCGGCGCTCACGACCGCGCCCGGCGCCCACGAGCTGAAGCTGAAGCTGGCACCGGCGGGTGCGACACGCTAGAGCGGGCATTGCCTTTCAACGCAGAGGCCGCAGAGGACGCGCAGAGGCCGCAGAGACCGGGAAGGAAGTAACGAGAGAGCGCGCGCCCCGCGCCCGCTGCAGAGCCTAGGGCATCACCTTGCGATGGCGGGTCACTTCTTCTTCGTAGTACTTGCGATAGAGGACGTCCCACTCGTCCGAGCCTTCCACGATCGGTCGCTTCTGGCTCTCGATCTTCCTCCGCACGAGGGCGTCGATGGCCTCGTCGGACCGCATCTCGTCGGAGATGATCTTGAAGATCTCCTGGCGGATCTCCTGGGGATCGGCGTAGAACTCGACCTCCTCGTCCTGGTTGAGCTGGTTGAAGATGAGATGGGAGAGCCGGATGACCTTCTCCCGGGAGAGCTTCACCGGCCCCCTTCGGCGGTCACAGGATGATGCCCTTCTCCCGCGCCAGCTTCTTCTTCACCATCTTGAACATCTCGGTGTAGGTGATGTTCGACCGCTCCATCTCGGAAGCGTGCTGGATGAGGACCTCGCGGACCTCCTCGTTGAGCTTGTCCTCGACCATGAGCTCGTCGGTGATCACCCGGCCGATGGCCTCCACGACGCGGGCGTTGGAGTCCATCTCGAGCTTGCCCTCCGCGGAGAGGGTCTTCACGATCTTGCGGGAGATGTACTCGATCTCGTCGGAGGTCAGCCGCATCGAAGGGTGAGTATAACTTACTGCGGGCAGGGTCCGGGTATGGGCGCGTAGCCGGCGGCGGCCAGCCGCGACTTGATCTCTGCGCACAGCGGCTCGTCGGGACCGTCGATGAAGACCGACCAGCCGGGGCGAGTCTCGTGGAGGATCACCGCCCACGGCTCCGATTGCGGGCGGAACTTGAGGGCCTCGCGCACGATGGACTCGACGCATTCGCGGTCGCACGCGCTGCCGGCATCGATGGTGATCTTGGGGATCGGCCCCGCGTAGCTGCCCATGACCCGTACCTCTGTGGCCTGCGGCCGCTTTCGAAGGAGGGTCTCTGACTCGACGGTACCCTCCTGCGGCCGCGGAGTCAACGAAGGCGTGTGCTATCCTCGCGCCGCATGCCGCTCCGGCTGGTCGCCCATCCGGTGATCGAGGACAGCCTGGCGCGGCTACGCGACCGCCAGACTCCCTGCGACGAGTTCCGCCGGCTCGCGCGCCGCGTGAGCCTCCTCCTCGCCGCGGAGGCCACCCGCGACCTCGCCCTCGCCCCGACGGAAGTGGAGACGCCGCTCGAGCGCACGGTCGTACGGCGGATCGCGTCGCGCGTGGTGGCCGTCCCCGTCCTGCGCGCCGGCCTCGGGATGCTGGAGGCCTTCCTCGAGCTGGTACCCGAGGCGCAGGTGGGCTACTTCGGCCTCGAGCGCAACGAGGAGACGGCGGCCGCCCGCCGCTACTACGAGAAGGTGCCGAAGGACCTCGGGAACGCGGTGGTGTTCCTCCTCGATCCCATGCTCGCCACCGGCGGGTCGGCGGCGATGGCGGTGGACGGCCTGCGCGGGCTGGGCGCGCGGCAGGTGCGGCTGCTGTCGATCGTCGCCGCGCCCGAGGGTGTGGCGCACCTGGAATCGGTGGTGCCGGAGGCCATCGTCTACACCGCGGCCCTCGACCGTGCGCTCAACGACCGGAAATACATCGTGCCGGGCCTCGGTGATTTTGGTGACCGTCTGTTCGGGACGTAATTGAGCTGGGGGGTGCTAGCGGCGCACCCCCCAGACCCCCCGCTCGCTCCGCGCGAGTGAATCGCGCTTCGCTCGCGGCTCCTAGCTCCTTGACCCCCTCCCGAGCCGTAACGAATTCTCCGCCCCTCACTGACCACCGATGATGTAGATTGGCTCGCGCGAGCCACCGCATGTCCCAGACCTTCCATCACAGTACCAATACCCTTTCCAAGCTGAGCATCTTCGGGGCGCTGTTCCTGGTCGTCGGCGCGCTGTGGGTGACGGTCGAGGTCAACCGCTCGCCGTACGTGACCCAGGAAGGCGTGGCGCGCGAGCAGCCGGTGCCGTTCAGCCACCAGCACCACGTCGGGGGCATGGGCATCGACTGCCGCTACTGCCACACCTCGGTGGAAGTGTCGGCCACCGCGGGCATCCCGCCGACCAAGACCTGCATGAATTGCCATTCCCAGATCTGGAGCAACAGCCCGATGCTGGAGCCGGTGCGGGCCAGCTTTCGCAACGACACCTCGATCGAGTGGACGAAGGTCAACGACCTGCCCGATTTCGTGTACTTCGACCACTCGGCCCACGTGAACCGCGGCGTGGGCTGCTCGACCTGCCACGGGCGGGTGGACCGCATGCCGCTCATGGCCCAGGCCGCCTCGCTGCAGATGGAGTGGTGCCTGCAGTGCCACCGCCAACCCGAACGTTACGTGCGCCCGCAGGCCGCGGTCTTCGACGCCGCCTACGAGCCCCCCGCGGACCAGCGTGCGCTGGGGAGCCGGCTCGTGAAGGAATACGGCATCCACACCCGGACGAGCTGCTCCACGTGCCACCGATGACGCGCGACGCGAACGACGACATGAAAGGCGTGCCGGTGGAGCTGGCGGGAGTCCGCCGTAGGCTGGAGGGGGTGCGGGGCCGCACGTACTGGAAGAGCCTGGAGGAGCTGGCGGGCGACCCTGCGATCGAGGAGATGCTCCGGCGCGAGTTCCCCGAGCAGGCCTCGCTCTTCGACGATCCCGTCGGCCGCCGGCAGTTCCTGACGCTGATGGGGGCCTCGCTCGCGCTCGCCGGCCTCACCGCCTGCACCCGCCAGCCGGAGGAGAAGGTCGTCCCCTACGTGAAGCCGCCGGAGGACGTGGTCGCCGGACGCCCGCTCTTCTTCGCCACCGCGGTCCTCGACGGCGGCTACGCCAAGGGCGTCCTCGTCGAGAGCCACCTCGGCCGCCCCACCAAGATCGAAGGCAACCCCGACCACCCGGCGAGCCTCGGCGCCACCGACGCCCGCGGGCAGGCGTCGATCCTCGACCTCTATGATCCCGACCGCTCGCAGACCCTCACCCATATCGGCGAGATCCTTCCGTGGGGCTCCTTCCTCGCGAGCATGAAGTCGGCCCTCGACGCCCAGCGGCCGCTCCAGGGGGGAGGGATCCGGCTGCTCACCGAGACGGTCACGTCCCCCACTCTCGCCGCGCAGATCAAGGGCTTCCTCGCCGATTTCCCCGGCGCGAAGTGGCACCAGTGGGAGCCCGCCGGCCGGGACGCGTCGCGGGCGGGGGCGATGCTGGCGTTCGGCCGGCCGGTGGAGACGGAGTACCGTCTGGACGCCGACGTCGTCGTATGCCTCGACGCCGACTTCGTCTCCGATGGCCCCGCCAACCTGCGGAGCATCCGCGAGTTCACCTCCCGCCGCAAGCTCGAGGGTGGCCAGAAGGAAATGAGCCGCCTCTACGCGGTGGAGTGCACGCCGACGCTGGCGGGCGCGCTCGCCGACCACCGTCTTCCGCTGAAGCCGTCCGAGGTCGAAGAGTTCACGAGGGCGCTGGCGGCTGGGGTCGGAGTGGGCGCCGAGGCCTCCCCCGCCTTCGGCCCCGGCTCGCCGCGCGCGGCCTGGGTGCAGGCGCTCGCCAAGGACCTGCAGGCGCACGCCGGCTCCTCGGTGGTGGTCCCGGGGGAGTACCAGACCCCGGCCGTCCATGCGCTCGCGCACGCGATCAACGCGAAGCTCGGCAACGGGGGAAAGACGGTCCTCTACCGCGCGCCGGTGGAGGCGAGCCCGGTCGATCAGCTCGCCTCGCTCCAGGAGCTCGCGGCCGACATGGACCGGGGGGCGGTCTCTCTTCTCGTGACCTTCGGAGGCAACGCGGTCTTCACCGCGCCCGCCGACCTCGACTTCGCCGCCAGGATGGACAAGGTGCCGTTGCGCGTCCATCTCGGCCTCCACGACGACGAGACCGCCGAGCGCTGTCACTGGCAGGTGCCCGAGACCCATCCCCTCGAGGCCTGGAGCGACGCGCGCGCCGTCGACGGGACGGTCACGCTCCTCCAGCCGCTCATCGCGCCGCTCTATCCCGCGGCCAAGTCCGCGCACGAGATGCTGGCCGCCTTCTCGGCGCGTCCCGAGCGGTCCGGGTACGACCTCGTGCGCGAGTACTGGAGCACGCAGCCGATGGGGGCCGACTTCGAGACCGCGTGGCGCCGCGCGCTGCACGACGGGTTCGTCGCCGGGCTCCCGGCGGCCCCGTCCCTGACGCCGGCGGTGACGCCGGGAGATTGGGGCCGCGCCGCGGCGCGGCCGGTGGAGGCGGGGCTCGAGATCGCGTTCCGCCCCGACCCGTCCGTCCACGATGGACGCCACGCCAACAACGGCTGGCTTCAGGAGCTGCCGAAGCCGCTCACCAAGCTGACGTGGGACAACGCCGCCCTCATGGGCCCGGAGACCGCACGCAGCCTCGGGATCTCCATCGAGCGCGACAGCCTCGGCTCGCACACCGACGTCGTCGAGATCCGTCTCGAGGGCCGCAGCGTGAAGGCGCCGGCGTGGATCGTCCCTGGCCATGCCGAGGGCTCCCTGACGCTCCACCTGGGGTACGGACGCCGGCGGGCGGGCCGGGTCGGGACCGGCGTCGGCTTCAACGCGTACACGCTGCGCACGAGCGCGGCGCCGTCATGGGCGGGCGGAGCGGAGGCGCGCCGCACGGGCGAGCGGTACCGCCTGGCGTGCACGCAGGACCACTGGAGCATGGAAGGCCGCCCCGTCGTGCGGTCGGCGAGCCTGGAGGAGTACGAGAAGGATCCGGCCTTCGCGCAGGAGGTGGGGGAGGATCCGCCCCGCGACCTGACGCTGTACCCTCCCCACAAGTACGACGGTCACGCATGGGGCATGAGCATCGACCTCAACTCGTGCGTGGGGTGCAACGCGTGCATGGCGGCGTGCCAGTCCGAGAACAACATCCCCGTGGTGGGCAAGGACCAGGTGGCTCGCGGCCGCGAGATGCACTGGATCCGCGTCGACCGATACTATTCGGGCGATCCCGCGAAGCCCGAGACCCTCGAGACCCACCATCAGCCGTTGCCGTGCATGCACTGCGAGAACGCCCCCTGCGAGGTCGTCTGCCCGGTCGCCGCCACCGTCCACAGCGACGAGGGCCTCAACGACATGGTCTACAACCGCTGCGTGGGCACGCGCTACTGTTCGAACAACTGCCCCTACAAGGTGCGCCGGTTCAACTTCTTCCTGTACCAGGACTGGGACACTCCCACGTTCAAGCTCATGCGCAACCCGGAGGTCACGGTGCGCAGCCGCGGGGTGATGGAGAAGTGCACGTACTGCGTCCAGCGCATCAGCCGGGCCCGCATCGACGCGCGCAACGAGGGCCGGCCCATCCGCGACGGGGAGATCAAGACTGCCTGCCAGCAGGCCTGCCCCGGCGAGGCCATCGTGTTCGGCGACGTCAACGACCGGCAGAGCCGTGTCTCGCGGCTGAAGGCCGAGCCGCGGAACTACGCCCTGCTCGGGGAGCTGAACACGCGCCCGCGCACGACGTACCTCGCGTCGGTGCGGAATCCCAACCCGGAGATGCCGCGTGGCTGAGTCCGCCGACATCGCGAAGGACGCGACCCCGCCCACGGCCACCCCGGAATACCTGGTCGGACCCGGGCACGACTTCGCCTCCGTCACCGAGAAGATCAGCAGCATCGTCCTCCAGCGAAAGACGCCGTGGGGCTGGTTCGTGGGCTTCGCCGTCGGCTTCGCGCTCCTCCAGGGCCTGCTGGTGGCGATGGCCTTCCTCCTGTTCAAGGGCATCGGCGTCTGGGGCGTCACCATCCCCATCGGCTGGGGGATGGACATCATCAACTTCGTCTGGTGGATCGGCATCGGCCACGCGGGGACGCTGATCTCGGCGATCCTGCTCCTGCTCCGCCAGGGATGGCGGACCTCCATCAACCGCTTCGCGGAGGCGATGACGCTCTTCGCGGTGGCCTGCGCCTCCTTCTACCCGGTCTTCCACACCGGGCGGCCGTGGCTGGCCTACTGGCTCTTCCCCTACCCCAACACCATGGGGCTGTGGCCGAATTTCCGGAGCCCGCTCATCTGGGACGTGTTCGCGGTCTCCACCTACGCGACCGTCTCGGCGATGTTCTGGTTCGTGGGCCTCATCCCCGACTTCGCGACCCTGCGTGACCGCGCGCGCAGCAAGCCGTGGAAGATCGCGTACGGCATCCTGGCCATGGGCTGGCGTGGCTCGGCCCGCCACTGGCACAACTACGACACGGCCTACCTGCTGCTGGCCGGCCTCGCCACGCCCCTGGTGATCTCCGTGCACACCGTGGTGAGCTTCGACTTCGCGATCGGGATCATCCCCGGCTGGCACGCCACGATCTTCCCGCCGTACTTCGTGGCCGGGGCCATCTACGCCGGCTTCGCGATGGTGCTGACGATCGCCATCCCGCTGCGGAAGTTCTACGGCCTCGAGGACTTCATCACGATGAAGCACCTCGAGAACATGGCCAAGGTCATGCTCGCCACCGGCCTCATCGTCGCCTACGGCTACATGATGGAAGCGTTCATGGCCTGGTACAGCGCCAACTCCTACGAGCGCTTCATGATCTGGAACCGGATGACGGGACCGTACTGGAAGATGTACTGGGCGCTCATCCTCTGCAACGTCGTCGCACCCAACACGCTCTGGATCAAGAACCTGCGCACGAGCGTGCCCTACCTCTTCGTGATCTCGTTGGTGGTCAGCGTCGGCATGTGGCTGGAGCGCTTCGTGATCATCGTGACCAGCCTCCACCGCGACTTCCTGCCTTCGTCGTGGGGGATGTACAGCGGGACGTTCTTCGACTGGTCCGCCTTCATCGGCACCCTCGGCCTGTTCGTGACCCTGCTCTTCCTCTTCGTGCGCTTCTTGCCGGCCATCTCGATCTTCGAGATGAGGACGATCCTTCCCGGCGCGGAGCCGCAGGAGGGAAGGCGGTGACGCGGCCCGGCCTCTACGGCCTCATGGCCGAATTCAGCGACCCCACGGAGGTCGTCGCCGCCGCCCGCAAGGTCCACGAGGCGGGCTACCGCAAGATCGACGCCTTCTCGCCCTACCCGCTCGAGGCGCTGACCGAGGCCCTCGGCCTCCACCATTCGCGCTTGCCTCTGCTCGTGCTCCTCGGCGGTGTCACGGGGCTGGTGGCGGGGTACGGCCTCGAGTACTGGGCGTCGGTCATCGAGTACCCGATGAACATCGGGGGCAAGCCCTTCCACAGCTGGCCCGCCTTCATTCCTCCCGCCTTCGAGACCACGATCCTCTTCGCGGCCCTCACCGCCGTGCTGGGGATGCTCGCGCTCAACGGGCTGCCGGAGCCGTACCATCCGGTCTTCAACGTGCCCACCTTCGCCCTCGCCACCAAGGACCGCTTCTTCATCTGCATCGAAGCGAGCGATCCGAAGTTCGACCCCGATCGCACGTGGAGCTTCCTGCTCAGTCTGGGACCGAGGGTCGTCTCGGAAGTCGAACAATGAAGCGGCTCTGCGTTCTCTGCGGGATGTTCCTGTTGATCGCGTGCCGCCGGGACATGCAGGACCAGCCGAAGTACCGGCCCTTCCGGAAGAGCACGTTCTTCGGCGACGAGCGCTCGGCCCGGCCGCAGGTCGCGGGCACCGTGGGCCGCGGACAGCTCCACGAGGACAACCTGCTGTTCTCCGGCAAGAGCGGCACCGTTTTCGCCGACACGTTTCCCGTCCCTGTCGACGAGGCGCTGCTGCGCCGCGGCCAGGAGCGCTACCGCATCTACTGCTCGCCGTGCCACGGCCTGCTCGGGCGCGGCGACGGCATGGTCGTGCGGCGGGGCTACCGCCCGCCCTCGTCCTTCCACGTCGAACGGCTGCGGGCCCAGCCCGCCGGGTACTTCTTCGACGCGATCAGCCACGGCTTCGGGGCCATGCCCGACTACGCGGCCCAGATCCCGGTGAGGGACCGCTGGGCGATCGTGGCCTACGTGCGCGCGCTGCAGCTCAGCCAGAACGTCCCTCTCGCCGACGTGCCCGCCGACGAGCGGGCGGAGCTGGAGAAGGGGACGGCGACGCCGTGAGCGACGGCTCCTTCCCGGTGCCGGCGAGGGTGGACCGGTGGCAGCGCTCGGCGCTCGTGGCCGGTGCGGCCGGCGTTCTCCTGAGCCTGCTCGGGGCGGTCTTCGACCTCGGCCATTTCCTGCGCTCGTGGCTCTTCGCGCACCTCTTCTGGACCGGGGTGTCGATCGGCTGCCTGTCCCTGCTCATGATCAACCACCTCACGGGCGGGGTGTGGGGCATCGTGATCCGGCGGCTGCTCGAGGCGGGGGCGCGCACGATGCCCGTTCTCGCGCTGCTCTTCCTGCCCGTCGCCATCGGCGTGACGCGCATCTACCCGTGGGCGCAGCCGGGGGTGATGGCCGCCGACCCCGTGCTGCGGATGAAGGAGCCCTACCTGAACGTGCCGTTCTTCCTGGTCCGGGCGGTCTTCTTCTTCGGGGTCTGGTCGCTGCTGGCTCACCTCTTGAGCCGATGGTCGGCGGAGCTCGACCGGACGGGAAGCCTGCGCGTCGCGCGGCGGCTGCGCGGCGCGTCGGGCCCGGGGCTGATGCTGCTCGGCCTCACGATCACGTTCTCGGCCGTCGACTGGGCGATGTCGCTCGACCCGCACTGGTACTCGACGATCTACGGCATCATCTTCATGGTGGGCCAGGCGCTCTCGGCCATGGCGCTGGTCATCGTGCTGCTGGTGGGCTTCCGGGACGAGAGCCCGTTCACGCCGGTGGTGCGGCCCCCGGTGGTCCACGACCTCGGCAAGCTCCTCTTCGCGTTCGTCATGCTGTGGGCCTACGTCAACCTCTCGCAGTTCCTCATCATCTGGGCGGGGAATCTCCCCGAGGAGATCCCCTGGTACATCCGGCGGCTGCACGGTGGCTGGCGGTGGCTCGCGTTCGTGATCCTGATCTTTCATTTCGTCCTGCCCTTCCTGCTCCTGCTCTCGCGGGACCTGAAGCGCAACGCCCCCACGCTGGCCCGGGTCGCCGGCGTCCTCTTCGTCCTGCGGCTCGTCGACCTCTACTGGCTGGTGGCCCCCGACCTGCACAAAGGCGGCGGGCTCGCGCTGAGCTGGATGGATGTGACGGCGCCGGTGGGCGTGGGCGGGATCTGGCTCTACTGGTTCGCGCGGGAGCTGAAGGTCAGGCCGCTGCTGCCGCAGCACGAGCCCGACCTCGAAGAGTTCCTCGCCCAGCCCGTGGAGGGTCACGCGTGAGCGCGCCCGGCGACGGCCATCCCGAGGTGCGCTACGAGCAGAGCGACGTCCGCGCGGGTGCCATCGTGCGCTTCGCGATCGGCCTCGTCCTCGTCGTCGGGGTATCGGCCGCGGTGCTGCTGGGACTCTTCAAGCTCTTCGCCCGGCAGCAGCGGCGGCAGGACCCGCCGCCCCCGCCCCTGGCCCAGGATGCGGGGCGGCTGCCGCCGGGGCCCCGGCTCCAAGCCGCGCCGCTGCAGGACCTGGAGCAACTGCGCGCGGAAGAAGAGAAGGAGCTGACGAGCTACGGCTGGGCCGATCGGAAGGCGGGGATCGTCCACATCCCGATCGACGAGGCGATCAAGGTCGTGGCCGCCCGGGGCCGGCCCCCGGCCGCGGCAACGGCTACGCCGTCCGCGCCGCCGTCGCCGTCCGCGCCGCCCGGGAAGGCACGCCGGTGAAAGCGTCGGCGCTCGCGGTGGCCCTCGTGTCGGCGGCGGTGCTGGCGTCCGCGCAGCCGGCGCAGGAGAGGCCCACCCTGCTCCGGGACGTCGGCTACGACCAGCGCCTGGGGGAGCAGGTGCCCCTCGACCTCGTCTTCCGCGACGAGGTCGGCCGCCTGATCCCGCTGCGCTCGCTCTTCCGCGGACGAGCCATGGTGCTCTCGCTCGTCTACTACCAGTGCCCCATGCTCTGCACGCTCACGCTGAACGGCCTGGCCAGCGCTCTCTCCGTCCTCACGTTCGACGTGGGGAAGGAGTTCGACGTCGTCACCGTGAGCTTCGAGCCCAAGGAGACGGCGCCGCTGGCGGCGGCGAAGAAGAAGGCGCACCTCGAGCGCTACCCGCGTCCCGGCGCGGCCGAGGGCTGGCACTTCCTCACCGGCGACGCGCCCGCCATCGCGGCCCTCACGCGCGCGGTGGGCTTCCGCTACGTCTGGGATGCGGAGACGCGGCAGTACGCGCATCCCGCCGGGCTCGTCGTCCTCACGCCCGACGGCCGCATCGCGCGCTACATGTACGGGGTGGAGTACGCGCCGCGCGACCTGCGGCTGGCCCTGGTCGAGGCGTCGCAGCGGCGCATCGGCAACCCCGTCGACACCGTGCTCCTCTACTGCTACCAATACGACCCGGCGCGCGGCCGCTATGCGGCTTCGGTGCTGAGGCTGGTGCGCCTGGGCGGCATCCTGACCGTGCTCGGTCTCGCCTCCTTCGTGCTCGTTTCCCTGCGCCGGGAAAGGGCGGGCTAGCATGGGAACCGAGCTTCCGCTCTTTCCCGTGCCGGCCTCCACCATGGCGGGCCGCGTGGACGCCCTCTACCTCTTCCTCATCCTCGTCAGCGTCTTCTTCGGCGTTCTCATCGCGACGCTGGTGGTGAGCTTCGCCATCCGCTTCCGGCGCCGCTCCCCCGACGAGCGTCCGCGGCCCATCCATGGCTCGACCGTCCTGGAGCTGACGTGGACGCTCATTCCCCTTGGCATCGTGATGGTGATCTTCCTGTGGGGGGCGGAGGTATTCTTCGCCATGGCCCGCGTGCCGCCGGCGTCCATGGACATCTACGTGGTGGGGAAGCGCTGGATGTGGAAGACGCAGCACATGACCGGCCAGCGCGAGATCAACGAGCTCCACGTGCCGGTGGGCGTGCCGGTCAAGCTCACCCTGACCTCGGAGGACGTGATCCACAGCTTCTTCGTCCCCGCGTTCCGCATGAAGAAGGACGTGGTCCCCGGCCGCTACGTGACCACCTGGTTCCAGGCCACGCGCACCGGGACCTACCACCTCTTCTGCGCGGAGTACTGCGGCACCAAGCATTCGGGGATGATCGGCACCGTCACCGTGATGGAGCCGGCGGCGTTCCAGACCTGGCTGGCCGGGGGCGCCACCGGGACCTCGCTCGCGGCGGCGGGAGAGAGGCTCTTCCAAGACCTGGCCTGCATCACCTGCCACCGCGCCGACTCCGAAGGCCGCGGTCCGAAGCTCGAAGGCGTGTTCGGCCATCCGGTGACGCTCGCCAGCGGCGAGCGCGTGACGGCCGACGAGGCGTACATCCGGGAGTCGATCGTGAACCCCGCGGCCAGGATCGTGGCCGGCTTCCAGCCGGTGATGCCGACCTACCAGGGCCTGGTGAGCGAGGAGAGCCTCATGCAGCTCGTCGCCTACATCCAGAGCCTGGGCGGTCCCGCCACGGCCGGACCCGGCGCGGCGCTGGCGTCCCCCGCTCCCGCCATCGCGTCGCCGGCCGCGGCTCCCCGATCGAGAGGGCAAGGCCGATGACGACCCAGATCGGACCCGGCGAGAGCGGCCCGCCCCGGCCGCCCGTCCCCCCCGCACCGGCCGAGGCGCCGCCGCCACGGGTGAACTATCTCAACGTGGCTTATGGCGTGAAGTCCTGGCTGCTCACCACCGACCACAAGCGCATCGCCCTGCTCTATCTGGCCGGCGTGACGCTCATGTTCTTCCTGGGCGGCGCGTTCGCCGTCCTCATCCGGCTGGAGCTCGTCACTCCCGCCGGCGACCTCGTCCAGTCCGAGACCTACAACAAGCTGTTCACGATGCACGGCATCATCATGGTGTTCTTCTTCCTCATCCCGTCCATCCCCGCCGTGCTGGGAAACTTCCTCATCCCCCTCATGATCGGCGCGCGCGACCTGGCCTTCCCGCGGCTGAACCTCGCGAGCTGGTACATCTACATGATCGGCGCGGCGTTCACGATCTTCGTGCTCGTCAGCGGGGGAGTGGACACGGGCTGGACCTTCTATACCCCCTACAGCACCACCTACTCCAACACCCACGTGGTCGCGGCCGGCCTGGGGGTGTTCATCACCGGCTTCTCGTCGATCCTCACCGGCCTGAACTTCATCGTGACCATCCACCGCATGCGCGCCCCCGGCCTCACCTGGTTCCGGCTGCCGCTGTTCGTGTGGGCCCACTACGCGACGAGCCTGATCATGGTCCTGGGCACGCCCGTCATCGCGATCACGCTGCTCACGGTGGTCCTGGAGCGGACCCTCCACCTCGGCATCTACGACCCGCGCCTCGGCGGCGACCCCGTGCTCTTCCAGCACCTCTTCTGGTTCTACTCGCACCCCGCGGTCTACATCATGATCCTGCCCGCGATGGGTGTCGTCAGCGAGGTCGTGGCCTGCTTCTCGCGCAAGCGGATCTTCGGCTACGAGGTCGTGGCCATGTCCAGCCTGGCCATCGCCGTGATCGGCTTCCTCGTCTGGGGCCACCACATGTTCATCTCCGGCCAATCGACCTACGCCGGGCTGGTCTTCTCGTTCCTCAGCTTCCTCGTCGCGATCCCCTCCGCGATCAAGGTCTTCAACTGGACGTCCACGCTCTACAAGGGGTCGGTTTCCTACGACACGCCGATGCTCTACGCGATCGGCTTCGTCGGCCTCTTCACGATCGGGGGACTCACCGGCCTCTTCCTGGCCGCCCTCGGCCTCGACGTCCACGTGACCGACACCTACTTCGTGGTCGCCCACTTCCACTACATCATGGTCGGCGGCGCCATCATGGGTTATCTGGG
This sequence comes from Acidobacteriota bacterium, assembly GCA_003222275.1. Classification (GTDB taxonomy): domain Bacteria; phylum Acidobacteriota; class Vicinamibacteria; order Fen-336; family Fen-336; genus AA32. The sequence continues at coordinate 6,462 of QHVJ01000157.1, read as the reverse complement.
GGGGATCCACTTCTGGTGGCCCAAGATCACCGGACGCCTCTACCCGGAGATGTGGGCGCGGGTCGCGGCGGTGATCGTCTTCGCCGGCTTCAACCTCACGTTCTTCCCGCAGTTCATCCTCGGCTACCTGGGCATGCCCCGGCGCTACCACGCGTATCCCGAGGAGTTCCAGGTCCTGAACGTGATGTCCTCCGCGGGGGCGTCGATCCTCGGCCTGGGCTACCTGCTCCCGATGATCTACCTCGTGTGGTCGATGCGGTACGGGCCGCGGGCCTCCGCCAACCCGTGGCAGGCGAAAGGGCTCGAGTGGCAGACGGCCTCGCCGCCCATCACCGAGAACTTCGAGCGCCAGCCGGTGGTGAGCGAAGAGGCCTACGCGTACGCCCCCGAGGAGGAGGCCCGAGTTGTCTAGCGTGGCCGACGCGCACGGAAGGGACGCGGACCGCCATCACCCGGACCTCGTCCATCACTTCGAGAGCCTCCCCGCGCAGAAAGAGGCCGCCACCTTCGGCATGTGGGTGTTCCTCGTGACGGAGGTGATGTTCTTCGGCGGCCTGTTCCTGGCCTACACGATCTACCGCAACCTGTACTTCCACGCGTTCGTGCAGTCCAGCCGCCACCTGAACCTCACGCTGGGCGCCGTCAACACCGCGGTGCTCATCTGCAGCAGCCTGACCATGGCCATGGGCGTGCACTCCTCCGCCCTCGGCCGGCGGCGGGCGACGGTCGCCTGGCTGCTCCTCACCGTGGCCCTGGGCTCGGTGTTCCTGGGGATCAAGGCGGTGGAGTACAAGGACAAGTTCGACCACCACCTGGTGCCGGGCGAGCGCTTCCAGGCCGAGGAGCTGCACCTGGAGGGCGAGGAGTCCCGGCCGGCGCAGATCTTCTACGCGCTCTACTTCGCGATGACCGGCCTGCACGCCACCCACATGGTGATCGGGATCCCCATCATCCTCTTCATCGCGTGGATGGCGCACCGCGGACGGTTCAGCCCCGAGTACCACACGCCCGTGGAGCTGACCGGGCTCTACTGGCACTTCGTGGACATCATCTGGATCTTTCTCTTTCCGCTGCTGTACCTGATAGGACGGCACCACTGATGTCCGAACACATTGTTTCCCCGGGCGTCTACGTGGCCGTTTTCGTTGCGCTGATGGTGCTCACGGCGGGTACCGTCTTCGCGGCCACCGTCGACCTCGGGATGTGGAACACGCCCGTGGCCCTGCTCATCGCCGTCACCAAGGCCGCTCTTGTCGTCCTGTTCTTCATGCACGTGAAGTACTCGAGCCGCCTCGTGGCGCTCGCCGTCGGCGGCGGCATCCTGTGGCTCCTGACGCTCATCGCGGGGGTGGCGGCCGACTACCTGACGCGGAACTGGGTGGGGACGCCGGGGACCTAGCGCAAACCGGAGGACGCGATGCCCGAGATAGTGAATCCCCGGATCGAGGACTACCTCCGCCGGCTGTACGACGACGGGGATCCCGTCCGCCTCGAGATGGAGGAGATGGGCCGGCAGCGGAAGTTCCCCATCGTGGGCCCGCTCGTCGGCCGTTACCTGCAGGTGCTGACGCGGTCCATCCGCGCCCGCCGCGTCTTCGAGCTCGGCTCCGGCTACGGCTACTCGGCCCTGCACTTCGCCCGCGCGGTCGGAGAAGCCGGCGTCGTCCACTGCACGGAGCTTTCGGAGGACAACATCCGCCTCGCCGAGGGCTTCCTCACCGCGGCCGGAGTCTGGAGCCGCATCACCTACCACCGCGAGGAGGCCACCGCCGCGCTGCGCAAGACGGGCGGGATGTGGGACATCATCTACAACGACATCGACAAGGACGGGTATCCCGACACGGTGGACCTGGCCTACGCCCACCTGCGGCCGGGCGGCCTCTTCATCAGCGACAACGTCCTGTGGTCGGGACGCGTCCTCGAAGGCGAGAGCGACGGCTCGCCGGCCACGCGGGGCATCCAGGAGTTCACGCGCCGGCTCTTCGCGCACAAGGGCTTCTTGACCACCCTCAACCCCACCCGGGACGGCGTGTCGGCGTCGCTGCGGCTGTAGCCGCTTGCCTTCAACGCAGAGGCCGCGGAGGAACGCAGAGGCCGCAGAGAACGAACAATTAGAAGAAGGCAAAAGCCACGAGCGGAGCGGGATTCACTCCCGCGAAGCGAGCGGGGGTTCAAGGGGGTGCGCCGCTAGCACCCCCTTGCTCACTGAAGAGCAAGCGCCGAATCCGGGCGCGCAGGCGGACGTCGTCCGTCCGGTCCCGGACCCGCCGCAGGAGCGCCTCCGTGAACCGTCCACCCGGGAGGGGGCCGGAGGAAGCGGCGGCGAGCCGGTCCTCCGCTTCCCTCTCCATCTCCGGGGTGAGGATCTCGATCCGGGCCACCAGCACCCGCACGCGCTCCTGCGGCTGGGGGTCGATCGACAAGGGCAGGAGGGCGTCCGTTTCGGGGCCGGGCAGGATGTAGAAGAGCCGCAGTCCCTCCTCGAACCACGATTCGTCCCACGTCGCCAGCATGGCGGCCGCTTCCCGGGGATAGAGGCCCCTCTCGACCAGCATCTGCTGGAGCTCCGCGCGGAGGGCGGCGAGCGAATCGCCGAGCACCGGGCGCTCGAGGAAGGCCCCGCCGTCCGCGACGTCCTGCCGCCGATAGCCGACGAGGCCGCCGTGGCGCTCGAAGAGCACCACCGGACCGACCTCCGCTCCGCTGGCCACCTCGACCGACTCGCCCGCGAGGCGGAGGGATACCGGAAGGCGGCACGTGCCCACGCCGCGGTAGAAGAGGAACCTCTCGTGCTGAAGCGCCGCGCCGTTTCCTACCGCCACCAACGCCGCGTCGGTCTGCCGGGCGTGGTAGTAGTGGCTGTCCCTCGCTTCACGGCGGAGAGGGCTCGCCGTTTCGGGTCGGATCCGGACCCGGCTCCATCGCAGCCTCGACGGCGCCCACTGGGCCGCCGGATACCACTCGGTGATCTGGCCCCCGGGGAAGTCGACCCTGACCGAGGCTACGGTCTCCCGGTCCGCATAAAAGTAGAGGACAGGCGTCTCCATGCGCACGGTGGCCGTTTGGCGGCCCTTGGGGATGCCCACGTACACGAAGCCAGGCAGGTCGCTTCGCTGCCGGAGCGGATGCCACGAGATGGGCACGCCGTCCTCGCCGACCACCGATGTGAGGGTGCCCCACTCGTGCACCACCAGGCCCTCCGCAGACGCATCCATTCCCAGCCCGGCGGCGAGGAGCAGCGGAAGCCAGCGAGCGATGATCATCATGGACCTCCGGAAAGCCAGACGCCGGAACCGGGCGGACCGTTAACGAACCGGCGATGCCGGCGGTCATTTGACCGATCGCGAGGGGAAGGGTACCCTCCGCCGCGTCGCGCCGCCTCGATGGCCCCTCTCCTGAAAGCGGTCCTCATCACCTCTGCCGTCGCCCTCCTCATCGTGGTCGGCGCCTTCCTCTTCCTGGCCGCGGATGCGACGGACCGACGGGTCAACACGATCATCCCGGGGCCGCGCCCGGCCGTTTCGGACGCCGCGCGGCGCCTGCACGAGCGGCTCCTCGTCGCCGACCTCCATGCCGACACGCTGCTGTGGGCCCGCAACCTGCTCGACCGCTCTGCGCGCGGCCACGTCGACGTGCCTCGGCTCCTGGAGGGCAACGTGGCCCTCCAGGCCTTCACCGTCGTCACCAAGACTCCGCGCAACCTCAACCTCGAGAGCAACGACGACCGCAGCGACAACGTCACGCTGCTCGCGATGGCGCAGCACTGGCCGCCGGCGACCTGGTTCAGCTTGAAGGAGCGCGCGCTGTACCAGGCCCGCCGGCTCGACACGGCCGCCGCCCGCTCGGAAGGGCGGTTGACGGTCCTGCGAAGCCGGTCCGACCTCGCGGCCTACCGCCAGCGCCGGCGCACGGGGCGCGGGATCACCGCCGGCCTGCTCGGCCTCGAGGGCGCGCACGCGCTGGAGGGCGATACCGGCAACCTCGACGTGCTCTTCGGGGCCGGCTTCCGCATGGTCGGACTCGTGCACTTCTTCGACAACGAGCTCGGCGGGTCCGCGCACGGCGTGGGCAAGGGCGGCCTCACCGCGAAGGGGAGGGACGTCGTCCGGCGTCTGGAGGAGCAGCGGATGCTGCTGGACCTCGCCCACGCGTCGCCGGCCACGATCCGTGACGCGCTGGCGGTCGCCACCCGCCCGGTGGTGGTCTCCCACACGGGCGTGAGGGGGACCTGCGACAACGTGCGCAACCTCGACGACGATGCGCTGCGGGGCGTCGCGCGGACCGGCGGCCTCGTCGGCATCGGGTTCTGGCAGACGGCGGTGTGCGGGACGGGGGGCCGGGCGGTGGCGCGGGCGATCGGCTACGCGGTGGGCGTGGCCGGTATCGACCACGTGGCGCTGGGCTCCGACTTCGACGGCGCAGTCGCCGAGCCCTTCGACGCGACCGGCCTCGCGGAAATCACCGAGGCTCTCCTCGCGGAGGGATTCACCGAGGCGCAGGTGGAGCAGGTCATGGGTGGCAACGTGTTTCGGTTGCTGTCGGAGGCGTTGCCCTAGCCTTGCGCCAGCCCGGACAGCGGATCGTGGCATTCCGCTTGCTCTGCCCCGTTGCGGACGTCAAAGGCGCCCACATTCGGGGAATGGATGTTCGAGAAGCGGAACGGGGACGTTCGGGAGTCGAACAGCCGCGTATACCGTGCCATCTCGCTGCTGGTGGCCGTGCTCCTCGCTGGCGCGTGTGGAACGGCAGTGTCGCCGTCCGGCCCGGAATCACCCTCCGCGGGACCGACCCCGTTCCCGTCCGGTAATGCAGACGGCGCCGCGCCCTATCTCGTCCGCGACATCCGGCCGGGTGCCGCCGCGTCGATGTCCGATCCCTACGCCGGCCAATTTTCTTCGTTGCATGGGCGAGTGCTCTTCGACGCCGACGACGGCACGCACGGGCTCGAGTTGTGGGCGACGGACGGGACGGCCGCCGGCACTCGGCTGGTCGCCGACATCTGCCCGGGCCCGTGCTCATCGAATCCGAACTGGTTCCTTCCGGTCGGCGACGAGCTACTCTTCCAGGCCCAGGACGAGGCTCACGGCCAAGAGCTGTGGAAGACCGACGGGACGACCGAAGGCACCCATCTTGTGTTGGACATACGCCCAGGAAGCGACTCCGGTGCGCCCACGATGTTTGCGCGACTCGGGGACCAGATCCTGATCGAGGTCCTCGGTCCCGATTACTCGAAGGAGCTGTGGACGACGAATGGAACAGCCGCGGGAACCCGCTTCGTCCGCGAGATCTCACCATCGCGGGCGACTCCGGTAGAGGGACCGTGGGTGGCTGCCGGCGGCCTGGTGTTCTTCGCGGTGAACGACGGCGTCGTCGGCAACGAGCTGTGGGCGACCGACGGGACCGCCGAGGGCACGCGGCTCGTCACGGACATCTGCCCGGGCCCGTGCAATGGCGTGGGTATCCTCTACGGCGCAGTCCTCGACGGCCGGCTGTACTTCTCGGCCCAGAGCAGGGACGGCCTGAGCGAGATCTGGCGGAGCGACGGCACGTCTCGCGGCACATATTCGCTCGCGGTTCCGTTCCCCGGATTTCCTCGCGCGACCGTCTCGCGAGACGTCCTATTCTTCGCCGCGGGTGAAACCCTCGGCGCTCGGGAGCTGTGGAAGACCGACGGAAGCCACCGCGGCACCCGTCGGGTCTCCACCATAGCTCCCTCGAGTCTCGTCGACTGGCGGGGGCGGCTCTTCGCGGCCGCAGCGGATCCGCAACACGGTCAAGAGCCATGGGCCACCGATGGAACGACGGAGGGAACGGTGTTGGTGAAAGACATCAATCCCGGGACCGGCCACTCTTCGCCCAGCGGTTTCTTTACCCACAGAGACCTGCTCTTCTTCGCCGCCTACGAACCTTCTCACGGCATCGAGCTGTGGCAGACGGATGGTACGACGGAAGGCACCCGGCTCGTTGCCGACATCCAAAACGGTCCCGGTTCGGGGCTGCCCGCGGGCTTTCGCCGCGGTTTCAGCTTCGGGGACCGGATCTTTTTCACGGCCTCGGACGGCCTCTCCGGCGAGGAGCCGTGGGCGTACCGGCCGCGTTGAGCAACGGGCGCTAGGCGGACACCTCGAACGACGTCGTGAACGCGATGTCCGGCCGCAGCGAGTGCCAGACGGAGCAGTACTTCTCGCGCGACAGCGTGATCGCCCGCTCGACCTTGTCCGCGGGCACGGGGCCGCGCACCGCGAAGCGCAGGTCCACCCTCACCAGGCGCCGCGGCTCCTCGGGGGCGCGCTCGGCGACGAGGCGGGCGGTCAGCGCCCTCGGTTCGATGCGTCCCTTGACGAGGATGTGCACGAGGTCGCTCGCCATGCACCCGGCGAGGGCGAGCGCCAGCGTCTCCACCGGCGATACGGCGGAGGCCGAGTCGCCGTCGAGCCTCAACTCCCTGTCCGCAGCCCGGCC
>QHVJ01000430.1 GCA_003222275.1 Acidobacteriota bacterium | reverse complement strand
GCCGTCGAGGTGGAAGGTCAACATGTCGTACAGGACCCCGACGTCGGCCGCATACTGCTCCCGGCGGATGACCGGCTCAGCACCCACCCGGGCTAGCGGAGCCAGCAGAAGCGCAAAGGAGAGTGTCAGAAAACCGCGGCGGCCAATCAGAAGCGTAGACATGGTCGATCCCGCTGCTCTATTCTAACAGCCTCGTGCGGGGAACTTGGTAGTTCAGAAGGCCCCATGCTAACGTATCGCAGGCATTTTGCTGGCGAATTTCTAATCGCGTAGGTGAGGCCACCGATGAAGCGACAGGCAGTGATCACGGGCCTGGGTATCGTGTCCCCCATCGGGGTCGGCGTTGAACGCTTCTGGGACGGGGCACTCGCCGGGCGCTCGGGTATCAGCACTCCGACCCTCTTCGACGCAACTAAGCTTCCGCGCGAATGTCAGATCGTGGGCGAGGTCGCCGACTTCAACGTCCGCGACTGGATGCCCGGCGCTGCCGGCAAGATGGCCGGTCGTTTCAGTCAGTTCGCCGTTGCAGCCGCGAAGATGGCGCGGGACGACAGCAGTCTGGACCGCGCCGACATTCGACCGGAGCGAATTAAGGTCGCCATCGGTACATCACTTAGCGGCCAGATTGATGTCGCACAATCGAACTTTGTTTCGTTTCTGAAGGGCGAGACGATCTCACCCTGGGCGTCAAACGAGTACTCTGCGCACGCAGCCACCAGTCATGTCGCAATTGATGCGGGTGCGCGCGGACAAACGACAACTTTTTCCACTGCGTGCGCCGCAGGCCTTGATGCAGTGGCCTGGGGAGCGAATCAAGTCACTGGCGGCGATGCCGATGTCGTCATAGCGGGAGCGACTGAGGCTCCGCTTTCGGAATTCATCCTCTCTGTTTTCAAATCGGTGGGAGTGCTTTCGCGTTGGCTGGGACCTCCTGAGGAAGCGAGCCGTCCGTTCGATCGGCTTCGCGCAGGCCTCGTTCTTGCCGAGGGGGCTGCGGCCCTCATCGTAGAAGACGCAGACGCAGCGCGGGCACGTGGAGTCCCGATACACGCTCGGATACTTGGATTCGCGAGTGCTAGCGAGGGCGCGCATCTGAGGAAGGTAGACGAGACCGGTGAGACGGTCGCGCGAGCACTCACGCTCGCAATCCGCAAATCGGGTCTTGAGCCGAGAGATATTGATTTCATCTCTGCGCACGGGAATTCAATGCCTGACTATGATGCCGCGGAGACCGCCGGTATTAAGCGCGCTTTCGGGAGCCACGCATGGAATGTACCGGTGTCGTCGCTAAAGTCGATGTGTGGTCAGGCCTTAGCGGCTAGTAGTGCGATGCAAGTTGTCGCAGCATGTTTGAGTCTGCGTACTCAGGTAATACCTCCGACGGTCAACTATCGCGTACCGGACCCACAATGCGATCTGGACTATGTTCCAAACCACGCTCGTCGCGCCCGAGTTCGAAACGTTTTAATACATGCCCATAGTCTTGGCGGCTCACATGTCGCGATGGTCCTGAGTACGCCCGACTAGAAGCGTGGCTCAAGCTCTTCTTCTAGCCCTTTTTGCAATTCTCATTGCGCTGGCTTTATTCGTATGGCGTGCACGACCGCAAAGCCGAATTAATCAATCGTTCACCGCATTCACAGTCTTTGTCGCATGCTGGGTCCTCGGCGTCGCAGGGTTGCAGGGCGGGTCGCATCTAAATGCGTGGGGCCGATTCACCTTTGCCAGCGCCGGGCTAATTCCGCTCGCGTTCCTCGAGCTCACGCACGTCTATCCGACAAGAAGTAACTGGCCGAGGCGCGAAATCCGGATGGCGTTGCGCTATATCGGAGTTTCTCTTGCGGTCGTCTCCTTAGCAACCCCCTTCGTCGTGCGTGACAACATAATCACGCCGCATGGACTACAGCGGCAGTCAGGTTCCTTCTATCCACTGTTCTTCTTTTACTTTCTGACTGTTTGGATAATTGCCGTTATTTTGCTCTTCCGAAAATGGAAAGCTTCCCGCGGTCTTGCTAGAGCGCAACTTCAGCATCTCGGCGCCGCAATCATTGCGTCGGGCGCGGGCGGCATTGCGACGAACCTTTTTCTACCGCTCGTGACCGGCCGCTCTACGCATAGCTGGATTGGACCTTATTTTGGTCTCGTACTCGTCGCGGTCGTTGGCCACGCGATCATTCGGCATCGTCTAATGGACCTCCGGCTCGTTGTTCATCGGGGGCTTGCCCAGGCCTTGATCATCGCCGCCATTACTGGAAGCAGCGTCCTCTTCCTTCAAACATTTGTCCCGGACTGGCACCACCTTCTCGAAGTTCCGCCTTTTCTCATCATACTCGGGGTCGTCGTTCTGACGATTCTTTCGACACCGGCCCAACGATTGATTAGTCGCTGGCTGGACCCATATTTGTATCGCGGCCGTATCGAACATTCCTCCGCGCTTCGCGAAGCCACGCATCGGCTTAGCCATCTAATGCAACCTAGCGAACTCGGGAGAGAACTGAGAGATATCCTCCACGACGCTTTCGTGCCTGAAGCGTTTTCTATGGCTGCACGCCCTCTAGAGGACGGCCCTCTGGAAGAGCTATTCAGTGATACGGAAGGGATCGCAAAGCTTTTCAGTGTCGCTATAACACTGGTCGATGGCCCGAGACCTGCGGTGATCGTCGTACGCCCAGATGCTGAGAAAGGGCCTCAAGCTGCGGCCTATGATTCGTTGAGGAATGCAGGTATCGAAGTCGTTATCGTGCTCGCCCGTAGAAGAGCTCTCCTAGGAGTGGTCTTACTCGGCCCGCGGCGCAGTGGCGACGCTTACTTCAAACAGGACCTTGATTTCATAGACTCACTTGCCGATCTCGCATCGATCTCTCTGGAAAACTCTCTCCTGTACAGACAGAGCATTCAGATGCTCGAATATTCAGACCGTCTTCTTGAGTCGCTCCAGTCCGCCGTAGTAGCAGTTGACGTTGCGGGGCGGATTACCAGCTTTAACCCTGCGGCCCGAGGTTTGTTTGCTCTCGATCGGGGCGCGCTGGGCGAACTGCTCCACCGGCTTCCCTCAGAAATCGGTTGGGCGCTCGCTATGGCGATAACGGGTTCTTGGCAACCGCGCGAAATTGAATTGAGCATCGATCAAGATGCTCGGGGGCCGGTACCAGTCGTCCTCTCAACCGCCCTCCTGCATGATGATAGGGGTCAAATTACAGGTGCCCTCGCTGTCGCCACGGATCTCTCGACAGTTAAAGCCCTCGAGCGCAACCAACGCCGTGTTGAACATCTAGCGATGATGGCGCGCTTCTACGCCGGCATTGCTCACGAAATCCGAAGCCCCCTTGCGGCTATATCGAACTTTGTATCCATGCTTCCCGACAGATTCGATGATCCGGAATATAGAGAAACCGCCGTTAGGTTATTACCTCACGAAGTCGGTCGAATTGTCCGCCTTGCCGACCGGTTGCGATTGATGGCACCGAGCGAAGACGGCCAACTCAGTACTGTCGCGTTATCACCACTTCTCGCGGACATCGTAAGTATTCATGCGCCAGCGGCCGAGGAGAGCCGCGTTCGTGTGAATCTCGAGTCGTCCCAGGACGTTCCTAAGATCAACGGTGATCCGAGTCAGCTAATTCAGCTCTTCGTCAATCTCCTTAAGAACGGAATCGAATCGATGCCGAGCGGGGGGACCCTCATAATTCGCTGTTACCCGAAAGATAGCGGCCAAGCGGTCATAGTCGACTTCGTCGATGAAGGAACCGGTGTAGATCCAGCGATTAGGGCCAAGATCTTTCAACCGTTCTTCACTACCAAGCCGTTCGGAACGGGGCTCGGATTATCGATCTGTCGGGAAATTGCCGACTTCCATCGCGCTCGGCTTATGTTGATCGCCCGTGCGCCCCTATCAGGAACAGTTGCGAGAGTTGAATTCGGAGTCGCGGATCGCGCTGAAGAGGCGACTGAGCCGCTCGCACTTAACACGGAATCGCGGCGCCAACCGAGATAGGACGAAATGGCGCACATCGGGTCGTTCGTGGTCCCGATCCTACTCGTTGTCTTTGCCGTTCTCGTATGGAAGGCTTCGCCTGATCGACAACTCAACCGCCGGTTTACCACTTTCACGCTTATCGCAGCGCTTTGGGCCACAGGTGTAGCCGCGGCACACGCTGGCACCCAAATCACTCTTTCGGTCCCGATTAGCTTTGCGGCTGGAAGTTTGATTCCCGTTATGTTCCTCGCGTTCATACATGCATACCCGCCTCTCGCAGGAATTCGAGCGCGACGGGTTCTAGTCGTATGGATCGCTTTCGGGCTTCTCTGGAGTCTCCTTTCGCTCACCACTAATTTGATCGTCTTTGAGCCATCTCAAATCGGAAATACCTTGTCGCGTAAGCCAGGACCACTTTATTCACCTTTCGCATTGTTCATCGTAACGACATGGGCGATGGCCATTGGAGTGTTCATATCCAAATGGCGAGTTGCGCGCGGACGCTCGCGTGCCGAATTGCAGTATTTGGCTGCTGGAATGATCATCCCAGGAATTGCCGGGATAATAACCAACGTACTCATGCCGTGGATTACAGGCCGTTCATTGTACGGCGCGATCGGTCCCTATTTCGCGTTGTCATTTGTTTTAATAATCGGGCACGCTTTGATTCGCCACAGAATTACGGATCTCCGTCTTGTGCTTCATAGCGGCCTCACGCTGGCCATCGCGACGATCGTTTCTTCGATACCTTGTGTCGTACTTCTTCTATTCTTTGGACCTCGACTGTTTGGACACTTATCGTTTGCCGAACTCGCGTTCGCTCTTGTCACAATCGGTCTGGTCATCATTATCGTCCCCCCCACGCGCGACATCGCGCGGCGCCTCCTCGATCGCTACGTCTATCGCACGCGCGCGAATTACCAACGTACGGTGCGCGAGGCGAGCAAGATGCTGACCCGCGTGCTGGACCTCAAGCGCCTGCTGCCGTTCATCAGCAAGACGGTGGTCGAGGCGACGGGAGTCGAGGGCGTTGTCATCTATCTCCAGGACGAGGACGGATTCCGGCGGGCGATGGCCCAGCGGCGGAACGAGGCGAGCGACTTCCAG
>QHVJ01000055.1 GCA_003222275.1 Acidobacteriota bacterium | reverse complement strand
TTGCTCTTCGCGTCCTCTCTGTTCGTTCTCTGCGGCCTCTGCGTCTTCCTCTGCGGCCTCTGCGTGGAAAAGCAAGGCCGGCTAGGGCGTGGAGCCGAACGTGCCGTCGCCGTGGCCGAGGAGGACCGTGACCGTGCCCGCGCCCTGGCTGACGATCGCCAGGTCGAGCTTCCCGTCGCCGTTGAAGTCGGCGGCGACGAGAGCGGAAGGGCCGGCCGCGGTGCCGATCGCCGTGGGAGCGCCGAAGACACCCGTCCCGTCGCCGATCAGGATCGACAGCGTGCTCGCGCCCTGATTGGCCACCGCCAGGTCCGGCTTGCCGTCTCCGTTGAAGTCGCCGATGGCGATCGCGCGCGGCTGCGAGCCGGTCCGGGCGTCGGCGGCCTTCGTGAGGCTGCCGTTCGCGCCCCCCAGGAGGACGGTCAAGCGATCGGCGCCTCCGTCGGCGACGACCACGTCGAGCCGTCCGTCGCGGTTCAGGTCGCCCACCGCCAGCGCCAGCGGCCGCGCGCCCACCCCGATGGTCGTCGCCGCGCTGAAGCGGCCGGTCCCATCCCCCGCCAGGATGGAGAGATCGTTGCTTTGCGCGTTGACGACGAGGAGGTCCGTGTTGCCGTCCCCGGTGACGTCCGCGGCGGCGATCGCAAACGGGCTCTTGCCGACCTTGAACGCCCCGCCCTGGCTGAAGCCGCCGTCGGTCCCGAGCAGGACCGTGACCTGCTCCGCGCCCTCGTTCACCACCGCGAGATCGGGACGCGCATCGCCGTTCAGGCGCGCGGCGACGATCGCGACGGGCTGGTCGAACCCGGTGTCGAGGGTCGTGGGGGCGCCGAAACCGCCCGCGCCGTCGCCGAGGAACACCGAGACGCTGTTCGACCCGGAGTTCGCCACCGCCACGTCCAGGCTCCCGTCCCCGTTGAGGTCGGCGACCGCGATGGACGCCGGCTTCGTGCCCCCCGAGGCCAGGCTCTTCGCGGCCAGGAACCCCGTCGGCTGCGCCCGCCGGAGGATGGACACGTTGTTGGAGCCGTAGTTCGCGACCGCGATGTCCAGGCCGCCGTCCCGGTTGAAGTCCCCCACCGCGGCCGAGATCGGCTGGGTCCCCACCGTGAAGCTCGCATTCACCCCGAAGGCGCCCGTGCCGTTGTTGAGCAGGACGGCCACGCCGCCGGAACCGACCGCGGCGGTCACGAGGTCCTGCCGGCCATCGCCGTTGAGGTCGCCCTGCGCCACCACGAGCGGGTTCGCCCCCACCGGATACCCGCTCGCCGGCCCGAATCCGCCCGCGCCGTCACCGAGCAGGATGGACACGTTGCTCGAGTCGAAGTTGGCGGTGGCCACGTCGATGTTGGAATCGCCGTTGAAGTCGCCGGCGGCGATCGAGAGCGGCCGCTGGCCTACGGTGTGGACGGTCACCGCGTTGAAGCTCCCGCTGGCGTTCCGCAGCAGGAGCGTGACGTCGTTCGAGCCCTCGTTCGCGACGGCGATGTCGGGTTTGCCGTCGCGGTTGAAGTCGGCGATCGCGGCGGAGGACGGGTGGGTGCCCACCGCAAACCCCACGGACGAGACGAACGCACCTCCGGTGTTGGTGAGGACGAAGACTTCGTTCGAGCCCTGGCTGACGACGACCAGGTCGGGCAGCCCGCTCGCGTCGAGGTCCCCGCTCGTCATGAATACCGGCTGGCGGCCCACGGGAAGCGGCGGCCCCGCCGCGAAGCTGCCGGCTCCGTTCCCGAGCAGGAGCACGACGTCGGCGGACGTCCCGTTCAGCACGGCCAGGTCGACCGCACCGTCGCCGTTGAAGTCGCCCGCGCGAATGGACACCGGCCCGATTCCGCCCGCGCTCACCGTCGGTCCGGGATGGAAGTTGGAGCCGTCGCCGAGCAGGATGGTGACGTCGTTGGAGTCGTGGTTGGCGACGGCGAGGTCGACCTTGCCGTCGGAGTTGAGGTCGGCGGCCACGATGGCGGCGGGGGCCCGACCCACGCCCAGCGTGCCCGCGCTGGCATAGGCCCCGTTGCCGGCGCCGATCAGGATCTCGACCGCGTCCGGCGCCGTGCTGACGACGGCCAGGTCGAGCTTGGCGTCTCCGTTCCAGTCGCCGACGGCGATGGCTCGCGGCTGGCCGCCGACGGACGCTACGCTGACGGCGCTCCGGAGCGTCCGGGCCGGACCGGGCGATGGCGGAGCGGCCGCGAGCATGGCGGGAATGATGGCGGAGACGACGAGGGCCAGCACGGTCCCACTCTACACGACCTTGACCTGGACCGTTTGCGGGTGCGCGTTGCCGGAGTCGTCGTAGAGGTTCAGCGTGACCGTCACGAGCGCTTCCTCCCCGGGCTGGGGGAGGGTGTAGAGGAACGTGAAGCCGATCGTGAGCGTACCGCTCGCCGCGAGCCGGTTGCCCGGGGACTTGACCTCGTACCGGAACGCTTCGGCGAGGCCGGTGGGCGGGGTCACGACGATGCCCCCCGCCGCCTGCTGCAGGTTCGCGTTGACCGACCGGATGTTGACCGCGACCCCCGCGCTCTCCGTCAAGGTCAATGAGAACGACGTCGCCCACTGATAGCCGGGATCGGTCGAGGCGGTGATCGGAGCCTCGGGCGGGTTGGTGACGATCGTGACGACGGGGGTGGCCGTCGGTGTCGGCGAGGCCGTCGGCGACGTGGTCGTGCCCGAGCCGCCGCAGGCGCCCAGGGACAGCGCGGCCAGGGCCGCGGCCACCATCATCGCGCGTCGAAACATCGCCTGCCTCCCCCAGAAACCGGCACACCAGGGCCTGCCCCAATGGGCCGGCACCTCCTATTGTCTCAAAGGGAGTGTGGGGTTCCCGAAAACGGCTCGCCGGCGAGCGCGGGCTCGGGCCGGCTCAATAGGACCGTTCGAGCTGAATGCCCGTGTAGTAATGGCGCAGGATGGTGTCGAAGGACGAGCCGGACTGGGCCATGCCGAACGCCCCCACCTGGCAGAGGCCGACACCGTGGCCCCAGCCCTTGCCGGTGAAGACGAAGTGCTCCACGGCCCCCTCGGCGTCGCGTTCACGGTCCACGACGAAGAGGTTCTCGCGCAGGCCGAGGCCCCACCGCACCTGAAGTCCCTTCAGCACCAGCTCACCGCCCGTGCCCGTCACCGCCATCTCGATCACGCGGCCGGACACGCCGAGGCGTCGCGGGAGGAGGTCGGTGGGCGTGCCCACGTCTCCGTAGCGGGCCAGGGCCGTCTTCAGCTCGCTGGGGCTCTCGCGCACCTCCCACCGGTAGACGCGCGAGGTCTTGTCGGCGGCCGTCCCCCGGCGGCTCTGCTCGCCTTCCAGGAACGTGACCTGCCCGCCCTGGACGACGTAGCGCACCTTGTCCCCGGCCACCACGCTCAACTCCGACGACGCGACCCGCGTCCCGTCGAGATCGCGGAAGAGCCGCACCGCCGGATCGATCGGGTGCGACTCTGCGGTGCCGCCGACGTCCACGGTCAGGGCGCCGGCCCGCGCCTCGCGGAACTCGGCGGTGACGATCCCCGGGGCACCCGCCCGCTCGGCCACCCGCGCGAGCATCCCGACCGCCTGGGCGCGCGTGAGGGCCGCCCGGGGGCGGAGGGTGTTGTCCGGGAGGGGCGACAGGATGTCCTCCGAGATCAGCAGCGCCGCGGCCATGCGCTCCGCCTCACCGCCGAGCTCGGCACGGTCCTCCACCTTCAGGAGGTAGTCGGGGTCGCCCGGAGCGAGCAGGCGTTGGGCGCGCTCGTCCCAGCACAGCGCACCCACGAGGTGGCGCACGAAGGGCCCGCGGTGGTCGACGCTTCCCTCGGCGGCCACGTCGCATCCCTTGCGGTGCAGGGCGGCGACGAGCCGGCTCACCCACCCGCGTGCCTCGTCCTCGGTGGCGCTCGCCTGGAGGGCGGAAGCCGAGTACAGCGCGGGCGGGAGCACGTCGAGCGACACCAGCAGCGCCGCCTCGCGAGTGAGGCCGGGCTCCTCGCCGAGGGAGACCGGGGGGGTCCTCGTCCGGATCGTGGACCACGCGACCTGCTCGGGAGAGCAGACGACGCCGCGCAGGTAGGGCAGCTCTTCCCCGTCGAAGATGTTGCCGCCGTCCTCCGTGTGGCCGCCGCAGGTCGATGTATAGAGGGCGTTGATGAGCTGGCCCCGGTACGCCGCCGTCATACCGCGCGTCTCCTCCACGGCCTGGTCGGAGAGCGGGTTCTCGGTGGACTTGCCCCGATACACCTGGCAGGCGGGTGTGGCACAGATGTCGTAGCCCTTCGCCGCGAACTGCCCCATGTTGCGCAGGGCGTACGTGCGGGCCGCCACCGCCTGCGCCTTCAGGGCCTCCAGCTCCCCGAACGCCGTCGGCGAGAGCTCGTTCGGGACGACACCCCTCAGGTAGTCCTCTAGGTTGAGCACGTTGACGACGGTCACGGTGCCCGGCGCCCCCACCCGGACCTCGAGGATCCCGCGGTAAGGGGTCGCCTCGACGAGCAGCGTCTCCTCCGGGCGGACCGGGAAAAGCGTCACGGAGCTGAACTGCTCCCCTGTCTCGACGAGGCGGACGGCCTCCCCTACCCCGACGAAGGTCGCGCGCGCCACCTGCCGGTCGCTCGGCACGCCCTGGGCGGCGACGCCGCGGACCACCACGCCGGAATCGGCGCCGATGGAGCTGCGCGGCACGTCCGGGAGGACGCCGACGCGGATGACGGGCGGCGCGATCGTGACGGGGGCGGCAGCCGGCGCCGCTGGCGCCGAGGGTGGCCGCGGGTGAGCAGGCGGCGCCGTGCGGCAGGTGGCGCCCAGACCCATGGTAACGGCCACGGTCGCCACGAGGGCGGCCGCCATCGAGCGCGGTCCCTTTCGGTGGGGTGCCCGCCGCGGGGAGGGTCCGCGCGGCGGGCGGCGACTGCCGTCCGCGGTCAACCCTGCGGCCCCTGGTTGTAGAAGAACGTTACCTGCATGGTGACTCGCGGAGGGCCGAAATCGCGAGGCAGGGGCAGCAGACGACTGCCCATCAGCGCATTCGCCGCGGCCCGGTCGAGGGCAGGCGTGCCGGAAGACTTGAGCATCCTCAAATCGCTGAGCGTCCCGTCCCGCTCCACCGAGAACTCCAGGTCCACGTGGCCGCGAAAGCCCAGCAGGGCCGCCTGCGGCACGATCCAGTTGCGGTAGACCTCGTTCTTGAAATGGTTGATCCAGACGGTGAAATCGGCCCCTTCGGGATCGAAGAAGAGCGGCCCCATCTGCTGGCCGGTCCCACTCTCGATGCCGCGCGGCCCGACGTCGGCCAGCCGCTGGTCGAGGTTCCGGAGCGACTCGGCCAGGGTCGGCCGGGGACTGGCGCCACCCGCTCGGGAACCCCCGTCCCCGGGAGCCGGCCCGTTGAGCCCGCTCGGAAGCCGTAGCCCCTCCGCCTGCCGGACTGGGGCGTTCGTGCCTGGAACCGGTGCCGGCGATGAGGCGGCGACGGCCGGGGCCGCCGTCGGCAGCGCAGACGGAAGCGCGTTGGGCTTGCCCTTCGGCACCTTCGTCAGGTCGTCCTCCCGCCGCAGCTCGAGCACCTTGGCCCTGTCGGTCGAGGGCGGCCCGATGCTGATCCGGTCCTTGGGCCGGGCCTGCACCGGGGGCGGCGTCGGGGCCGGGGCAGGAGTCCGATGCGCCGGCGGCGGCGCAAGCTGCCGCAGCAACTCACGCGAAGGCATGAAGATATGCTCCTTGACGGGGCCGACGCTCGCCACCGGGTCCTTGACCTTCTCCCGGTTCGTCACTCGGTTGATGAGCGCCATCATGATCATCAGGTGCACGATCGCGGACATCAGGAAGCCCTGGCGCTGGTCGAAGCGGCCCATGGCTAACTCAGTCCCCGAATCCGACAACAAACCATAACATGAATCGCGCCAAAGTGGGGTCCGAATCTAGATGTCGGGGGGTCTGGCCTTGGTGTCACAAGATCTGGGATGCCGCCCCGACTAAAACCCCCACCCGGAGGGAGATAGGCCTACGTATTCTACGCTGACTCCGTCATCCGCGCGAGAACCGTATGGGCCAGGGTCAGCGCCCTCAAGCCGTCGGCTCCGGTCACCATCGGCGCGGCTCGGTCACGGACGGCCGCCACGAAGGCCGCGAGCTGTCGCCGGAGTGGCTCCTCGTCGGGCGCGGACGTCCGTTCGGTCGTGATCTCCGGCCCGCCCTCCCCTTGAACCAGACGATAAACCTGTGCCGATCGAGCTGCGAAATCTACCGAGATATACGTTTTCGGGGAAAACACCCGGAACTTGCGGACCTTTTCGGCCGAAACACGGCTGGCGGTGAGATTGGCGATGAGGCCCGACGCGAAGCGCAAGCGCACGTTGGCGATGTCCACCTTCGACGTGAGGACGGGGATGCCCACTGCATCCACCTGCACCGCCCCGGAGCCGTCGAGGCAGAGGACGATGTCCAGGTCGTGGATCATCAGGTCGAGCACGACGTCGACGTCGAGGCTGCGGGGCGAGAACGGGCTGAGGCGATGGACCTCGATGAACCGGGGCTGGAGGGCCGCCTTGCGCAGCGCGTCGACGGCCGGATTGAACCGCTCGATGTGCCCGACCTGCAGGACCGCCCCCTTCTCGCTGGCCAGCCCGATCAGGTCCTCCGCCTCCGCCAGACCGGCCGTCATCGGCTTCTCGACGAGGACGTCCTTGCCTGCTTCGAGCAGCGTCCGGGCCACCCGGTGGTGTTCCACGGTGGGGACCGCAACTGAGATTGCGTCGGCCGCGTCCGTCAGTTCCCGCAATTGGCGGAATGCCGGCACGCCGTGGCGGGCCGCGACTTCGGCGGCACGGGACGGGTCCGCGTCGTAGATGCCGGCGAGAGTCGCGCCCGGCAGGTCGGCGTACACGCGGGCGTGGTGCTGGCCGAGGGCGCCGACTCCGACGACGCCCACGCGGACGGTCACTCGTCTCCCATCGCTTCGGGACCGATACCCCAGAGAGCGGTCCCCGCGGCATCGGCCGCGGCGAGGACGGCCGCGCGGTCGAGCAGCAGCGTCCGGCCCGCCTCCACCGCCAGCGTGCGCGCCCCCGCCTCGCGCATGGCCTCCAGGGTCCGGGTCCCTACCACCGGGACATCGAAGCGCATGTCCTGGCGAGGCTTGGCCAGCTTCACCACCGTCGTCCCGGCCCCCGCCAGCCGCCCGGCGCGCCGGATCACCTCGTCCGTGCCTTCCATCGCTTCCAGGGCGACCGCGGCCCGGTCCTTGATCACCACCGTCTGGCCGAGGTCGAGGGCCGAGAGCGCGCGCGCCACCTTCACGCCGTAGGCGATGTCCTTGCGTTCGTCGCCTCCGGGCTTGCGCCGGCTCATCGCGCCCGCGGTCGCCATCTGGTCCGCGAGCAGCGCCGTGGAAGGAAGGAGGGTGATGCCCTCCCGCCAGAGAGCGTCGGCGACGCCGCCGATGAGGCTGTCGGTGTTCTTCACTGCCAGCCGCACGAGGACGGCCGCCAGCTTCAGGTCGGGGACGATGCCCGAGAAGATGCGCCGATGCTGGACCTGCCCGGCCATCACCGCCTCGCTCACACCCCCGGCCTTGAGGACCTCGATGCAGTGGCCGAGCTGGCCGAGGCCGACCCAGTGCATCTCGTCGACGCTTCCGGCCAGGTCCGGCGAGGCTTCCTCCTTCACCGCCACCGCGATCACGCGGCGTCCGGCTCGCCGGGCGGCGGCGGCCACGAGGAAGGGGAAGCGCCCGTTGCCGGCGATGAGCCCGAGCGGCGGCGGGCTCACGCCTCCTCGGACACCCGGTGGCGGAGGTGGCGCTTCAGGATCACGCCGCGCCGCGCTCCCCGGATGAACTCGATGAGCCCGCGCACCTCCGGATGCGGCGACCCTTCCGCCTCCAGCCGCGCCACCGCCTCGCTGGTGTTGAGGCGGCTCTGGACGAGCACGCGGAAGGCGCGCCGGATCGCGGCGATCGTCTCGGTCGCGAAGCCCCGGCGCGTGAGCCCGATGGTGTTCACGCCGTAGATGCAGGCGCGGTTGCCGACCGTCTTGGAGTACGGCAGCACGTCCTTGGTCGCCACCGTGTAGCCGCCCACGAAAGCGTGGGTGCCGACGCGGCAGAACTGGTGCACGCCGGAGTAGGCGCCGATCGTGGCCCAGTCCGCCACCTCCACGTGGCCGGCGAGGGTGGCTCCGTTGGCGAAGATGGTGTGGTTGCCGACGAGGCAGTCGTGGGCCACGTGCGCATAGGCCATGAAGAGGTTGTCGGAGCCGATGCGGGTCAGCCCGCCCCCGCCGCCGGTGCCGGGCTGGATGGTCACGAACTCGCGCACGGCGTTGCGGTCCCCGATGACGAGCCGGGTGTGCTCGCCGTGGTACTTCTTGTCCTGGGGGGCGAGACCGACCGAGCAGAACGGATAGAGGTGGTTGTCGGCCCCGAGCTCCGTGTCGCCGTCCACGACGACATGGGACGCGAGGACGGTGCCCGCCCCGATGCGCACGCGCGGCCCCACGACCGAGTAGGGACCTATCTGCACCCGTGGCCCCAACACCGCCCCCGATGCGACCCGAGCCGTCGGATCGACCTCCGGTGGCTCCAGGGAAGCGACCCGAAGGAGGAGGTTGGCCTCGGCGACCCGGTTCTCGCCCGACTTCACGTCGCCCCGCACGCGGCAGAGCGGTCCCCGCCGCCGGAGCACGGTGATCTCGAGCCGTAGCTGGTCCCCGGGCAGGACCGGGCGCCGGAACTTCGCCTGGTCGATGCCGACGACGTGGACTTCGAGCCCCCGGGGATCCTTCGCGTTGTTCAGCAGCCAGATCCCCGCCGCCTGGGCGAGGCTCTCCATGAGGAGCACGCCCGGCATGACCGGAGCTCCCGGAAAGTGGCCCTCGAAGAACTCCTCGGAGCCGGTGACGTTCTTGATCGCCACCAGCCGCCCCCCGGGATCGTGCTCCACCACCCGGTCGACCAGCACGAACGGATACTGCGTGGGAATCTGGCGGACCAGGACGGCGACGTCGATCGCGCGGGGGGCCGGCTCCACCTACGGCTGTGGGGTCGGCGTCGGCGTCGGCTTGGGGGCCGGGGCCGCGGGAGCGGGCGCGGCGGCCGACGGCGCCGACGCCGCGGGCTTGGGAGCCGCCGCGGGCTTCGCGGCCTGGGCGGCGCGCTCGGCGGCGTCGGCCTTGGTGATCACGTCGCGCGAGATGTCGAAGTCGCGGTTCAGCGTCAGCGCGACCTGGCTCGTGAGGATGATGTCGAGCCCCTTCTCCCTGGCCACGGCGTCGATGTGGGGCTTGATCTTCTGCTGGAACTCGTTGTTCAGCCCCTGGGCCCTCTGCTCGGCCTGGTCCCGCATCCGCTGCAGCTCCTGCTGGCCGTCCTCGACGTAGGCCTGGCGCTCGCGTGTCTTCTTCACGATGTCCTGGCGCTTGCGCTCGGCGGCCTCGGGGCTCAGCACCGCCGCCTGCTTGTCGAGCTCGTCCTGGAGCGCCTTGATGGCGGCGTCCATCTTGGCCAGCTCGGCCTGCTTCTTGGTGCCCTCGGTCTGGATCTCCCTCTCGAGGCCCTGGATCTGGGCCGCGTAGCCCTTGCCCATGATGCTCTCGGAGGAGATCGTCTCCATGTTGATCACGGCGATGCGCGGGTTCCGCACGCCGGCGGCCGCCGCGGCGGGCGCCGGCTCCTGGGCCCCGAGGGCGGCCGCGACGAGGAACAGGACGGGGACAAACGTCTTGATCATGTCTTCTCCTTAGACCTTAGAAGGTGGTCCCGACCGCGAACTTGAAGGCCGACTTCGGCTGGAAGGAATCGCGGTTCGGGTTGAAGGCGTAGATGAGGCGGAACGGCACGTTGAGCACGGGCATGATGAAGCGCATCTCGATCCCGGTCGAGGTGCGGAACTTCTTGATGTCGATCTTCTCTCCCTCCAGGAAGGCCTGGCCGGCGTCGAAGAACAGCACGGCCCGGAGGGGGCCCATGATGTCGATGTAGTACTCGGCGTTGAACAGCGCCTTCTTGTTGCCGCCCATCAAGTGGTTCTCGCTGTCGATGGGGCCCACCGTGCGGATGTTCACGCCACGGATCTCGGTCTCCCCACCCAGGAAATACCGCTGGTAGATGGGCAGGGTATTGCGACCCGTGGCGGGGTCGACCTTGGCCGTGTTCGCGTACGGCCGGATCATGGCCACGTTGCCGCGCAGGCCGAGGGCGGTGCGCTTGGTGTGCGGGATGTAGAGGATCACCTCCACCTCGGGCCGGAGGTAGTCCAGGGTCCCCTTGAGCGGGCCCCCCGCGAACTGGGTGGTGAAGGTGTACTTGAGACCGCTGCGCGGCGTCCACGGGTTGTCCACCGTGTTGTGCACGAAGGACGGCGTGAACGTGCTCTCCTTGCGCTTGCCCTCCTCGCCGAAGAAGAAGGGGTCGAAGGTCGGGCTGGTGGGATCGATGATCCCGCCCAGCGCCGCCGACAGGCCCGCGATGTTCACGATGCGGTAGGAGTAGCTGGTGAAGAGCTGGTTGAAGCGCTTCAGGCGCAGCCCGAACACGAAGCTGGCCCCCGTCGATTCCTGCGTGTAGCCGACGAGGTTGCTCAGGGTCGGGATGATGAGCTTCTGCTTGAACAGGTCGATGCCGGCGGTGATCGGCCGATCGAAGAGGTACGGCTCGGTGATCGCGATCTGGTAGTTCTTGGTCCGGGCGCCGGTCTGGGCCGAGATCTGGAAGGTCTCGCCGAGGCCCAGGAAGTTGGCGGTGGAGAACGAGGCGTTGAGGAAGGTCCCCTCCAGCCCGCTCACTCCGCCCCCGAACGTGAACTGGTTGCGGTTCTGCTCGTCGACCTTGAAGGTGACGTCGAGCTTCTCCTCGCCGAGCGAGCTGGGCGCGATGCTGGGCGGTCCTTCCATCGGCTTGAAGTAGCCGAGCTGGTTGATCCGGCGGATGGAGAGCTTGAGGGCCTCCGTGTTGAACACGTCGCCCTCGTTCATGTACACCTCGCGGCGGATCACCTTGTCCCGCGTGGTGTCGTTGCCGGTGAAGAGGATCCGTCCCACGTAGTAGCGCTTGTCCTCGTCCATCGTGAGGGTGACGTCCACGACCTTGCGCTTGGGGTCGGGGGTGCGCTTGGGATACCCGGTGAACTGGAAATAGCCCTGGGCGCCGTACGCGTCGCGCAGCTTGTCGAAGCCCTTCTTGAGCCGCGACTCGTTGTAGATCTCACCCGTGTGCAGCTTGAACAGGGGCCGAATGCCCTCTTCCTTGAAAACGGTGAGGCCGTCGAACTTCACGTCCCCCACGCGGTACTGGTCGCCCTCGGAGACCGGGATCTCCAGCGTCGCCCACTTCTTCGCCTTCTTGCCCTTGCCCCCGCCGTCGACGTAGGTGATCTTCGGCTCGCCGACGGTGGCGGTGACGTAGCCGTGGTTGAGGTAGAAGTCCTGGAGCCGGGAAAGGTCGCCTTCGTGGCCGGACCACTTGTCCTCGGTGTAGGTGCTCTTGCCCCCGAGCCAGCTGAGGTTCCAGAAGCCGGCGGGCTTGATCTTCTTCATGGTCTTCTTCAGGGCGCCGTCGGAGAAGGCCCGGTTGCCGGTGAAATCGATCTTCTTGACCTTCGCCTTGGGCCCGTCGTCGATGACGAAGGAGACCTGCTGCCCGGCGGCGCCGATCGGCTTCGCGTCGATCTTCACGGTGGCGAAGGGACGGCCCTTCTCCGCCAGCATCTCCTTGATCACCGCCTCCACCCGGCGCGCCTTCGCGACGTCGTAGAAGGTGTCGACGCGCAGGGTGGCCTCGCGCTTCTTGAGCTCGTCCTCGATGTTGGTCGTGGTGAGGTCCTTGCTGCCGCGGTAGTCCACGATCTGGACGCGCTTGCGCTCCTGGACCCGGAAGGTGACGACCTTGCCCTGCGGCGAGTTCTGCACGTCCAGGACGAGGTCTTCCAGGAAGCCCGCGTCCCACAGCCGCCGGAAGTCGTCGCGCAGGCGTCGCTCGTCGTAGCGGTCGCCCGCCTTCGTGGAGACGTAGAAGAGCAGGGTCTCGCGCGGGATGTACTGGTTGTTGGCCACCTCGACGCGCGCCACCGGGGCGGCGTCTTCGGACCCGGCCTCCTCCGCGGCGGGCGGAGCCGCTTCCTGCGCCGGGGGGGCTTGCGGTGGCCCCGGCGGCGTCGCCGGTGGACCCGGCGGCGGGGCCTCCTGGGCGGAGGCTCCGCGCGCGGCCGGCACCGCGAGCGCGAGGACGGCCACGAGGATGGCCGCGAGCGGCGGCGTCATGGCGAGAGGGCGCCCCCGCGGCCGTCCTGCCAATACCACAGCGCGCCGTCCTGCACGCCGATCTCGATCGGCCGCTGCGGCCGGATCTGCCCCCGGATGAAGGCCTCCGACAGCGCGTCCTCGATGTGGCGCTGGATGGCCCGCCGCAGCGGCCGCGCGCCATACGAGCGGTCGTGCAGGGTCTTCTGGAGCAGCCAGTCGATGCCGTCGTCCTTGATGGAGACCGTGATCCCCTTCTCCTTCAAGTTGGCGTTGAGCTGGTCCACGAGGAGCCGCGTGATGCGCGAGAGGTCCTCGTCGGTCAGCGCGTCGAAGATGATGATCTCGTCCACCCGGTTGATGAACTCGGGGTTGAAGGTGCGTTTCACCTCGCCCATCACCATCTCGTTGACGCTCTGGGCGGTGTCCTTGGGCTGGCCGGAGGCGAAGCCCATGCGCCCCTTCTTCTCGATGAACCGGGCGCCGATGTTGGAGGTCATGATGATGATCGCGTTCTTGAAGTCGATGGTGTTGCCGAGGCCGTCGGTGAGGTGCCCGTCCTCGAACACCTGGAGGAGCACGTTGAAGACGTCGGGGTGGGCCTTCTCGATCTCGTCGAGGAGCACCACCGAGTAGGGGTTCCGCTTCACGCGCTCGGTGAGCTGGCCCCCCTCCTCGTGGCCGACGTAGCCAAAAAACAAGCCAATGAGCTTAAAGACCAAATACTTCTCCATATACTCAAACATATCAAAACAAATAAACACCCGCTCACTCCCGAACAGGAACGCGGCCAGGCTGCGCGCGACCTCGGTCTTCCCCACCCCCGTCGGACCGAGGAACATGAACGAGCCGACCGGCCGGTTCGGGTTCTTGAGGCCGGCCCGCGTGCGACGGATGGCGCGGGCGACGGCGCTGATCGCGCTCTCCTGGGAGATGATCCGCCGGTGCAGCTCCTCCTCCATGCGCAGGAGCTTGGCCGACTCCTCCTCCTTGACCGCGGTGATGGGGATGCCCGTCCACTTCGACACCACGTCGTCGATGTCGCTCTTGGTGACGGCGTTCGTGCCCGGGCTGCCCATGTCCCAGTGCTCGCGGACGATCTGGAGGTTCTCGCGCTGCGCGACCTCCTCGTCCCGGAAGAACGTGCCGCCGAGGCCCTCGCCCCTGTCCACGACCACGCGTATCTTGCGCGAGAACTCCGGCGCCTCCTCCAGGGACGACGCGTCACGGAGCTTCACCCGGCTCCCCGCCTCGTCGAGGAGGTCGATGGCCTTGTCGGGCAGGAAGCGGTCGGTGATGTAGCGGCTCGACTGGTAGACGGCGGCCTCGAGGGCGGCGTCCTCGTACGCGACGTGGTGGAACTTCTCGTAGCGGTCCTTGATCCCGCGCAGGATCTGGATCGTCTCCTCCTCGGTCGGGGAGGCGACCTTCACCGCCTGGAAGCGCCGCTCCAGCGAGCGGTCCTTCTCGATGTACTTCCGGTACTCGGCGGGGGTGGTGGCCCCGATGCACTGGATCTCGCCGCGGGACAGCGCGGGCTTGAGGATGTTGGCGGCGTCGAGCGAGCCCTCGGCCGAGCCGGCGCCCACGAGGGTGTGGAGCTCGTCGATGAAGATCACGATGTTGTGGCTCTCGGTCAGCTCCCGCATGATCGTCTTGAGCCGCTCCTCGAACTGGCCGCGGTACTTGGTCCCCGCCACGATGAGCGAGATGTCGAGGGCGAGGATCCGCTTCTCGGCCAGGTAGACGGGCACGTCGCCCTGGACGATTTTATTGGCGAGCCCCTCGACCAGGGCCGTTTTGCCTACACCGGGCTCGCCGATGAGGACCGGGTTGTTGCGGGTGCGGCGGCAGAGGACCTGGACGATACGGGCCAGCTCGTCGTCGCGCCCGACGAGAGGGTCGAGGGCCCCGCGGGCGGCGGCCTCGGTCAGGTCGCGCGAGAACTCCGAGAGGAGAGGGGTCTCCTTGGTCTTCCCGATGTTCGCCTTCTCGTTCAGGAGCTGGACGATGTCCTCCCTGACCGCGGAGAGGCGCATGCCCTTCTCGGCGAGGATGGCGGCGGCGACGCACTTCTCCTCCCGCATGAGGCCGAGGAGGATGTGCTCGGTGCCGATGTAGTTGTGGAGCATCCGCTCCGCCTCCTCGGAGGCGTAGCCGAGCGTGCGCTTGCTCTCGGGGGAGAGCGGGATGTCGACGGAGGTCGACACCTTGTCGCGGTAGAGCGCCCGGCCCTCGATCTCCTTGCGGATGGACTCCATCGAGAGGTGGCTCTTGGAGAAGATGCGGGAGGTCAGCCCCTTGCCCTCGCGGATGAGGCCGAGGAGGAGGTGCTCCGTCTCGATCGAGTTGCTGCCCAGTTGGCTGGCTTCGTAGCGGGCGAAGAAGATCACCCGACGGGCACGCTCCGTATAACGTTCAAACACTTAGCCTCAGGACCCCCCGACCGATTCTAGCCCAAAAACACTCTAGCCCCGCGCGGCTTGTAGCCGGCCCGCTTCAAGCCGAAGCCGGCGGTCGCAGGCGGCGGCCAGGCGCTCGTTGTGCGTCACGACGACCACCGTGATCCCCTTCTCCTGGTTGAGACGCCGGAGGAGGCCGTGCAGTCTGTCCCCCGTCTCCTGGTCGAGGTTCCCGGTCGGCTCGTCGGCGAGCAGGATCCGGGGCGACTGGACGAGGGCGCGGGCCACCGCCACCCGTTGCTGCTCGCCGCCGGAGAGCGCGCCCGGGCGGTGGTGGCCGCGGGTGGCGAGGCCCAGCTCGTCGAGCAACCCCTCGGAGCGCCGCCTGGCCTCTGGTGTCGGGAGACGCGCGATGAGGGCGGGCAACATCACGTTCTCGAGCGCGCTGAACTCGGGCAGCAGGTGGTGGAACTGGAAGACGAAGCCGAGGACGCGGTTCCGGAGCCGGCGCAGGCGGTCCTCCGGGAGGCCGAGGACGTCCTCGCCCTCGAGGGCGAGCCGCCCCGACTCCGGACGGTCGAGTGTTCCCAGCACGTGGAGCAGCGTCGACTTTCCCACCCCCGAGGCCCCCGTGATCGCGAGCATCTCCTGCGGCTGCACCTGCAGGTCCAGCCCTTCGAGCACGGGCACGTACCCGGCGGGCGTGCGGTAGCCCTTGACGATCCCCTCCGCGACGACCACCGGCTCAGCCAACGCTCGGCCTTTCCACGCAGAGGCCGCAGAGGTTCCGCAGAGGCCGCAGAGAGGAAAACATCATCTTTGATTCGTTTCTCTGCGTTCTCTGCGCTCTCTGCGTTGAAGGGCCATCGCTACTCGTACCGGAGGGCCTCGGCGGGATCGAGGCGGGCGGCGGCGCGGGCGGGATGGACCGTGGCCAGGAAGCAGGTGAGTACCGCCCCCACGACGACGGTCGCGGCATCGCCGGGCAGGAGCGTGAAGGGCACGTAGGAGATCTGGTAGACGTCGACCGGCACCCGGAGCAGTCGGAAGTGGTCCAGCACCTGGCAGGCCCCCCAGCCGAGGATCGCTCCCGCCATCGTGCCCGCCGCCCCGATGATCGTGCCCTGGAGCATGAAGATCCGGGTCACGGCGCCGCGGGACGCGCCCATCGAGACGAGGATCGCGATGTCCTTGTGCTTCTCCATCACCATGAGGATGAGGGTGGCCACGATGTTGAGGGCGGCGACCATCACGATGAGGCCGATCGTGATGCCGATCGCCATCTTCTCGAGCCACAGGGCCGAGAAAAGGCTCTGGTTGAGGTCGATCCAGTTGCTGGGGATGTACTCGTCGCCGAGGGCGGCGCGGATCTCGCTCGAGATCCTGCGCACGGCGTAGATGTCGTCGACGCGCAGCTCGACGAGAGAGGCGCGGTCGCTGTCCGCAAAGAGGCGCTGCGCCGCGGGCAGCGACATGTAGGCCCAGCCCGCATCGAACTCGTAGAGGCCGCTCCGCACGACCCCCGCCACCTTGAACTTGCTCACGAGGGGGAGCAGGCCCATCGGCGACAGCCGCCCCCGCGGCGAGGTGACGCTCACGATGTCGCCGGGGCCGACGCCGAGCTTGCTCGCCAGCTCGTGGCCGAGAAGGATCGGGGGCAGGCCGTCGGAGGACGGCGCGGCGAGCGCCTCGAGCGATCCCCC
This sequence comes from Acidobacteriota bacterium, assembly GCA_003222275.1. Lineage (GTDB taxonomy): Bacteria > Acidobacteriota > Vicinamibacteria > Fen-336 > Fen-336 > AA32. The sequence continues at coordinate 1,238 of QHVJ01000055.1, read as the reverse complement.
CTCGACCTGCGAGCCGATGTCGGTGACCGTCCTCTCCTCCTCCGGCACGATGCCCTTGAACGTCGCGAGGTCCGAGCCGGCGGCGCTGGCGACGATGCCCTTGCCGTACACGGCGGGCGCGGCGCCCAGCACGTGCGGGAGGTGGCGCACGCGCTCGACCACCTGGCGGTAGTCGTCGAAGCCTTCTCCCCGGCTGCGGAAGAGGCTGATGTGCGAGGTGGTGCCCAGGATCTTGCTGCGGATCTCTTTCTGGAGGCCGGTCATGAGGCCGAGGGCGACCATGAGGGCCATCACTCCGACCACGACCCCCAGCACGGAGATCGCCGAGATGATCGAGATGAACGCCTGCTTGCGCTTGGCCGTCAGGTACCGCAGCGCGATGAGGAGTTCGTACGGCAACTACCGTCCGCCCTCCGGGCGCATATGGGGGAACAGGATGACGTCGCGGATGGAGGGCGAGTCGGTCAGGATCATCGCGAGCCGATCGATGCCGACGCCGCAGCCGCCGGTCGGCGGCAATCCGTGGCCGAGGGCGCGGACGTAGTCGTCGTCCATGCGGTGGGCCTCGAGGTCGCCGCGCTCGCGCTCCTGGAGCTGGTCGAGGAAGCGCCGGCGCTGCTCGAGAGGGTCGTTCAGCTCCGAGAAGCCGTTGGCGATCTCCATGCCCGCCGCGTAGAGCTCGAAGCGCTCGGTGACCGACGGGTCGTCGGGCCGCGCCTTGGACAGCGGCGACACCTCCACCGGATAGTCGACGATGAAGGTCGGGTCCCAGAACCCGCCCTCGGCCAGGTCCTCGAAGAGCTGCGCCACCCGCTTGCCATGGGAGAGACCGGCATACCTCTCCCTCGACAGCTCGGCGCCCTTGGCGTTGTGCCGGCCCCGGAGCGCGTCGGACCGCGTCCACTCCTCGAGCGCCGCGGGGCGGTCGAGGACGGCGCGCGGGAGGTCCAGGCCGGCCTGGCGGGCCGCGGCGGCGATGGCGTCCTTCATGGTCACGCGGGCGAACGGGCGCGCGAAGGCGACCTCCCGCCCCTTGTAGACGACGGGACGCCCTTCGGAGACGCGCTGCGCCGCGGCCGCCACCAGCTCTTCGGTCACCGCCATCACGTCGCCGACGTCGAAGCACGCGGTGTAGAACTCCAGCATCGTGAACTCGGGGTTGTGCATGGCCGAGATGCCTTCGTTGCGGAAGTTCCGGTTGATCTCGTAGACCTTCTCCATGCCGCCGACGACGAGCC
>QHVJ01000054.1 GCA_003222275.1 Acidobacteriota bacterium | reverse complement strand
GTGTTCGACGCGCGGAACTTCTTCGCGAAGGCGCCCGCGAAGAAGCCGCCGCTCGACCGCCATCAGTATGGGTTCTCGCTCTCCGGGCCCGTGATGAAGAACAAGACGTTCTTCTTCGTCGACTACGCCGGGCTCAAGGAGAGCCGCGGGCTGACCTTCGTCAACACGGTGCCCACCGAAAAGACCCGGCGCGGGGACTTCAGCGATTACCGGGACCTGCGCGGGAACCTGATCCCCATCTACGATCCCCTGACGACCCGCCTCAACCCGGCCTTCGACCCGAGCCGGCCCGTGAGCGGGACGAACCCGCAGTTCCTGCGCGATCCGTTCCCGGGAAACATCATCCCGCCGAGCCGCCTCAACCAGGTCGGACACAACGTGGCCAGCATCTACCCGCTGCCGAACGGCACCGGCAACTTCGACAACTACACGTCCACGGCGAACCGGGAAGTGAAGGACCACGCCTTCACGATGCGCCTCGACCACAAGGCGGGCACGCGGGACAGCTTCTTCGTGCGCTACAGCTACGACAACTACAAGCTCGACGCGCCCCAGGGCCAGGCCGCGTGCTGCCTGGCCACGCCGGATTCCGCGAAGCAGCGCTTCGACCTCGGTCCCTTCGTGGCCGGCATCCAGAACACGCGCCTCACCACGCACGGCGGCGCCTTCAACTGGACGCGCATCATGGGGCCCACGGTGGTGAACGAGCTCCGCCTCGGCTTCGCGAAGACCAACCCGCAGACCCGCCAGTCGGATTTTGGCACGAAGGCCGCCGAGAGCCTGGGCATACAGGGCATCAACGTGACCGAGTTCACCTCGGGCCTGCCCAACATCGGCATCGGGGGGGCGCCGGGCGCCTCCGGCGACCTCACCGGGATCTCGGGCGGGCCGGCCTTCCTGCCCGTGAACCCGAAGCAGACGCACTATCAGCTCGAGGACACCGTCTCGTGGGTGAAGGACCGCCATTCGCTGAAGACGGGATACCGGTTCATCCTGCGCAGGCCCTCGCCCTTCACCAACACGGACACCCGGGGCAGCATCACGATCGGCCGCAACCTCACGAACAACCCCGTCACCAACAGCGGGGGCTCGGGCATCGCCACCCTTCTCCTCGGCTTCACCACCGCCGGCTCCCGAGGCTTCCTGCTCGAGCCCTACAACATGACGAACAGCGAGCACTCCATCTTCGTGCAGGACGATTGGAAGATCAGCTCGCGCCTCACCGCGAACCTCGGGCTGCGCTACGAGGTTTACGTGCCGGATACGGAGGAGAAGAACCGGCTCGTGAACTTCGACCCCGTCGGCCTCCGCCTCATCTACGCCGGGGAGGACGGCGCGGACCGCCGCGTCAACAAGAAGATCCGCGGGGGCGACCTCGCACCGCGCCTCGGCTTCGCGTGGGACGTCACCGGCAACTCCCGCAACATCGTGCGCGGAGGGTACGGCCGCAGCTTCTTCCCCATTCCCCAATCCGCTTCCAACCTGCTCGGGCAGCAGGTGCCCTACACGATCTCCCAGAACTACTCGGTGGAGACCAACCCGCTCGACTACTCGCGCGTGCCCCTCATCTCGAACCCGTTCCCCACGATCCGGCAGATCCAGCCCCGGACGACGGCCGAGCTCAACGCGGCCAACCCGCGCGTGCTGGGCCATGCGTTCTCGAACGAGACGCCCTCGATGCAGACCTGGCAGGTGAGCTACGAGAGGCAGCTCACGAACAGCCTCATGGGCGAGGTCGCCTACGTGGGCAGCATCGGCTCGCACCTCATCTGGTGCTTCAACCCGAACGAGGTGCAGCCGGGCCCGGGCTCGCAGGCCTCGCGCCGGCTCCTGAAGCCGCTCAGCAACCTGTCCAACATGCTCCAGTGCGACGCGACGAACCACTCCTCCTACAACAGCCTTCAGACGAAGCTGCTGAAGAGGTTTTCGCACGGACTGCAGTTCCTGGCCAGCTACACGTTCGGGAAGTCGCTGGATCACGCGGGCTCGGCGGCCTCCGGCGGCGGCGCCGTCGGCAATGCGCAGAGCATCACGCTCTTCGACCAGAGCCGCGGGCCCTCGGGCTACGACGTCAAGCACCGCTTCGTGCTCAGCTACGTCTGGGACCTGCCGTTCGGGGCAGGGCGGCGCTGGGCCCAGGGCGGGCTCGGCCAGGCCGTGCTCGGCGACTGGCAGTTCAGCGGCATCGTCACGCTGTCCACCGGCCGGCCGTTCACCGTCTTCCTCAACACCGGCGTGAACAACGGCGCGCCGTCGTGGCCGAACCGCATCGGCGACGGGCGGCTCGACAATCCGACCGTCGATCAGTGGTTCGACGTTTCGGCCTTCGCGGCCCCTCCGCCCAACACCTACGGCACCTCGGGCCGCGGCGTCCTCTACGCGCCCGGGACGCGGACGTTCGACGTGTCGCTGGCCAAGCGCATCCCGATCCGGAACTTCCGCCTGCAGTTCCGGGCCGACGCCTTCAACCTGCTCAACACGCCGCAGTTCGGCTTCCCGAACGCGAACATCGGATCGGCCACCGCCGGCCGGATCACCACCACGGTCGGCGACAACCGGCAGATGCAGTTCGCGCTGAAGCTGGACTGGTGAGGATGCGTCAGAGCCTCTTCACGAGGACCTTCGAGCGCCGGCCGCTCTGCTCGTACTTCTCGCGCCGCGCGGCCGGGAGATCGTTGGGACTGCCCTCGGTGAAACCGGCCTTCGACTGGAAGAAATTGAACGCCTGGGTGGAGAGCACCAGTAGCATCTCCAGGCCCATCTCCCGCGCGCGGTCTTCGACGAACTGCGTCATGCGGCGTCCGATGCCCTGCTGCTCGTGGGAGGGGCGTACCCGCAGGCACGCGACTTCCCCTTTCTTCTCCTTGGCGAAGACGTGGAGGGCGACGCACGCGACGGGGTTGCGGTCGACCTCGTAGATGTAATAGTCGTCGAGCTGCTCCTCGATCGCCGCCTGGGACCGCGGGAGCAGCTCCTCGCTCTCGACCGAGGTCTGGATGAGCTGCTGGATGTTGCGAACGTCGCGCCGGCGCGCGCGGCGGATCTGCCGGTACTCGTTCGCGTACACGAGCGTCCCGATGCCCTCGTTCGAGAAGACCTCGGCCAGGAGGGCCTCGTCGACCGTGCCGTTGATCACGTGCACGCGGGGGACGCCGAAACGGCAGGCGGCCACCGCGTGACGCGCCTTCGAAGCCTGCGCGGGGGCCACCTGGCCCTTGTCCAGCGCGCCTCCCAGCTCGTCGACGGAGACCTGGCGCGCCAGCGCGCCGCCGACCACGAGGCCGTCCGCGGTGGTCATGTAGACGAGCTTCACCGCCGACAGGGCCTTCGCCACCTCGAGGGCCACCGAGTCGGAGTTGAGCCGGTAGCTGCGGCCGTCGCCATCCATCCCGAGGGGGGGCAGGACGGGCACGATCCCGCTGGAGAGGAGGGTCTGCAGCAGCTCCACGTCGATGCGCTCGACGCGCCCCGTGAAGAGGTGATCGACGCCGCGGAGGATGCCCAGCGGATGGGCGATCACGGCGTTCGGGCTCGCCCCGCGGAGGTCGGCCGCGCTCAATCCTTCCAGGACCTCGTGGGTCAGGCGGTTGGCGGCGGTCAGCGCGAGCTCGAGGGTGGCGGCGTCGGTGACGCCGGTTCCTTCCAGGTCGGAAGGCTCGGCGACCCTCTCTTCGGCGAGGGCCTGGATCTGCGCGGAAGCGCCGTGCACGAGGACGACGCGGACGTTGAGCGACCGGAGCACGGCCACGTCCATGAGGATGTTGCCGAAGTTGTCGTCGCTCACGATGGCGCCGTCGGCGGCGATCACGAACGTCCGCTCGCGGAACTGCGGGACGTAGCGCAGGATGCCCCTCAGGTCGGTCGGCTTCATCATCGGGTCCGCCTCCGCAGGGAGTGCAACGCCACCTAATTCTCCTTGATTGTGAGGAGCTGGTCCGCACGGACGTCCTCCAGCCTCTGAACGACGCCGCTCGGCCAGTGCAGCTCGACGAGGCGCAGCCGGTCGTCGCCGCCGAGGCCGATGAGGAGCCGCTTGTCGCTGGCCGAGAGATAGCTCCCGGCCGTGGTGACGGCGTGATATTGCGTGAGGCCCGAGGGCGTCACCGTCTTGACGCGACAGCCGATGCCGTCCCGGTTCGACCGGGTGCCCACCGTGCGGATGGCGAGCCAGTGCCGGCGATTGCCCCCATCGTTCCGGAGCAGGTAGGGCCTCTGCCCGCAGGTCGCCACCACGATGTCGGTGTCGCCATCGTCGTCGAGGTCGCCGAATGCAGCGCCCCGGCCCGCCCATGATTGCCGGAAGACCGTCCCCGCGCCCGCGCCCACGCTCGTGAACCGCTCGCCGTCGCCTCGGAGCAGGAGCGGCGGCTGCCGATACTTCAAGTGGTCCGAGGTCAGCTCGATCGTGTCGAGCACGTGTCCCTGGGCGGCGAACAGGTCCATGTGCCCGTCGTTGTCGTAGTCGAAGAACTTCGTACCCCAGCCGGAGAAGGCCAGCGTGGCCTCGCCGATGCCCGAACCCGGCGTCGCATACGTGAAGGCGCCCTCGCCGCGGTTGCGATAGAGCGAATAGGTCTCCCCGGAGAGCGTGGTGACGAAAAGGTCCGGCCGGCCGTCGCCGTCGTAGTCGGCGAGATCCGCGCCCATTCCCGCGACGGCGGCGCCCTCCGCGTTGTAGGCGACCCCCGCCGCCAGGGCCGTGTCGCGAAAGCGGCCGCTTCCCTCGTTGCGCAGGAGGAATGCCGGCACCGAATCGTTGGCGACGTAGACGTCGATCCGGCCGTCGCCGTCGTAATCGGCGAAGGCGACGCCGAGCGACTTGCCCGCGAGCTTCGCGAGCCCCGCTTCGTTGGAGACGTCGGTGAAGGTGCCGTCGCCGTCGTTGTGGAAGAGCAGGTCGGTGACGCCCCGGAAGCTGCGGGGGTGGCAGTACTCGCGGTAGCCGGGCCGCCGCTCGCCGCAGTAGGGGTTGTTCGCGAACGTGAAATCGACGTAGCGGGTGACGAACAGGTCGAGGCGGCCGTCGTTGTCGTAGTCGAAGAACCCCGCGCTCGTGCTCCAGCCTCCCCCCGCCACTCCCGCGCGCGCGGTGACGTCGGTGAAGGTGCCGTCGCCGTTGTTGTGGTAGAGGATGTTCGCCCCGTAGTTCGTGACGTAGACGTCCTCGGAGCCGTCGTTGTCGTAGTCGCCCACGGCCACGCCCATGCCGTAGCCGCGGGCGGCGCCCAGACCCGCGCGCCCGGTGACGTCGTCGAACGTGCCGTCACCCTTGTTCCGGTACAGGCGGTTGGCGAAGCGCGGCGCCGATTTGTCGGGCTCGGCGCCCGCGGGCATCGGGTCCGCGAGCGCGGCGCCGTTGACGAAGAAGACGTCCAGGCGACCGTCGTTGTCGTAGTCGAAGACCGCCACGCCGCCGCCCATCGTCTCGATGAGGTACTTGCTCGTGGTCGGCGAGTTCTCGTGCCGGAAGCCGATGCCGCTCGCTTCGGTGACGTCGGTGAAGGTGGGCGCCGAGGATACGGGCGCGGGAGGAGCAGACTCGACGAGACGGCGCGGGGCGAGCGTGTTCAGGGCGGCGAGCAACGCCAGGACCGGCCGTACACCGCGCCGGGCGATCACCGGCCGCCGCCGTCGAGGCGCAGCGCGAGCTGGAGGGCGAGGTTCGGATCGAGCGCCTCGAGGGCCTTCTGCTGCTCGCGGGCTCCCGCACGGTCTCCGGCGGCCAGAAGCGCGAAGGCGAGGTTGAAGCGGGCCGGCGCGTGACCCGGCTCGAGGCGGAGAGCGTCGCGGAAAGCCTCGATCGCCTCTGCGTTCTCGCCGAGGTCCACGCGGGCGAGACCGAGGTTGAAGTGAGCGGCCGTGAGGCCGGGTTGGAGGGCGATGGCGCGCCGGTACGCATCGGCGGCGTCGCGAGGCCGACGCTGCTTGGAATAGGCGCGGCCGAGGTCGTATTGCGCTCCGGCATCGGCCGCGTTCAACCCCGCGGCCCGCTCGAAGGCCTCGGTCGCTTCCGGCCAGCGCTCGAGGTTCCCGTAGGTGGCGCCCAGGCCCCGCAAGGTCTGCATGTCGTCGGGCCGAAGCTGCCGCGCGCGCAGGTACGCTTCGAGCGCCTTCCCGTATCGGCCGAGGCGCGCGTACGTCCAGCCCAGGCTCGACCACGCCGCGGCGTGATCGGGCTCGAGCGCGACCGCCTGCTCCAGGGCCGCCATGGCCTCCGAGAAGCGTCCCGCGCGCTGCCGGGCAACGCCCATCTCGTAGTGGGCCGCGGCCGGCCCCGGTTGCGGTTGCCCGGTCTCTCTGGGCGCGCGCGCGGGCGGCGCCGCATCCGTCCGCCACGACGCATCGTCGACGGGCTCGGACCCCAGCCGGCGGAACGTCTCGGCCTCGCGCTCGGCCTTCTCGTTCTGCCCGCGCAGGCGGTACGCCCGCGCGAGCTGGTAATGGGCGCCCTTCAGGGCGGGCTGCGCGGCGACGCTCTTTTCGAGATGCTCGATCGCCTCGTCCAGCTTTCCGTCGCGGAGGAGGATCTTGCCGAGCTGGTAGTGCGCCCCCGGGTGGCGAGGATCGATGGCGAGCAGGTGCCGATACGAAGCGATGGCCTTCTCGCGGTCCTGGCGCAGCGCGTAGACGGTACCGAGCGAGAACAGGGCGTCGGCGTGCGCCGGGTCGAGCTCGAGCGCCTTCTCGAAGTAGCCGATGGCCTTCTCGTTTTCGCCGAGCCTCCGGAGGCTCTCGCCGAGCAGGAACCACGTCGAGGCGTTCCGGGGCTGCCGCTCGAGCGCGGCGAGAAGCACCCGGGCGGCCTCGCCGTTCTTTCCGAGGCTCATGAGGGCCCAGGCCAGGTTGGAGCGGGCCTCGGCGCTTCGCGGGTCGAGCCTCACGGACTCGGCCAGCTCGCGGGCGGCGTCGGGGGTGCGGCCGGCCGCGAGGTACGCGAGGCCGAGGTAATAGCGGAACCCGGCATGATCCGGCGCAAGGTGCGCCGCGCGCTCCAGCTCCGCCACGGCCCGGGTCGTCTCGTTCATGAGGCTGTACGTGACCCCGAGCAGGTAGTGCCCCTGGGGCGCGTCCGGCTCCTGCTCGATGGCGCGCTGCAGGTGCTCGATCGCCTGCGGGAACAGCCCCTGCGCCGAATACCTCTGCCCGAGGGCGAGGTGGGTCCGAGCGTCGAGGCCGTCGGCCGGCGGCTCCGCGCCGACGACGAGCGCGGTCGCGAGGACGAGCAACGGCACGGCGGGCACGGGGCTCACCGCGGCGGCCGGGCGGCGCCCGCTGTCGTCGGCCCTCGCCTCGACACGATGCCCTTGCCTTCGTCGATCGCGAGCGTCTGATCCGCCGCCACGTCCGTGAAGCGCTCGATCGCCCCACCGGGCCAGCGGATTTCGAGGGACGGCACGACCGCGAGCGACCCCAGGCCGAAGTGCGCGCGCAGGTCGCTCTGGGAAAGATAGCTGCCCCCGCCGTGGACCTCGTGCATCTGCGTGACGGCTCCCGCTCGGGCCGTGATCCGGGCCCCGATCGCGTCGCGGTTGCCGCGGGTGCCGGTGAGCTTCACGGTGAGCCAGTGGTTCCCGCCTCCGCTTTCGTTGTGCAGCAGGACGGCGCGGTCGTTGACGGTGGAGATCACGACGTCGATGCGGCCGTCGTCGTCGTAGTCGCCGAAGGCCGCGCCGCGGCCGACCCAGCGCGAGGCCAGCGTCTCTCCCGCGGAGGCCGTGACGTCGGCGAAACTGCCGTCGCCCTTGTTGCGGAAGACGAGGCTTCGCTCGGCATGGGTCTCGTCGAGCTGCTGCCGATCCACCTCCGGGTAGACGTGGCCGTTCACGAAGAACAGGTCCTTGTTCCCGTCGTTGTCGAAGTCGGCGAAGCCGGTGCCCCACCCGAGAGAGCGCATCGTGGCCTCGCCGATCCCCGACGGCCACGTGGTCTCGAGGAACGTCCCGTGCCCCTGGTTGAGATAGAGGGAATGCGGCTCGCCGTAGAAGTTCGTGACCGCGAGGTCGAGCTTCCCGTCGTTGTCGTAGTCGCCGAAGTCGACGCCCATTCCCGCCCGCTCGCGGCCGTCCTCGTCGAAGGCGACGCCCGCCGCGAAGGCGACCTCGGTGAAGGTCCCGTTCCGGTCATTGTGGTAGAGCAGGTTCGGGTGTGCGTCGTTGGCCACGAAGAGGTCCGGCCACCCGTCGTCGTCGTAATCGCCCCACACGACACCAAGGCCGCGATACCGCTCGCGGTCCAGCTCGCCCGCGCGCACGGTCACGTCGGTGAAGGTCCCGTCGCCGTTGTTGCGGAACAGCACGTCGCGCGCGCCGGCGAGGCCGCGGGGACCGCACATCACGGGGAAGCCGTGGTAGAAGCAGTTCTTCTGCGCTCCCGGCCGCGGGGCTGTCTTCAAGTCGAAATCGACGTAGCGGGCCACGTAGAGATCGAGGCGGCCGTCGTTGTCGTAATCGGCGAAGGCCGCGCTCGTCGACCAGCCGCCGGCGGCCACTCCCGCGGCCTCCGTCGCGTCGGCGAAGGTCCCGTCGCCCTTGTTGCGCAGGAGCACGTTCCGGCCGAAGAACGTCAGATAGACGTCGGGCCAGCCGTCGTTGTCGTAGTCGCCGACCGCGACGCCCTGCCCCCACCCGCTACGGGCGACGCCGGCGGCGACGGTGACGTCGGTGAACGTCCCGTCGCCGTTGTTGCGGTAGAGCGCGCACCGCGGAGCCTGGCCGGTGGGGAAGCCGGCCAGCGTCGTTCCGTTGGCGAAGAACAGGTCGGGCCGGCCGTCGCGGTCGTAATCGAGAAAGGCGACGCCCGTGCCCGTGGTTTCGAGGATGTAGGTGCTCGTGTCCTTGCCGCCGTAGGTGGTCCGGAACGCGAGGCCCGCGGCGGCGGAACGGTCCGCGAAGAAGATCGGCGCCGTAGGGAGCGCCGCGGCCAGGCTCAGCAGGGACAGCGCCGCGATACGAACCCCGAGGGGAATCACTGGACTCCCCCCGGGGTCTATCACGCCTGGTCTAGAACGTCCAACGCGCGCCGAAACGCAGCACACGCGGCCCCAGGATGTCCGTCGGGTTCCCGGTGGCCGAACCGGTGTTGGGGTTCAGGTTGGTGATGATGTTCGCGTTGAACGCGTTGAAGAGGTCGGCGTCCACCTCGAGACGGTGCCGCTTGTTGATGGTGAAGAACTTCCCGAGCCGCAGGTCGAGGTACCGGATCGTGTCGAAGTGCCGGGCGTCGCGCGGCTCCGCGAAGAACGAGATCGGCCCCTGGTTGAAAGGCACTCCATTGACGTCGCCGGACAGGCTCACGATCCGGCCCCAGGGGGTCCCGCTCTGGACCTTGAAGACCGCGGCCAGGGTGACGTCGATCTTCGGGATGTCGTAGCCGGCGAACATCTTCAACTGGTGTCGCCGGTTGTAGAACGAAGGCCCGCTGGTGTTGTTGATTTTTGCGTTGACGTCCTGGAAGGCGTTGGCCCCGGAACCGAAGCCGATGCCGCCGGCTCCCTCCTCCTCGCCGCCGAACGGGGTCCCGACACTGACGGACGTGCTGCTCAGGTTGTCATAAGACAAGGCATAGGTCACCAGGGCCTGCCAGCGGTTGGAATACCGCCTCTGCAGCGTCACCTCGAGGCCCTTGAAGCTGCTCCTGAAGTCGGACGGGTTGGTCTCGAGCCGCTTGTTCTTGCCGGCGAACTCGGGCTTCTGGTTGAAGACGGTGACCCGCTTGTCGTCGGCGGTCCCGGTGATCCCGTCGTTGCCGGGGTCGATCCCGACCGTCTGGTCGTAGCCCGTCGAGTTCTGCGGGATCCCGATCTCGGCGATGGCGATCAGGTCGCGGCCTCGGCGGAAGACGCCGTCCACGCTGAGCTTGACGCTGGCGGGCAGCTCGAAGTCGAGACCGGCGGTGAGCTCGTCCGTGCGCGCTCGCTTCAGGTTCGGGTCGACGGTGTTGATGTTTCCGCCGAAGGCGAACAGCAGGTCGCCTTCCTCTCCCTTCTGGAATTTCCGGTCGCCATTGCGGTCGACCCAGGTGTAGCCCTTGCCGGCCAGGCCGAGCGGGTTGGGCACGTCGATATGGCCCCCGCCGATCTGGTGGTGGTATCTCGCATAGCCGGCCTTGAGCGCGGACTTGTGGTTGCCGAAGAGGTCGTACACGAGCCCGAGCCGGGGCGCCAGGTTGTTCCACTTGATGACGTCCTGTCGCGGAGAGGTCTGGGCGGCCGAGAAGGGGCCCGCCGCCTTGCTCTGGGGAGGGAGGAACCCGTCGGTGTGCTCGAACCGGAGGCCGGCGTTGATCGCGAGCCGGTCCTTCGTGATGCTGTCCTGGACGAACAGCACCGACCCCGTGAACTCGTCGATCCCGGGGACCGGCGTGTTGTACTCGGTCACGGTGGCCGGCTCGCCGTTGAAGGTCTGGAGGTTGATGCCGTCGAGGGCGTCGAGGTTCAAGCTCGAGTACCCGCGGTAGAACTCGTAGCCGGCCTTGAAGGAGTGGTCGGCGCCGGCGAAGTGTCCCTTGAAGTACGAGAAGGTCCCGTTCAGCGACAACCGCGTCCGGTGCTGAGGGGGGGCGTAGGCGAAGCTGGCCGCGCCCGTCTGGTCGCCGGTCGTCAGCTCGACGTTGTTGGGCTGGGTGACGCCCGGCTGCAGGAACAGCGGGAAGCTGACGTCGGAGAAGCTCACGCGGACGTCGAAGAGCGCGTTGGTCGAGATCTGCGAGTTGTAGTGGGCCTGATAGATCGAGAACACGTCGTCCTCGATCCACGTGCTGTCGGGCTGGATCTGGGCGCCCGCGTTCCGGTTCGGCTTCCAGTAGGTCTGTCGCGTCCACAGCGCGTCGAGGCGGTTGTTGGGGTTGAACTGATAGCTCAGGTTCACGAGGCCCGAGCGCAGATCCGTGTTCTCGGTCTTCGGAGTGCAAGGCGAGCTGCCGGTCTTGGTCACGCACGGCTGTCCCGAGGCCGAGAAAAACCCTTCCTTGAAGAAGTTCGGCACGTTGCGGTGGATCCTCCAGTCACGCCAGGACGTGTAGAAGCGCAGCTTGTCCTTGATGAGCGGGCCGCCGAGCTGCACGGTGGCGTCGGAGAAGAGGTCGACGCCTCCTCCGGAGCCGATCCCCTTGTCCTTCAGCGCCTGCGTGACGTTGTTGCTGACGAGCTTGCTGTTCTCGAAGTAGTAGGCGAGGCCGCCATGGAAGGCGTCGGTGCCGCGCTTGGCCACGAAGTTGTAGTAGACGCCGGGCGTGCCGACCTCGGCCGGGTGCTGGGCCGTCGAGACGTTGACCTCCTCGAAGCTGTCGTAGTCGTAGTAGAAGCCGGCCGCGCCGGTGGCGGCGGGGTCGGTGACGTTCACGCCGTTCATGGCGTACGTGTTCTGGTGCCAAGTGCTGCCGTGGACCGAGAAGACGGCCTGGAGTCCCCCCTGGCTTCCGCCCACGTCTTCGCGGTCCACGACGACCTGGGGCGCCATGTTCTGCAGGATGGCCCACACGTCCCGCGCGGTGGGGATCCCCTGGAGGGCGTTGACGTCGAGGTTGGTCGCCACGCTCGTCTGCGTGACGTCCACGAGAGGGGCGCCGGCCACGTCCACCGTCTCGCTGAGGCTGCCCACATCGAGCGTGGCGTCGATGGTGAGCGTGGTCGCGAGGCTCACGGGGAGGTTGCTTCGCGTGAGCTTGCGGAAGCCCGCCAGCTCGAAGGCCAGGGCGTACGTCCCGGGCGGGAGGGCGGTGAAGCGATAGGTGCCTTCCTGGTCCGTCGACACCGTGCGCGGCGTGATGAGGACGGGACTGGTCAAGGTCACCGTCACCCCCGGCGTGCGGGCGCCGGTGTTGTCGCTGACCTTGCCCGTGATGTTGCCGGTCTGCAGGGACTGGGCGAGAGCGACGGGGGAGAGGGCGGTCATCAGCAGGAGAGTTGCGATCCACCTCATTGAAATAGCCTCCACACGCGTGAGAGTGCCTCCCGGAAAGGCAGGGCTGAGGATCTACTCATGATCCGCCGGCGGCGGCGCGCGACACGGTGACCGCATAGGTCCCTTCATGAATGAGGGCGTCCATCATCCGGCGGCTGCTGTCGTCGAGATGCCGCTCGACGGCCGCGCGCGCTCCTTCCGGATCGCGCCGCTCGATCGCATCCACGACCGCGTCGTGCTCGCCGCTCGCCGACTTCTGGAGCGGGGCATAGTCGATGCCGAGGGCGATGAACCGCGTCACCTGGTCGAGACAATGCCGGACGAGGTCCGCAATGATCGCGTTGCGGCCGGCCTGGGCCACCGCGAGATGGAACGCGCCGTTCGCCTCGGCGGCGTTGCGGAAGCTGGCGGCGTCCCCGCCGGCGTACTCGCACGTGGCGAGCTCGCGCAGCCGGGCGATCGCGGCCGCGTCCGCGAACTCCGCTGCCCTCGCCGCCGCGGCGCCTTCGAGGAGCCGGCGGACCTCGAAGACGTTCTGGATCAGCGTGACGGTGATGGGAGTGACGAGGTAACCGCGGCCCGCGACGCGCTCGACGTAGCCTTCTTCGATGAGCCGCGAGAGAGCTTCGCGAACGGGCGTTCGGCTGGTACGCAGCTGGCGGGCAAGCTCCGCTTCACACAGGGGCGCGCCGGGCGCGCAAACCCCGTGCACGATGCGGTGCTTGATCTCGACGTAGACCTGCTCGCGTCGGCTCGCTTGGATACCCTTCGAGTACGAGCAGTATACGGCAGCTGTCAAGCGCGGCGCTGGACGAAATCATTCAATAAATAGAACTTATGGATGGCTGTCAGCGTGACGGCTGTAGATGCTCCTCGAAGAAACGCTCGGCCCTTTTCCAGGCGTCCCGCAAGACGTGGGCGCGGTGGAAGTAGTGGTACTCGCCCGGATAGGTCATGAAGTCCACGTCCTTGCCGGCCTTGAGGGCGGCGTCGACCACCCGCAGCGATTCGATGTACGGCACGTTGACGTCCGCCGTGCCGTGAAGGACGAGCAGCGGCCGCACGATCTTGTCGACGAAGTGGATTGGCGAGGTGCGGCGATAAAGCTCGGGGCTCTCCTCCGGCCGGCCCATGCGGCCGCGGATCCATGGCCCGTCGGGATCGTGGTACCAGTCGGCCCAATCGTCGACTCCTGCCACGTCGATCGCGCAGCGGAAGAGCTCCGGCGTGACGGTGAGCGCCTGCAGGGCCATGAAGCCGCCGTAGCTCAGGCCCCAGACCCCCACCCGCGCGGTGTCCACGTAGCCCAGCGTCTTCATGTAATCGACACCGGCGGCGATGTCGCGGTAGTCCGCGCCGCCCAGGTCGCGGTAGTGCCCCTGGCGCCAGGCCTTGCCGTAGCCGATGCTGCCGCGGTAGTCCACCGACAGGACGACGTAGCCGTGCTGGAGAAGGTACTGGTGGACGCTGTAGTAGACGGCGTAATCGCGCCGCACGTGCCAGCCGTCGAAGTTCTGCGTGATGCCGTCGCCATGTACCCATACGATCGCCGGATGCTTCCGCGTCCGGTCGAGCCCCGGGGGGACGAAGAGGAAGGCCGGCACCTTCTTGCCGTCGGGCGCGTCGTAGCGAGCGAAGCGGGGCTCGACGAGCGCGGCCCGGTCGATGCTCGCGGGCAGAGGGTCGCCGAGACGCCGCGGCGGCGCGCCGGGCCGCGCTTCCAGCACGCGTAGCTCGGCCGGAGTCCGGGGGTCCGTGTGCTGGTAGAGGAGGCGGTGGCCGTCCATGGCCCACTGCGCGCCGACGTTCGTGCCTCGGCCGGCGGTGACCGTCTCGAGCCGAGCCGGACGGGCGCCGTCGCCGATCTCCGCCACGACGATCTGACGCGCGCCGGGGTTACTTCCCTCGTTCGTGTCGAAGGCGATCCGCCGGCCGTCCGGCGACCACGCGGGACGGCTGACCTCGAAAGCGCCGCGGGTCACCTGACGCGGCTCGCCGCCCGCGGACGGAACCAGGTAGAGGTGGTCCCAGCCGTCGCGGTCGCTGAGGAAGGCGACGAAGCGGCCGTCGGGCGAAGGCACCGGCTCCGCGCCCAGGAACTCCATGCTCCAGAAGAGCGGGTCCTCGTCGCGGGACAGCACGCGGGCCGCCCCGGTCGCGGCGTCGGCGACGACGACCTCGCGGACCTTCAGGTCGGCGCTCACGCGCTGCAACGAGAGCTGCGAGGCGTCCAACCAGCGCGGGGCCGTTTCGGTCCCGTCGGTCCGGGCGACGTCCACGACGGCGCCGCCCTGCGCGGGCACCGTCCCCACGTGCACGGCATGGCCCTCGCGGTAGAGGAACGCGATCTTGCCGCCGACGTAGTCGGGCACGTCCTGTTTCGCCGTCCACGATTCGACGCTGAAGGCGATCCGCCGGTCGTCGGGCGACCAGGCCGGCCCGCTCTCGTTCGCGGGGGTCTGCGTCAGCCGCGTCTCTCCGCCATCGGCGAGCCTGCGGACCCAGAGGTCGCCGTCGCGC
>QHVJ01000420.1 GCA_003222275.1 Acidobacteriota bacterium | reverse complement strand
GAAACGCTTCGCCTCGTCGTACACGCCGCGGGGGCCTATCGGGTTGACGTTGCCCCAGTAGTCCTCTCGCTGCGGGTGGACGAGCGGATCGCCGTACACCTCGGAGGTCGATGCGAGCAGGAAGCGGGCCCTCTTGGCCTTGGCGAGGCCGAGCGAGTTGTGGGTGCCGAGGCTGCCCACCTTCAGCGTCTGGATCGGGACGCGCAGATAGTCGATCGGTGATGCGGGGCTGGCGAAGTGGAAGATCCAGTCCAACGGACCTTCGAGGTTGATGTAGTTGGTCACGTCGTGGCGCACGAACACGAAGTCGCGGCCGGTGAGGTGCTGGATGTTCGTGAGGTCGCCGGTCAGGAGGTTGTCCATCCCGACGACCGAGAACCCGCGGTCGAGGAGGTACTCAGAGAGGTGGGACCCGATGAATCCTGCGGCGCCGGTGACGAGAGCCCTGGGCATTCAGGAGGTGACGCCCGGCGACCCCTCATCCCTGCCCGTCTCCCCTCCGGGGAGAGGGGGTTCAATAGGCATGCTTCTGTCCGAAGCCGCGGAACAGGGTGAGGATCAGGATCTTCACGTCGAGCAGCAGCGACCAGTTCTCGATGTAATAGAGGTCGTACTCGATCCGCTTCTCGATCGACGTGTTCCCGCGCCAGCCGTTGATCTGCGCCCACCCGGTGATGCCGCTCTTCACCCGGTGGCGGAGCATGTACTGCGGGATCCGCTCCTTGAACTGTTGCACGAAGGGCGGCCGCTCCGGCCGCGGCCCCACCAGGCTCATGTCCCCGAGGAACACGTTGATGAGCTGGGGCAGCTCGTCGAGGTTGAACCGGCGGAGCCAGATCCCGACGGACGTGCGACGCGGGTCTTCGGCGCTCGCCCATACCGGACCCGTGTCCTTCTCCGCCTCGTCCACCATGGTGCGGAACTTGAAGATCTCGAACGTCTTCCCGTCGAGCGTCATGCGTTCCTGGCGCAGGAACACGGGCCCGCGGCCCCCGCGCCAGCGGATGAGCAGCGCGATGCCGGCGAACCCGGGCGTCGCGACGAGCAGCAGCAGCGAGCCGAGCACGAAGTCCATCACGCGCTTGAGCATGCTGCTCCAGCCCCGGAGCGGCACCTCGTTGAGGCTGATGATGGGGATGCCGTCCAGGTCCTCGAGCGCCGCCTTGATGGTCGCGTACTGGACGAGGTCGGGCACGACCTTGATGTCCAGGCACTCGTTGCTGACGCTCTTGATGAGCCGCAGCAGCTTGGCGTGCTCGTCGAGGGGAAGGGCGATGTAGAGCTGGTCGACGCCGTGGCGGACGGCTACCGACATGGTGTCGTCGAGACGGCCGAGGACGGACAGCCCGCCGGCACCGGGCCGGCCGGGATCGTCGTCCACGAACCCCACCACGCGGTAACCCAGCTCGCGGTGGGCGAGGATCGTCTCCGCCACCGTCTGGCCCAGCTCGCCCGCGCCCGCCACCAGCACGCGCTTGACGTTGTAGCCGGCCGCCCACATCCGCTGCAGGTACCCGCGCAGGGCCCCGCGGGCGGCGTTGAGCGCGAGCACGTCGAGGACGACGAAGATGGCGATCACGCCCTGGCTGTACTCCCAGAGCGGCGCCACCTCCGGCTGGTACTTGTAGTAGACGCGGACGTAGAGCGTGAAGCCGAGGGTGAGCGCGGCGCCGATGAGGACGCTGAACAGGATGCCGAAGAACTCGTCGATGCGGCTGCGCCCGCGCTTCACCTGGTACAGGCCGTGGAAGTACAGGACCGCGGGCCACACGACCGTGATGAGGGGCAGGAGCAGCAGGTATCGGGTCAGCGGCGGGATGCCCTTGGTGACCGGCAGGTAGGCGGCCACCGCCGCGGAGTAGAACCGGAGGTAGTAGGAGAGCACCCAGGCCAGGTTGGTGGCGAGCACGTCCACGAGGACGAAGATCGCCACCATCACGCGGGTCTGGTGCTTCACCATCGGTGCTTCATCTTTTCTATTCTGGTCGGAAGAGACGGCGGCGGCGCGGGTCGGAAGCGGCCGCCTGGCTAGACATGTGCCTCAGCCAACGCCATCTCCACGAAGTCGCGGACGCGCGCCTCGAAAACCTGTCGGCTCTGCGCCTCGGCTCGGGCCCGTAAAGTCGCGATATTAAAGCGCATACCGGCCAGGGAGTCAACGGCGGCCTGCAGCGACGCGGGAGTGGCGTCCCGGAAGAGCACACCGGTGGCGCCGGGAGCCACCGACTCCGGCCCGCCTCCTTCGGCGAAGACGACCGCCGGCCGGCCGCAGGCCATCGCCTCGAGCGGCACGATCCCGAAATCCTCCACTCCCGCCATGACGACCGCCCGGCATCCGCGATACAGCTCGCGCAGCATCTCGTCGTCGACCCGGCCGAGCAGCGTCGCTTCGCTCGGCAGCCGTTCCCGGAGGCGAACCTCCTCGGGGCCGGCGCCCACGATCTTCAGCGGCCAGCCGGTGCCCCGATAGGCCTCGAGTATGAGGTCGATGCGTTTGTAGGGAGCGAGGGCCGAGATCACGAGGTCGTAGCTTCCGGGCCGCGGTCCGGCCGCGGGCGTGAAGAAGTCCGTGTCGACCGGAGGCGGGATCACCGTCGAGTCGCGGCCGTAGTAGCGCTGGATGCGTCCGGCGACATGGCGGCTGTTCGCGATGAAACGGTTCACGCGGGGCACCGTGGCGACGTCCCATGCCCGTAGACGACGGGCTACGAGCGGGATCACGAAGCGGGCGGGGCCGCGCACGCGGCCGGGGCCGAAGTAATCGTCGTAGCGGTCCCAGACGTAGCGCATCGGCGTGTGGCAGTAGCAGACGTGCAGCGTCCCCGGAGCGGGCTTCACGCCCTTGGCCACGCAGTGGGAGCTGGAGATGACCAGATCGAAGCCGGCGAGGTCGATGCTGGCGGCGGCGGCGGGGAAGAGCGGGAGGTACTCGCGGTAGCGCGTGGCGACACCGGGCAGCCGCTGCACGAAGGTCGTCCGGATCTCCCGTGCCTCCAGCTCGGGGCAGAGCGAGCCCTTCACGTGGAGCAGGGTGAAGATGGGCGCTTCGGGGAAGAGGCGGGCGAGGCTGAGGAGGACCTTCTCTCCTCCCCGCATGCCGGTCAGCCAGTCGTGGACGAGGGCGGCCTTGACCGATCTCAGCGCGTCTCCTCGGCCGCCACCGCGGGAACGCTCACGCCCAGGGCCTTCATGTACCCGGCGTGGATCGCCTGCGCCGAGCGCTCCCAGCTGAACTCGTGGGCCCGGGCGCGGCCGCGCGCCGACAGGTCCGCCTGCAGCGCCGGGTCGCAGAGGACCTCTTCCAGCCCGCGGGCGATGTCCTCGGGATGGTAGGGATCCACGAGCACCGCCGCGTCGCCCACCACCTCCGGCAGCGACGACAGGCTCGAGGTCACGACGGGCGTGCCGCACGCCATCGCCTCGAGAGGAGGGAGCCCGAATCCCTCGTAGAGCGACGGGAACACGAATACGGACGCCAGGCGGTAGAGGGCAGCCAGCGTGTGGTCGGGAACGAAGCCGAAGAAGCGCACGTCCTGCCGCACGCCCGCCGCCTCGACCGCGCGCCGCAGCGAGCCGTAACGGTTCACCTCGTCGCCGATGATGAGCAGCTTCACGTCGTCGTTGCCCGGACGCTGCTTGAGGAAGCCGAAGGCGACGATGAGGCGCTCGAGGTTCTTGTGGGGCTTGATGTTCCCCGCGTAGAGCACGAAGCGGCCCCGGATCTGGTAGCGCTCCTTCACGCGCTGCGTCTCTTCCTCGCCCGGGTCCTCGAGGATCGCCGCGTCGATCGCGTTGGGCACGACGTGGAGGAGCTCGGGGTCCGCTTCCGGATAGAAGCGCAGGATGTCGCGGCGGGAGGCCTCGGACACGGTGAAGATCAGCGCGCTGCGGTGGATCGCGCTGCCCATCATGAAGCGCGCGTACTGCCAGGCGAACCGGTTGGGCAGGTACTGCGGGAAGAGCAGATGGATGCAGTCGTGGATCGTCACCACCGCCGGGGTGCGGCAGAGGAGCGGCAGCACGTAGTG
>QHVJ01000053.1 GCA_003222275.1 Acidobacteriota bacterium | reverse complement strand
TCCCTATGCCGAGACGCGCCGGTACGTGCAGAAGGTCCTCGGGCGGTACCAGGGCGCAAAATGAATCGTGCCGGGGCCGAGGGGGCCGGTCAGGCCGGCTTCTCCCTCGTCTTCCTTCTCGGCTCCATCACCGTCATGCTCATCGTCATGGGCGCGGCCGTGCCCACCTGGCGCTACATCATGAAGAACGACCGCGAGGAGGAGCTGTACTTTCGCGGGGACCAGATCGCGCGGGCCGTCGAGCGCTACCAGAAGAAGAACGGCAACGCCCTGCCGGTGTCCCTGGAGACGATGGTCAAGGGGCACTTTCTCCGGAAGGTCTACAAGGACCCCATGACCAAGGACGGGAAGTGGCGCATCGTCCATCCCGGCGAGGCCCTGATCCCGGGCAGCCGTCCCGGGGCCAGCCCTCCGCCCGGCCTCTCGCCTCAGCCCGGCGCCACGCCGCAAGCCGGCCTCTCCGGGCTGTCCGGCTCCAGCCCTGACGGCAGAGGGGGGCCGGTGCAGGGCGCGATCCTCGGGGTGGCCAGTACCAGCACCGACAAGAGCCTGAAGCTCATGAACGGCCGCTCGCGCTACGACCAGTGGCTCTTTCTCGCCGGCCAGCCTCGGCTGCTCGGGGGCGACCGGGGTCTGCGCCTTCCGCCGGGGGGGATCGGCGGCGTCCCCGGGGGCGGCGGCCCAGGCCTGTCGGGCCCGTCTCCCAGCGGGAGCTTCGGCGCGACACCTTCGCCCCGACCCTGAGGCGCGCGGCGCCTCCATCGGGCGTGGCTATTCAGGGGGCGGCGTGGGTTGGGGTGACGGAGCGGGAACCGGCGTCGGCATCGTCAGCGGGCCGATGGGTCCGACCGGGAACGTCGGGTTCGTCGGCATGATCGTGGGCGGTCCCGGCCGTCTATCCCGCTCCCCGCCGTGACCTGACCGCTGGTCCACGGACGGCTCTTCCGCGCGCTCCGACGGCTCATCGTCGGCCTCATCGTCCGGCGGCGGTGCCGGGACGTTGCCGAAGCCAGGCAGGCGCACCGGCGGGATCGCGGGCCGGGCCGCCGGGGAAGATGAAGGTGAGGCGGAAGAGCTCCTCACCGCTCCCAGGACGAGCAGCGTGTCCACCTTCATACCGGTGGCGTCGAGGCGCAGGGCATAGCTGACGCCGAGCCCCTCGAGGACGTCCGCCACCGCGTCCGCCACCGTCGCGTCCTCGACCTGGCGGCCCCGAACCACCACCGCCCGGGGCGGCGCGCCGTCGTACACGACCTTCATCCCCGTCTGGCGGGCGAGACGGTCGAGGACCTCCGACAACGGCGCCGCCGTGACATGCACGCTCACGCGGCCGGCCGCGGTGCCCCGGACGTCGACGTCCCCGGCCAAGGCGGAAGCGGCGAGAAACAGGCCGCAGGCAGCCAGGTACCGCATGAGATCCAGTCTACGGCCGCGGCCGGGCGGCGTCCAGCGCGAATCTAGCGGTTGGTGACGGAGGTGACGCCGCCCACCGCGGCCGAGGCGGTCACGGCCGCCGCGACGGTCGGGGGGGCGGGCGGCTCCAGCAGGGCCAGCTCCCGGTCGCGCGCCGCCTCGAAGGCGGCGCGGGCGGAGGCGCGAACCGGCTCGGCCGGCGGAGGCTGGATCGTCAGCGGGTTCACGAACGCGCCCGCCCGGATCGTGCGGTAGTCGAGGTGCGGGCCGGTGGCGAGCCCGGTCATCCCCACGGTGCCGATCCGGTCGCCCTGCTCCACGCGCTGACCCCTCTTCACGTCGATCCTCGACAGGTGGCCATAGAGGGTCTCGAAGCCGCGCGTGTGCCGCAGGCGGATCACCTTGCCGTAGCCCCCGGACCATCCCGCCGACACCACGCGGCCGTCGGCCGCGGCTCGCACCGGCGTGCCCGTCGGAGCGGCGAAGTCCACGCCGAGGTGGGGCCGCACGATCTTGAGGATCGGGTGCAGGCGCGCGTGGGTGAACCGGGAGCTGATGCGGGAGAACTTGAGCGGCGAGCGCAGGAACGTCTTGCGCAGGGGCACGCCGGCCGGCGTGTAGTACTCCGGCCCCCGGCGCCCGTCGAAGCGGACCGCGCGCAGCACCCGGTGGCCGCGGTCGAGCTGCGCGGCCAGGATGCGGCCGTAGCGCGAGAAGCGGCCCTCGAGGTACATCTTCTCGACCGCGACCTTGAACGAGTCGCCGGGCCGCAGCTCGGTGTTGAAGTCGACGTCCCACTCGAAGATCGCGGCGAGGTCGAAGGCGAGCTGGTCGCTCTCTCCGGCCTCTTCGACGGCGCCGAACAGGCTGGAGCTGATCTCGCCCGAGACCGCCTCCGTGCGCAGGTCGTACGTTCGCGTCTCGACGTGCGCCTCGAGGCCGTCCCCGTTGCGCTTGACCCGCAGGGTCCGCAGCTCGTCGATGCCGTACGAGAACGCCGCGAGCACGCCGTCGGGGCCGAGGGTGAGGTCGAAGGGATGGCCGACGGAGAGCTGCGCGAGGTCGTAGAGGGGCCGCGCCGTCTGGACGAGGTAGTGGATGTGCGTGGGGCCGAGGCTGGAGCCGAGGACCTTCTCCAGCGTCGCATTGCGCGTGATCGTCCCGCTCATCACCTTCAAGGAGCTCTGGACCGTGCGCGCCGGCGGCAGCGGCGGGAGCGGCAGGGCCGGCATCGACACGATGGAGGCGGCCTTGTAGTGCAGGTCGAGGGGAAACCAGATCGGCAGCAACAGAACGGCGAGGGTGGCGAGCAGGCGCAGTCTTCTCAAGGCCACAACCCCCTCGGGACCCGCATCTCCCGGGTAAAATTGCTGCGTAGTATAAAGGGGCGCCCGGAAACGTCAAGCGTTTCTTGAGCTTGTGGCTTCGATGTGCCGCCGATTTGACAAAAAAGGCGTTTGGGAAGGCTTCCCGCTAGAATTTGTCAAGCCCGGCCGACTCAGAGTCTCCCATCTCTACGGGCCGATCGAAGTATTCGCTCCAACGCCGGCTGACGCGCGCTGCCGTGTCGGGATCGCACGACAGCTCGTTGGGAAAGCTCGGCTTCAGGCGCGCGTCGATCACGATGGGCAGGGTGTAGGCAACGTGGTGGCGCGCCGTCTCCTCGGCCGCGGCGTGCAGGTCGGCCGCAGGCTCGAAGCGCGTGAAGGTGGTCCACAGGAAATTGGTGGCGCTGCGGGCCGCTCGCTTCGGCTCATCGCTGAGCACCACCAGCGGCCAGCCCGCGAAGGCGGGTTCGCGCGCGAGGCGGGCCGCCGCGCCGGGCTCGCGCGCGTAGGCCGGCCCGCCCACGACCAGGCATCCCGGACAGAAGACGATCGCGTCGGTGGCGCCCGAGGGAAGCCCCGCGCGGGGACGGAACTCACGCGGCAGCTCACGCACCGGATCGCCGAGGCCCATCCACACCCCCTTCGATCCCTCGTTCAGGCGGGGGCCGGTGTAATCGAGCGTGTCCATGGCCGTGTTGGCGAACACGTAGAGGTCGGTGCGGGGATCGGTGCGGGCGAGCACGTGTTGCAGCGTCGCCCTGAAGTCCTTGAGGTCCACGGCCCGGTCGGTGAGGAGCAGGAACTTCGTGAGCGAGAGCTGGCCCTCGCCCAGGATGCGGAAGGCGCTCCGCAGCGCCTCGCGCGCATAGCGCTGCTTCACGACCGCCGCCGCGAGAGAGTGGTAGCCCGTCTCACCGTAGGCCCACACCGACTCCACGCCGGGCATGGCCAGCGGGAAGAGCGGCGAGAGAAGCTCCTGGAGGAGGTCGCCGATGTAGAAGTCCTCCTGCCGCGGCTTGCCGACGACGGTGGCCGGATAGATGGCGTCATGCCGCCGGGCGAGGTGGCGCACCTCGAAGACGGGGAAGTCGTGGCGCAGCGAGTAGTAGCCGTAATGGTCGCCGAAGGGACCCTCGGGACGGCGGACCCCCGGCGGCACGTCGCCCACGAGAGCGATCTCGCACCCGGCGACGAGCCGGTGGGGACCGGGGCCGCGGACGACGTCGAGCTTTTTTCCGGCGATGAGGCTGGCGAGCAGGAGCTCGGGCACGTTCTCCGGCAGCGGCGCCACCGCGGCCAGCGTGAGCGCGGGCGGGCCGCCGAGGAGCGCGGTGACGGGAAGGCTCTCGCGCCGCGCCTCGGCCACCGCGTAGTGGAAGCCGCCCCCCTTGCCGATCTGCCAGTGCATCCCGGTGCGGCGAGCGTCGTAGACCTGAAGGCGATAGAGGCCGAGGTTCGAGCCCTTGCCCTCGGGATGCTCCGTGTACACGAGGGCCAGGGTGATGAAAGGGCCGCCATCCTCCGGCCAGCAGGTGAGCGCGGGAAGGCCGTCGAGACGAACGTCCGCGGTGACCACGTCCATGACCGGGCCCGAGCGCCGGCGCCGCGTGCCGACGCGCAGCAGCTCGCGCGCCACGTCGCGCGTGCCCCAGAGCTTTCCCGGTGTGGGGGGCAGGAGCGTCTCCGCGAGCTCGGCCAGCCGGCGCACCAGGCGCAGCGGCCGCGCGCCAAAGGCCATCTCGGCCCGCCGGCGCGTGCCGAAGAGGTTGGTCACGAGGGGCATGGCGGCGCCCACCGGGCTCGTGAACAGGAGCGCCGGCCCGTTGGCGGCGATCACGCGCCGGTGGATCTCGGCCGCTTCGAGCCGCGGATCGACGGGCACGGAGACGGTGGCGAGGTCGCCGTCGCGGCGAAGCTGGGCAAGGAAGGCCCGCAGGTCGGGGAAGGACGGTTCGCTCACCACGCTCTCTCGCGGGCATTGTCGTGAGGTCCGCGGCCGGAGGCAAGGTAGAATCGGCTCATGTCCACGGCCCTCGTCGAGACCCTCCAGGACAGCGCCTTGGAGCCGATCCGGGACAAGGTGGCGGCGGGCGAGCGGCTGTCGTTCGACGACGGCGTCGCGCTCTATCGCAGCCACGACCTCCTCGCCGTCGGCCACCTCGCCAACCAGGTGCGCGAGCGCTGGCACGGCGACGCCGGCTACTTCGTCCGCAACACCCACATCAACCACACCAACGTGTGCGCGGCCACGTGCGACTTCTGCGCCTTCGCGGCCAAGAAGGGCGAGCCGCGCGCCTACACGCTGGGACTGGACGACATCTTCCGCACCGTGGCCAGCCTGCCCAAAGCGGTGCGCGAGGTGCACATCGTCGGGGGCCTGCATCCGGATCTGCCCTGGAGCTATTTCACCGACATGATGCGGGGGATCAAGCAGGCGCGACCCGACATCCACGTGAAGGCCTTCACCGCGGTCGAGGTGTTCTTCTTCCACAAGCTCTACCGCATGAGCGTCGACAAGGTGCTCGCCGAGCTGAAGGAGGCCGGCCTCGACTCGATGCCCGGGGGCGGGGCGGAGATCTTCGCCAAGGAGACGCGCGACAAGATCGTCCGCGGCAAGGCCGATGCCGCGCAGTGGCTCGACGTGATGCGCCAGGCCCACCGCCAGGGCATCCCCACCAACGCGACGATGCTCTACGGCCACATCGAGTCGGTCGAGGACCGGGTCGACCACCTCGTCCGCCTGCGCGAGCTGCAGGACGAGACCGGCGGCTTCGTGACCTACATCCCGCTCGCCTTCCAGCCGTGGGAAGCGCCGGCGATGGACTGCCCGGAGACGACCGCGTTCGAGGACTTGAAGGCGATCGCGGTCGGCCGGCTGATGCTCGACAACTTCCCCCACGTGAAGTCGTACTGGATCATGATCGGCCCGCGCCTGGCCCAGGTCGGCCTCTCGTTCGGGGCCGACGACATCGACGGCACCGTGACCGAGGAGAAGATCGCCCACGACGCGGGGGCCAAGACGCCGCAGATCCTCACCGTCCACGAGCTGGTCCGGCTGATCCGCGAGGCCGGCCGCCGCCCCATCGAGCGCGACACCGTGTTCAACAAGGTCCGCGAATGGTAGACGCGTTGCTCTTTCAGCGCAGAGGCCGCAGAGATCCGCAGAGGCCGCAGAGGGACATGATTCATTCGTCCTCTGCGTTCTCTGCGCGTCCTCCGCGGTCTCTGCGTTGAGGTCGTTGGTCGTGCCGTTGCGTTTGGGTGTCGTTTCGTACCTGAACGCGGTGCCGCTGGTGCACGGGTTGGAGGCCGACCCGCGCTTCTCCCTCGTCCGCGACGTGCCTTCCCGCATCGCGGAGCGCCTCCACGCGGGCGAGATCGACCTCGGCATGATTCCCTCGGTGGAGTACGCCGCGGGGGACTATGCGATCGTGCCCGGGATCGCGATCGCGAGCCGCGGACCGGTGCGGTCGGTGAACGTGTTCCACCGCCGGCGGCTGGACAGCGTGAGGCGCGTCGCTCTCGACGCTTCGTCGCGGACCAGCGTGGCCCTGGCGAAGATCCTCCTGCGCGAGCGGCTCGGTCACGATCCCGAGTACGTCAGCATGGGCCCGCCGGTCGAGGACATGCTCGCTTCGGCCGACGCGGCGCTCGTCATCGGCGACCCCGCCCTCTACTTTCGCGGGGAGGCCGAGCGGCTCGACCTGGGAGAGGAATGGCAGGCGCGCACGGGACGGCCCTTCGTGTTTGCCTTCTGGGCCGGCCGCCCCGGAGCCGTCGACGAGGCGGTCGTCGTTCGGCTGCAGCAGGCGCTGCGCGCCGGCCAGGGGGCCTTCTCCCAGATCGCCGCGCAGTACAATGGGCTCGGCGCGGGCCGCGGGCCGGAGAGCGAAGCGTACCTGCGGCGGAACATCGTGTACGACCTGGGTGAAGAGGAGCTGAGCGGGCTGCGGGAGTTCTACCGGCGGGCGCGCTCGCTCGGCCTCATCGACCGGGTCCCGGAGCTGAGGTTCCATGGCCATCGCTGAGGCGGTCGCGAAGAAGGTCCTGGGCGGGGAGCGCCTCCGCCGCGAGGAGGGCGTGGCGCTGCTCCGCGACGGCGACCTCCTCGAGCTCGGCATGCTCGCCGACTCCGTGCGGAGGCGCCTGCACCCCGAGGGGATCGTCACCTACATCATCGACCGCAACATCAACTACACGAACGTGTGCACGGCGCAGTGCGCGTTCTGCGCGTTCTACCGCGACCTGCCCTCGAAGGAGGGCTACCTGCTCAGCAAGGAGCAGCTCGCCCAGAAGATCGAGGAGACGCTCGCCCTCGGCGGCAACCAGATCCTCCTCCAGGGTGGCCTTCATCCCGACCTGGGGATCGAGTTCTACGAGGAGCTGTTCCGCTGGATGAAGTCGGCCTATCCGATCTGGATCCACGGCCTTTCGCCGGCGGAGATCAAGCACATCGACCGCGTCTCCAACCTCACCACCGAGCAGACGCTGCGGCGCCTGATCGCCGCCGGCCTGGACTCGATCCCGGGGGGCGGGGCCGAGGTCCTCTCGGACCGCGTGCGGCAGATCATCGGCATCGCCAAGGGCAGCACCGCCGACTGGATCGACGTCATGGAGACCGCCCACCGGCTGGGCCTGCGGACGACGGCCACGATGATGTTCGGCCACGTGGAGACGCTCGAGGAGCGGATCGATCATCTCCTGCACCTGCGGGACCTGCAGGACCGGACGGGGGGCTTCACCGCCTTCATCGCCTGGACCTTCCAGCCCACGAACACCGCGATGGCGGGCGACGAGCTGACCTCGTTCCAGTACCTGCGCACGCTGGCGGTGGCGCGGGTGATGCTCGACAACTTCCCGAGCGTCCAGGCCTCGTGGGTCACGCAGGGAGGGAAGATCGGCCAGGTCTCGCTCCGCTTCGGCGCCAACGACTTCGGCAGCCTGATGATCGAGGAGAACGTGGTTTCCGCCGCTGGAGCCCACTTCCGCCTCACCGAAGCCGAGATCGCGCGCAACATCCAGGACGCCGGCTTCGTGCCGAAGCGGCGGACGATGCATTACGAGATCGTCGGGGATCCCTACTGCTGGACGCACGCCGTCCCGCCCATGCCGGCCGAGAAAGCCCCCGCGACCTCGCTGGCCAGCTGAGACACCGGTGGACAGCCGCCCTCCGCAGCGCGAGCGGGTCGAAATCCTGCGGCGCTTGCACCAGGGCCCGCGCATCCTCGTCCTCCCGAACGTCTGGGACGTCGTCACCGCCCGCATCGTCGAAGCGGCTGGCTTCTCCGCGCTCGCGACCACCAGCGCGGGGGTCGCGTTCGCACTCGGCTATCCGGACGGCGAGCGCATCAGCCGGGCGGAGATGGTGGCGGCCGTCCGGCGGATCGCGGCTCGTGTCCGGGTGCCGGTCACCGCCGACATGGAAGCCGGTTACGGCCGCACGCCGCAGGCCGCGGCGGAGACGGCGCGGGAAGTGATCGCCGCGGGCGCGGTGGGAATGAACCTCGAGGACGCGCCGGCCGATGGCGACGGGCTGTTCGACGTGGCGCTCCAGGCGGAGCGCGTGCGGGCGGCGCGGGAGAGCGCCGAGGCGGCCGGCGTGCCGCTCGTGATCAACGCGCGGACCGACGTCTTCCTCGCGAGCATCGGCGCGCCCGAGACGCGGCTCTCCCATGCCGTCCGCCGGCTCAACGCGTACCGCGCGGCCGGCGCCGACTGCCTGTTCGCTCCCGGCGTCACCGACCGCGCGACCATCGCCACCCTGGTGCGCGAGGTAGGCGGCCCGCTCAACGTGCTCGCCGGCCCGGGCTGCCCGCCGGTGCCGGAACTGGAGGCGCTGGGAGTGCGCCGACTGAGCCTCGGGTCCGGAGTCATGCGGGCGACGCTGGGGCTCGTGCGTCGCATCGCGGGCGAGCTGCAGGGACCGGGTACTTTCGCCGCCCTGTTCGGCGACCAGGTCCCTCCCCACGCGGAGGTCAACCGCCTGCTGGGGGACGACCCGGCTACTTGAGCTGCTGCAGCGCCTTCTTCGCCGTCTCGGCCTGCGCGCCGGTCGGGGCGAGCTCGATCACCTTCTGGAAATCGGCCTTCGCCTCCGCGGTTTTCTGGAGCCCGAGGTAGGCAAGCCCCCGCTGGAAGTAGCCGTCCACGTACGTCGGGTCAACCGTGATCGCTTTGGTGAGATAGACGATTGCCTCCTCCGGCTTCTGCGCGTTTCGCAGCAGCACGGCCACGTTGTAGAACACCGCCGGGTCCTTGATCGTCGAGTCGTCGATGCCCTTCAGCAGCTCCAGGCCCTTGTCGAGCATGCCTCCCTGCAGCGCTTCCTGGGCCGTGAGAAGCTTCAGGTTGAGGTCAGTAGGGTTGGATTGGAGGACCTTCTCCAGGTACGCGACCTCCTTCGCGTAGTTGCCCTCGCGGCTGTAGGTGAACGCGATCTGGCGGTAGAGCGTGTCGGCAAGCTCGGGCCGCAGGGCCAGCAGCTTCTCGTACTCGGCGCGCGCGTCGGCGAAGCGGCCCTCCTTGAACGCCGCGTCGCCCTTCTCGAGCGCCTCCCGGACCTCGGGCGGCGGTCCGGTGGGCGCGGGCTTCTCGAGCTTCACGTCGATGGGCGCGAGGCGGGCGCTCTCGCTCGGCAGGTTGAGGGTGATCTTCTTCACCGCGTAGCCCGGCGCCTCGAGGTCGATCTGCCAGGCTCCGGAGGCGATGCCGCCGATGGCCCAGTGGCCCTTCTTGTCGGTCTTGATCGTCGTGCCGCCGCCGCGCGAGGGGAGGTTCAACTTGACCGTCACGTCGGGCAGGGGCTTGCCGTCGGGGTCGAGCACCCGGCCCTCGAGGCGGCCCATGCCCTTCCAGTCCTGGGCGAACGCGGGCACGGCCAGGGCGAGCGCAGCGGCGACGAGCACGTAGCGATGAGCGAGCATGGAGCAATTATAGCGAACGCCGTCGTGTTGAGCTGGGGGGTGCTAGCGGCGCACCCCTCAGACCACCCGCTCGCTGCGCGCGAATGAATCGCGCTTCGCTCGCAGCCTGGCTGATTGCGCGCGAATGAATGGTCGAGTAGAAGGGCGTGGATGGACTTGCTGAGCGCGGAGTGGGTGGTCCCGGGGGCGGGGCCGCCGATCCGGGACGGCCTCGCTGCCGTCGAGGACGGCCGCATCGCCTGGGTGGGTGGCCGAGGAGCCGCCGGCCGGCCGGCGGGGGCGGTGCGCGACCTCGGCCGAGGCGTGCTGCTTCCCGGACTGGTCAACGCGCATTGCCACCTCGAGCTCTCCCACCTGGCCGCGGTGCGCGAGCAGGGGCACCAGGGCTTCGTCGCATGGGTGGAGGCACTGGTGGAGCGCCGGTCCCTCGCGGATCCGGCCGACGCGCGCGCACGCACCGAAGCCGCGATCGACGAGCTGAAGACCACGGGCACGGTGGCGGTCGGCGACGTCTCCAACGCGCTCGGCCATCTCGACCTGCTCGACGCGTCCGGCCTCGCGGCCGTCGTGTTCTACGAGCTGCTGGCCTGGGACCCGGCCCGGTCGGAAGCGGTGCTGGAGGACGCGCGGCGAAGAGTCGCAGACATCGCTCGGCAGGGCGTGCGGACGCCGGTCCGGCTGGCGGCCCATGCGCCCTACTCCGTTTCGCCCGCCCTGCTGCGGTCCCTCGCGCGAGAGGGCGGACCGGCCGCCATCCACCTGGCCGAGTCCGAAGCGGAGCGGCGCTTCCTCGCCGAGGGCGACGCCGAGTGGAGCGCGTTCCTCGGCCGCCGGGGCGTGGGCCACGTGAGCTTCGCGCCGCCGCGGACGACTCCGGCCCGCTACCTCGACGGCCTGGGCGCGCTCCACCCCGGGCTCGTCGCCGCGCACTGCGTTCACGTGGATGCGGACGAGCGGGCGTTGCTCGCCCGGCGCGGCGTGTTCGTCGCGGTGTGTCCGCGGAGCAACCGCCGGCTCGGCGTGGGGATCCCGCCGGTGCCGGAGATGCTGGCCGCCGGAGTCGAGGTCTGTCTGGGCACCGACAGCCTGGCCAGCGCCGAGAGCCTGGACCTCCTGCAGGACGCGGCCGCGCTGCACCGGGAGTTCCCCGCGCTGGAGCCCGCCGCCATCGTACGCATGGCCACCGCCACCGGCGCCCGGGCCCTCGGCCTCGGCGATCTTGGCTCGATCGAGCGCGGAAAGCGCGCCGCCCTCGCGTTCGCGCCCGCACCGCGAGCGATCGACGATCCGTTGGGCTTCCTCGTCTCCGGCGACGCCCGTGCGCGCCGAGTCGAGTCGTGAGCGCGCTGCTCGGTCGGATCGGCCTCTACGGCCGGATGATCCGGTTCTCCCACTCGGTCTTCGCGCTGCCCTTCGCGCTCTCCTCCGCCGTGATCGCCGCGGGCACCGGCATCTCCGGGCGGCAGGTCGCGTGGATCCTGGTGGCGATGGTCGGGGCGCGCAGCGCCGCGATGGGGTTCAACCGCCTGGCGGATCAGCGCCTCGATGCGCGCAACCCACGCACGGCCGGGCGCGAGCTGCCCCGAGGCGCCCTCTCGCGAGGCGAGGTCTGGGTGTTCGTGGTGGCCTCCGCGGCCACGCTGGTCGCCGCCGCCGCGATGCTCAATCCGCTTTGCCTCGCCCTGTCGCCCGTGGCGCTCCTCATCGTCTTCGGCTACTCGTACACCAAGCGATTCACCGCCCTCTCGCACCTGTTCCTCGGCCTCGCCCTCGCGGTGGCGCCGGTGGGGGCCTGGTTGGCCATCCGCGGCCGGTTCGAGGCGCCGCCCGTAGTGCTCGGCCTCGCCGTGCTCTTCTGGGTCGCCGGCTTCGATACCATCTACGCCTGCCAGG
Source organism: Acidobacteriota bacterium (assembly GCA_003222275.1). Classification (GTDB taxonomy): domain Bacteria; phylum Acidobacteriota; class Vicinamibacteria; order Fen-336; family Fen-336; genus AA32. Next base: position 2,637 of record QHVJ01000053.1, on the reverse strand, counting down.
ACGAGGCCTTCGACCGCGCCGAGGGCCTGCATTCGCTGCCGGCCCGGCTGGGGACGCGACGCGCTCTCGTCGTCGCGCGGTCGTTCCACGTCATCGCGGTGGCGCTCCTCGCCGCCGTCTACATCCTGGCTCCGCTGCATCCCCTCTATCTGGCCGGCGTGGGTGTCGTGGCCGCGCTTCTGATCTACGAGCACTCGCTCGTGCGCGCCGACGATCTCTCCCGCATCGACGCCGCCTTCTTCACCGTCAACGGCTGGATCAGCTTCGGCTACTTCGCGGTGACGCTGGCCGCGCGCTTGATGGCCTGACGCTATAATCGCGGCGGTGGTCCCCGCCTCGCGCCTGCCTTCCTCGCCCGGCGTCGCCGTGCCCACTCCGGGCTCGCCGGAAAGGGCCGCGGTGCGCTCGATGTTCGATCGCATCGCGCGCCGCTACGACCTGCTGAACCGCCTGCTCTCCGCGGGGACGGACGTGCGCTGGCGGCGCGCGTGCGTGGACCTGCTCGAGCTGGGCCCGCCCGCGCGCGTCCTCGACGTCGCCACGGGCACCGCCGACCTGCTCGTCGAGGCCTTGCGCCGCGACGCGAACCACCGCGGAGTGGGGGTCGACCTGTCCGAGCAGATGCTGCGTCGCGGGGCGGCCAAGCTGCGCCGGCGCCGTCTCGACACTCGGGCGCGGCTCGCCGCCGGCGACGCGGAGGCGCTGCCGCTTCCCTCCGCATCCTTCGATGTCGCCACGATCGGGTTCGGGATACGCAACGTCGGCAACCCGCTCGCGGCTCTGGCCGAGATCCGCCGCGTCCTGCGCCCCGGCGGTCGCCTCGCCGTGCTCGAGTTCTCCCAGCCGCCGGGCTGGCGAGGCGCGATCTACCGGCGCTACTTCCAGGACGTGCTCCCCCGCATCGGGGGGCTGGTGAGCGGCGATGCCGGTGCCTACGCCTACCTGCCGGCTTCGGTGGCGCGCTTTCCGGCACCGGAGGATTTCGCATCGCTCATGCAGCGCGCCGGCTTCACGGCCGTGCGCTGGCGTCTGCTCACCGGCGGCATCGCCTGTCTCCACCACGGGGAGCGGCCGGCATGATGCCGCTCGCCGCCACCCTCCAGAAGACCGTGGACCATCTGCGGCCGCATCGGGATGCGCTCGTGGAATCGTGGGTGCGGGCGATCGCGGCCCTCATGCCCGACCACCCGGGCGACCTTCGCGGATTCTGCGCGCGCAACGTCGACGGTCTGTTGAGCCACCTCGGGCAGGGCAAGGTCGAGGAGCTGCTGCGGGAGGAGGCGGCGGAGGCGCGGGCGGCGGCGCAGGCCGGGATCAGCCTCGCCCTGCGCGCGCTCGCGGTGCGGGTGCTCGACCGCTGCTGCCTGCCCCTGCTCCTCGCCGCCTGCCCCGGCCGCGAGTCGCTCGCGGAGTGCCTCCTGGCCCTGGACGAGCTGGGCGACCGTCGGCTGGAGGCGTTGCTGTGGGCCCAGGAGCAGGAGGCCACGCGCCGCCTGAACGAGACCCAGGACCAGGCGGCGGCTGCGGCCGAGAAGGTGGTCGAGCTCGCCCGCGCCAACGAGGCACTGCGACGTTCGGAGGCCCGCAGCCAGCATTGGGCGGAGCAGATCGGCATGCTCAGCAACGTCGTGCATCGGATCGCCTCGGTGCTCGACGCCGAGCGGCTCATGCAGGAGGCTGCCGACGCGGTGCAGGGGCGGATGAACCACACCTTCGTGGCCGTGGTCGTCCTCGACGACGAGGGGATGCTCATCGGCCGGTGGGCCGGGCGGCCGGGGGTGGGGCGGCGGAGCGCCGGCCGCACCCAGGGGCCCGCGGGCGGGGTGATCGGCCGGGCCTTGCGCAAGCGCGCGCCCCAGGTCGTGGCGGACGTAGCGAGTGATTCCGAGTACATTCCCGACGTCCCGGGCACCCGGTCGGAGATGGTCGTTCCCCTGCTCGAGGACGGGGAGGTGGTGGGGGCGATCGATTTCCAGAGCGAGCACGAAGCCGCCTTCGATCTCGACGACGTGGCGGTGGCAGAGACGCTCGCGCAGTTCCTGGTCGTCGCGCTGCGCAACGCGCGCCTGTTCGCCGAAGCCCGTCGCCGCGGGGCCTGAAACGCATCGGCCGAAGCCCGCGGCCCGCGCCTGGCGGCTACGCTGGAGCCAGGAGGTCGGGGCCAGCACAAGGCCTCCTCGGACGCCACGGAGAGCTCCAAGCCCGATCCCGAGATCGCTCACGCCGCCCTTCAGCGTCTCGGTCTACCGAAGAGCGATGCGGTGATGATCGGCGACACGCCCTACGACGTGGAGGCCGCGGCCCGCGCCGGGATTGGGGCCATCGCCTTCCGCTCCGGAGGGGAGTCGATCCTCATCAGCGCCGCGGGTGTGCCCCGCTAGAAGCCACAGCCGCGAGCGGAGCGGGATTCACTCCCGCGGAGCGAGGGGGGGTCTGGGGGGTGCGCCGCTAGCACCCCCCAGCTCAACACGACGCTCGAAGACTTCCACGAAGTGCCGCGTGAGGGCGTCCTGCGCATCGGTCAGCGGCACCGGCCGGGCCAGGAGCTGCTGCAGCGTGGTCACGCCGCGGTCCGGGATGCCGCAGGGCACGATGAGCGAGTATGGCGCGAGGTCGTTGGCGACGTTGAACGCGAAG
>QHVJ01000052.1 GCA_003222275.1 Acidobacteriota bacterium | reverse complement strand
CGCCGCGTACATGTCGAGCTTCGTCCCGCTCGTCGCCTGCTTCGCGGCGGCCACGTTCTCCTACGCCGCGCTCTCGACGATGGCCCTCGCGCTGCCCGCCGACCTCTTCGAGAGCGGCGCCGTCGCCTCCGTCGCCGGGATGGCGGGGGCCGCGGCCGGCGCGGGGACGATCGTGTCCACGTTCCTCATCGGCGTCGTCGCCGACCGCTTCTCGTTCAAGCCGATCCTGATCACGGCGAGCATGGTGCCGCTGCTGGCCGCGGGGCTGGTCCTGATCCTCGTGCGCAACGATGCGCGCTCGGGACGGGGGGTCGTGAAGGTCATATGAGGCCCGCGAAGCCCGTCCTCCTCGTCCTGGCCGGGCCGTCCCTGTTCAACTCCTTCTTCGACGCGCCCCGCCGGCGGCGCCTGTCGCGGCTCTACCGCTGGCGGCGCGCCGGCGCGCGATCGCTCACACCGGCCGTGCGCTCGGCGCTCGCCCGGACCGACGCGCTCTTGACCACCTGGGACAGCCCGCGCTTCGACGCGTCGCTGCCGAGCGTCGCCCCCCGGCTGCGCCTGGTGGCGCACTGCGGAGGCGAGGTGAAGGGCCGCTTCGCCCGGCCGCTCTTCGAACGTCTCACGATCACCAACGCCGCCGGCCCGATGGCGCCGTACGTGGCGGAGCTGGCGGTGACGTTCCTCCTTCACGCCGCCCGCAACGTCGACGCCTACCGCGAGGCGCTGCGGCGGCCGAGCAACGACGTCTACGCGCGGCTGCACACGCGCGGAGCGGGGAACGAAACCCTCCGCGGCCGCACGGTCGGCCTCCTGGGCTTCGGCCGGATCGGGCAGGCGGTGGCGGCGCTACTCCGCCCGTTCGGGGCCCGGCTGCTCGTCCACGATCCCTATGGCTCCCTCGCCATGCTCCGACGACACGGCGCGGCGCGCGCGCCGCTGCGGCGCGTGCTCGCCGCGTCCCCCTTCCTCGTCCTCGCCGCCGCCCTGACCGACGAGACACGGGGAATGCTCGACGCCCGCGCGCTCGGCCTCCTGCCCGACGGGGCCACCGTGATCAACGTCGCGCGCGGCGGGCTCGTGGACCTGGACGCTCTCACCCGCGAGGTGCGGCGCGGCCGGTTGAGGTGCGCCCTCGACGTCACGGACCCGCTCGAGCCCCTTCCGCCGCGCCACCCCTTGCGCCGGCTGCGCGGCGCCGTGCTCACGCCCCACGTCGGCTCGGCGCAGGCGGACGTCCGGCGGCAGATGGCCGACGTGCTGCTGAGCGACCTGGAGCGCTTCGCCCGCGGGCGGCCCGTGCGCCACCGCGTGACCGCAGCGATGCTGGAGCGGATGACGTGAAGCTGAGCTTTTCCACGTTGGGCTGTCCGTCGTGGAGCCTCGAGCGCGTCCTGGACGTCGCCGGGCGCGAAGGCTACGACGGCGTCGAGCTGCGCTTCCTCGAGAACGACGACGCGCTGTGGGCCCGTGCGGAGCTGAGCGGCGGTGGGCTCGGCGAGACGCGACGCCGGCTGCGGGACGCGGGACTGGCCGTGAGCTGCGTCGACACGAGGTCCTTCTTCCACGACCCGGACCCGGCGGCGCGGGCGAAGGCGCGCGACGAAGCGTCGCGGAGCCTGGAGCTGGCCGCCCAGCTCGGCGCGCCGGGCATCCGCGTCTTCGGCGACCGGGTCCAGCCCGGAGCCGACCTGGCCGACACCCGCGGCTGGATCGTGGAGGCGATGCAGGCGCTCGCGGAGGCCGCGGAGCGCAGCGGTGTGCAGGTCTGGATCGAGTCCCACGGCGACTTCGCCCGCGCGGCCGACACGCTGTCGATCCTGGAGCAGGTGCGCTCGCGCGCGGCCGGGGTCGTGTGGGATCCCGCCAACGCGTTCGAGGCCGGCGAGGCTCCCGCGGAAGGACCCCGCGTGCTCGGCGAGCGGATCCGCCACGTCCATATCAAGGACCTCGTGCGCACGAGGGCGTCCGGGGGCGGGACGGCGTGGACGCCCGTGCTCGTCGGCGAAGGCGAGTTCCCCGCCGCCGACGTGCTGGGTCTCCTTCACCGCGCGGGCTACCACGGCTTCGTCTCTTTCGAGTGGGAGAAGCGCTGGCATCCGCAAATCGAGGATCCCGAGGCGGCGCTTCCCCATTTCGTGCGCTGGGCGGCGAGCGTGCTCCGGCGCCTCGGCGATCAACCCGAGGCCCTCCCGCCACGACCGCCGGCGTGGAGCTTCGATCGCGGCCGGTTGGCGGTCGAGGTGCATCCGGACCGTCCCACCCTCGGCGAGGCGGCCGCGCGCCTGGTGGCGGGCCGCATCCGCGACATGGCGGACCGCGAAGGCCGGGCGGCCGTCATCTTCGCCTCCGCCCCTTCGCAGAACGAGATGCTGGCCGCGCTGCGCGCCGACCCCGCGGTCCCGTGGGCCAAGGTCATCGCGTTCCATCTCGACGAGTACGTCGGCGTGGGCCCGCGCCATCCGGCGTCCTTCCGCCGCTTCCTGGCCGAGCGGCTGTTCGATCACGTGCGGGTGCGGGCCTTCCACGGCATCGACGGCGAAGCGTCCGACCAGGCCGGCGAGTGCGCGCGCTACGCCGCGCTCCTCCAGCGCGAGCGCCCGGGGCTGGCGATCCTGGGCGTGGGCGAGAACGGCCACCTGGCCTTCATCGATCCGCCGGTCTGCGACTTCGCGGAAAGGCTCGACGTCCGGGTCGTGGAGCTCGACGAGCCCTGCCGGCGCCAGCAGGTCCACGACGGCGGCTTCGCCCGCCTCGAGGACGTCCCCCGCACCGCGTTCTCGCTCACCGTTCCCTTCATAATGGGAGTGCCGCGCGCGGCGGCGATCGTGCCCGGAACCGCCAAGCGCGCGGCCATCGGGGCCGCCCTCGATGGACCGGTCACCACCGCTTGTCCGGCGTCGATCCTGCGGCGGCATCCCCACGCCACGCTGTTTCTCGACGAGGAGTCCGCGGCCCTCGTGGAAAGGACGGAGGCATGAGCGTACTCGTCTCGTCGGTCCTGCTCGCCGCGCTCGCCGGATCTCCCACGGCCGCGGCGCCCGTCCGGGTCGAGACGCCGGCCACCGCCGTGCGGGTGTGGGAAGGCACGATGGACATTCCCACCTACGAGGAAGGGCTGCCCGACGCCAACCCGCCCTTCGACGTCTTCCAGACGCGCCGGTTCAACTACCCCTACACGCTGCGCGAGAACCTCACCGATCGGCGCTCCGTCCAGCGCTGGCGCACGCTGAACCTGGAGAACGAGTACCTGCGCTGCGCGGTCCTCCCCGACCTCGGTGGGCACCTCTACAACTGCGTCGACAAGGCGAACGGCGCGGACATGTTCTACGCGCAGACCGCGCTCAAGAAGGCGCAGGTGTCGTACCGCGGCTCGTGGGTGGCCCTCGGCATCGAGTTCAACTTCCCCGTCTCCCACAACTGGGCCACGGTGTCGCCGGTCGACTGGGCCACCGCCCGCAACCCCGACGGCAGCGCCTCGGTATGGATCGGCAACGTGGACCGCGTGTACGGCATGCGGTGGCGGGTCGGGCTGACGCTGCGTCCGGGCCGGTCGCTGCTCGAGCAGTCGATCACCCTCGAGAACCCCACGTCCCTGCGGCATCGTTTCTACTGGTGGAGCAACGCCGGCGTGCGCGTCTGGGACGACAGCCGCATCCACTACCCGCAGCGCTTCACGGCCTCGCACGGGTTCCGGGACGTCGACACCTGGCCGGTCAACTCCGCCGGCGTCGATCTGACCATGCCGGGCAATCACATCTATGGGCCGGTCTCCCTCTTCAGCCACGGCAGCCGCGAGCCGTTCATGGGCGTCTACCACCCGCACACGCGCGCCGGCTCCGTCCACTACTCCTCCCCGATGGACGCCCCGGCCAAGAAGTTCTGGTCGTGGGGCTCCGATGCCGACGGACTCGACTGGCGCCAGGCGCTCTCGGACGACGACAGCGCCTACGTCGAGATCCAGGCCGGCATCTTCCGCAACCAGGAGACGTACGGGTTCCTGCAGCCGCAGGAGTCGGTGCAGTTCAGCGAGTACTGGATGCCGGTGCGGCAGATCGGCGGCATCACGCGCGCGAACCTCGACGCGGTCGTCCACGTGGCGCGCGCGGCGGGCGCCGGCGGCTCCGCCGACCTCACGGTGGGCGTGAACGTCAACCGCGCCGTCCGCGGCGGCGCGCTGCGCGTCGAGGACGGCGACACGGTCGTGGCCTCGGTGCCGTTGACCCTCACCCCCGCCGGTGCGTACACGAAGACGTTCGCGGGCCTCGGCGCCGACAAGCACTACACGATCGAGATCGCCGACGGCGCCGGCCATATCCTTCTCGCCCACACCGAGGAACAGTTCGACTTCGCGCCCGCGAGCGAGATCAAGCTCGGGCCCCAACCCGCCTACGAGTACCCCCCGCTCGAGAAGCGCACCGACGAGGATTTCCTGCGGCTGGGCACGGACGAGGAGCTGGACGGGAGCCTGCTCGTGGCGTGGGACACGTACCAGGACGGCTTGAAGCGCTTCCCGGGGAGCTTCGGATTGCAGAAGGCCGCCGGCCGGCTGGCGGTGGGCCTGAAGCGGTACGACGAGGCGGTCGCGCTGCTGGGCGGCGCCGGGGAGCGCGTGACGAACGACGCCGAGCTGCAGCACTACCTCGCGCTCGCGCACGCCCACCGCGGCGACGAGGGCAAGGCCCGCGCGGAGTGGGAGAAGGCGCAGCACTTCCGGGCCTTCCGTCCGGCGGCGCTCCTCGAGCTGGCCCGGCTCGACGCACGGGCGGGGGACGCCGCGAGGGCGCTGACCGAGGTGCGGGATGCGCTCGCGGTGTCGCCGAACGCCTCGCGGGCGGGGGCGATGGAGGTCGCGCTGCTGCGCCGCGCGGGCCGCCTGGACGAGGCCCGGGCGCGCGGGCGATACTGGCGCCGCCTCGATCCCGCCAGCTCGGCCTTGCGCTACGAGGCCCAGCGCCTCGGGTCCCCCGACGCCGCGCTCTGGACGCATCTGGGCGGCGACCCCGAGCGCGTCCTCGACCTCGCCATCGATTACATGGCGCTCGGAGCGTGGGACGACGCCCTGGACCTTCTCGACCGCCGCTACCCGACGGGCGCCGGCGTCTACTCGGAGCCGGGCGCGCCCGCGCCCCAGGACGACCCCGAGGTCGCCTACTACCGCGCGTACTGCCGGCAGAAGCGGGGCGGGTCCGGCGCATCCGACTTTGCCGCCGCCTCGAAGATGTCCACCCGCTACATCTTTCCCAGCCGGCCCGAGACGTTCCCCGTCCTCCACGCCGCGCTCCAGGCCAACCCTCAGGACGCCACCGCGCGCTTCCTGCTCGGCTCGCTCTATCTCTCCGGGGGCATGGCCGAGGCCGCGCAGCGGGAATGGGAGCAGGCGCGCCGCCTCGACCGCAACATCCCCGTCCTCCACCGCAACCTCGGCCTGACGCTGCTGCACGTGGGCCACGACGCGAAAGCGGCGCTCGAGGTGTTCCTCGAGGGCATGGACGCCGATCCGGCGAACATCGACCTGTACCTGGGCGCCGACCAGGCCATGAACGCCCTCGGACGGCCCGCCACGGAGCGGATCGCCGCGCTCTCGCGCTACCCCGACCGCGCGACGATGCCGCCCACTCTCGTCCAGAAGCTGGCCCTGGCCCTGGCCGAGGGGGGCCGCGCCGACGAAGCCGAGACGCTCTTCGCCGGGCGCTTCTTCCCCCGCGCGGAGCAGGGCACCAACGTGCGCCAGGTGTACGTCGAGGTCGAGCTGCAGAAGGCCCTCGAACGCGTGCGCGCCGGCCGCGGCGAGGAGGCGGCCGCGATCGCGCGCGGCCTCGGGCGCGAGGTACCCGGAGTCTCCTTCACCCGCGACGGGCTCGACGCGTTCCTGGCCACCCCGCGGGCCCAGTACCTCCGGGGTGTGATCGAAGCCTCGGCGGGCCACGAGGCCGAGGCGAAGGAGCACTGGCGTCAGGCGCTGGAGGCCAAGGACACCTTCTTCCGCGCCGTCCCCTACGCCTACTTCGCGGCGCGCAAGCTCGGGGGCGCCGACGAGGCGGCGTGGCGCCAGCGTCTCGAGGCGGCGCTCGCCGAGTCCAATGCGTTCCTGGCGGTCGGCACGAACTTCCCGGGAGTGGTCGCGCAGTCGCAGGGGATGATCCTGCGCGCGCTCGGCCGCGAGGACGAGGCGAAGGAGCGCTTCCGGCGGTCGTTGATGCTCCCCGACCAGCGCCTCTCGCACTTCCTGAGCCGAAGGGCATTGGACGGAGCCGAGCCGTGAAGACCGTTACCACGGTCGACTACGTCGTCATCGTCGCCTACATGGCCCTGATGCTCGCGATCGGCTTCTACTCGGCGCGCTTCAACCGCGGCGCCTCCGACTACTTCAAGGGCGGCAACCGGATCCCGTGGCTGGTGGCCGGCCTCAGCTCGTTCATGAGCGGCTTCAGCGCCTGGACCTTCACCGGCGCCGCCGGCCTCGCCTACCAGCAGGGTATCGTCGCCATCCTTCTCTACATCGGCAACGCGGCCACCTTCCTCCTCGGCTATCTCGTCTTCGCCGTGCGCTGGCGCCGCGCGCGCATCTCGACCGTCATGGAATACCTGGTGGAGCGCTTCGACGAGCGCACGCGCCAGGCCTTCTCCTGGACCACGGTCTTCTTCCAGCTCTTCACGGGCGCGAGCATGCTCTACGGCCTCGGCCTGTTCGTGGCCTCCACCTCCGGCCTTCCCCTGACGTGGACCATCGTCGGCTGCGGCGCCGTGATCCTGGCGTACTGCGTGGTGGGCGGCCTGTGGGCGGTGGTCATCACCGACTTCCTGCAGGCGGTGATCCTGATGCCCTTCACGCTGGTCATGTTCTTCGCGTCGCTCTCGCGCGTGGGCGGGCTGGGCGGCCTGCTCGCCGCGCTGCCGCCCGAGATGAAGTCGCTCTCTCATCCCGGGCCCGGATGGATCTACGTCCTCTCGTGGACGGTGATGGTGAGCTTCGGCTACAACACGGCGGCCATGGCCCAGCGCTACTTCAGCGTCGACGACGAGCGCTCGGCGAAGAAAGCGGCCCTGCTCTGCTTCGCGCTCTTCCTGCTCGGGGCCTTCATCTGGTTCGTGCCCCCGCTGGCGATGCGGGTCCTGTACCCCGACCTGCGCGCGGTGTGGCCCGGCCTGGCCAACCCGCACGAGGCGTCCTACGCGGTGGCGGCGCTGACGCTGCTGCCGACGGGGCTCGTCGGCATCATGCTCGCGGCGATGTTCAGCGCCACCATGTCCAGCCTCTCCGGCCTCTTCAACATGCACTCCGCCGTCATCTCCAAGGACATCTACCAGACGCTGTTCGCGCGGCGCGCGGGGGAAAAGGAGTTGATGGTCGTCGGCTGGATCGCCACCTTCGGCGTGGGCGCCGCCATCACCGCGATCGCGGCGGCGATGGCCGCGCGCGGGGCCAGCATCTTCGAGGTGATGCTGACCTTCAACACCGTGATGTCGCTGGCCTACGGCCCGCCCGCCCTGCTCGGCCTGGTCGTGCGGCGCACGCCGAGCTGGTCGGGGCTGGCGTCGTTCGTCGTCGGTCTCGTCCTCGGCTGCTACGGCGCGTTCGTCGCGCATTGGAGCCTGGTGCAGAACGTGGCGATCGTCATCCCCGCGTCGGTGGCGGTGTTCTTCGCTTCCACCCTCCTTGCCGGCGTCGACGCCGCCCATGGCGCGCGGCGCGACGCCTTCTTCCGGCGTCTGGACACCCCGGTGGACGTCGCCGTCGAGCTGCGCGCCAGCCCCGACCCCACGGCGGCCGTTTTCCGCTTCCTGGCGCGCCTGACCGCCGGCGTCGGCGCCGCGAGCCTGCTGCTCGTCGCGTACGCGCGGCCGGGCGAGCGGTCGACGGTGCTCGTGTACGTCGCGATCACGCTGGCGATCGCGGCCGCGCTCGCGCTGGTGCGCGGCACCCCGTCGAAGGCCCAGGGGACGGCGGCGTGATCGCGGCGCTGATTGGCCTCGCGCTGGCCGCGGCGCCCCCGAGCCCGGTCTTCGTGAAGACACAGGACTCCGACGAGTGGGTGCGGCGCAGCTTTCGCGTGCAGGACCGCTACGCGCGCGTGCTGCTGGTCGATGCCGCACCCTCGCCGATGCGCACCGTCCGCGTCCCGGCCCCGGACCTGAACGCGCGGCCGGGCGCGCGGCCGCGACCCGCCCGAGCGCACCGCGTCGATGCGGTGTTCGCCACGCTGCAGGAGGCCGCGGACGCGGCCCGCGGCGGCGACCTGGTCGCGGTCGCGCCCGGCACGTATGCCGGGTTCGTGCTGCGCGACAAGCCCGACGCCGGCGACGGCCGCTACGTCCATTTCAAGGCGCTCGGCGCGCCGGGAGCGGTGACGATCGACCGCGCCGGCCCCGACCCCGACTGGATGGTCCTGTTCCAGGCCGCGCACCACGCGATCCTCGAGGGGTTCGAGATCGCGGGTGACAACGGGCCCGACCGCCCGGCCCACGGTCCCCGGGCCGGCGTCATGATGGACGGCGATTTCGGACGCAGCTCGAAGCTCACCCACCACATCGCGCTCGTGGCCAACTTCTCCCATCACCATCGCAAATGGGGCTTCCACTCGACCGACACCCACACGGTCCTCATCGAGGACAACCTCTTCGCGTTCTCGAAGGACGAGCACTCCGGCTACGCCTCCGACGGCTCCGACGACTACGTCATCCGCCGCAACGTGTTCTTCGGCAGCCGCGCCGGCGGGCTGCAGTGCAACATCGACCCCGTCAGCTCGTTCCACGAGGTGCTGAAGCACCCCGCCTTTCGCGACTTTCCGAAGGAGGAGCCGACGCGCGCGTGGGCGCTCGCGCTCGTGAAGAAGGCGACCGGGCTTTTCGGCGAGAACAACTTTCCCGACGGGAAGGGGATCAACTTCATCATCGAGGACAACGTCGTCAACCAGAACGGCAAGGGCGGGGGCGGCTCGCTGAACCTCGCCGCGCTGCAGGACTCGCTCATCCAGGGAAACCTCCTCTACGGCAACTTCAACCACGGCATCGCGCAGTGGGACGACGCCAACCCCTACGACGCCGCCTACGCGGTTCCCGGCCCCTCGGCGCCGGAGCAGGTGAAGGGGCCCGGGGACCTGCCGCTCTGGGGTTGCCACGGCAACGTCGTCCGGTACAACACGGTCCTGATGGCGAACCCGGGCCGGGGCGCCCTGCACGTCCGCAACGGGAGCTGGGGAATGCGCGCGCGGAGCAACATCGTCGTCAACGACGCCGGGAACTCGATCGAGGTGTTCAACACGAGCGTGTACCGGCTCGACTCCGGCGACAACGTCGCCGGACGCGTCGCCTACGTGGCGGGCGGCGAGGAGGGCCGCGGGCCGATGGCGGAGTCGCTCAAGGCGCTGGCGGTCGCGCTCGACGAGACGAGCCATTCGGCCCTCGGCCTCACCCGGGCGCAGATCGCCCCGGAGTTCGTGCGCTACGGGGAGGAACCGTGGGTCATCGTGGAAGGCCACTGGTGGCGCCTCAATCCGGACCGGCCCGACTTCCGGCCGCGTCCCGGATCGCGCCTCCTCGCGGGCCGGGGGAGGCAGAGCCGATGAGGTCGATGATCGCGAGCCTCGCGCTGACCTCCGCACTGGCGGCGAGCGCCGAGGCCGGCGTGGCCGCGGTGTGGGCGGTGAACGACGGCGAGAAAGTGGAGCAGGACGACCTGGCCCATCCCGCCAAGGCCCGCAACTCCGCCTGGGACGGCCGGACCGTGCGCCTCTTCGGCGCCGGCAACGAGGTCCTCGCCGTCCAGGTCGTGGTCGAATCAGACACGAAGGGCATCGCGGCGCTCTCCGCATCGCTGCCCGAGTTGCGCCGGCGGGGCGGGCCCGACCGCATCACGTATGCGCCGCCCGCTCCCGACCCCGCGGACAGCGTCGGCCGGCCGATCCAGCTCTTCTCCGTCCACTACATGAACGTGACGGCGCCGACGCATGCCGACTGGGCCTGGAAGCCGGACAGCCCGGCGGCGCCGAAGGACACGACGGGATGGAAGCCGGTGCAGCTCGTCCCCGAGAACGCCCGCGCCGGACGCGGCGGCTTCCCCGTGCCGGTCGCGCCGCGACGCAACCAGGCGATCTGGATCGAGGTCTACACCGGCCGCGGCCGCGCCCCCGGCACGTACGAGGGCGCGATCACGCTGAAGGCCGACGGCCAGGCGCGGGTGGTGCCCGTGGCCCTCGAGCTGATGGCCTTCGCGCTGCCCGACGAGAACAGCATGAACGCGATGGTCTACTACGAGCCCGACCAGCCCGAGCTGTACCAGGGACGCAACCTCGACGACACGTACCATCGCTTCGCGCACCGCCAGCGGGTCGAGCTGGTCCACGCCTACGACGAGGCGAAGGTGCGCGCGCATCCGCGCCGCTTCGACGGCGCCGACTTCACGAAGGCGCGGGGTTACGAAGGCCCCGGCGAGGGCGTCGGCAACCGGATCGTGCCCGTCTCTTTCTACGGCCCGGGCCGGGGCTGGGAAGATCGTCCGACGGCGTGGCGGCGGGCCGACGCGTGGATGACGTTCCTCGCCACCGTGCTGCCGAAGGCGATCACCTTCCTCTACATGCCCGACGAGCCGCGCCCGCCGCAGTTTCCGGAGATCCTGCTGCTCGCCGGCAACGTGCACTCCAACCCGGGGCCGGGCGGGCGGCTGCCGACCTTCGTGACCAAGCAGTGGGTCGCGCCCCTGGACGAGGCGATCGACATCTGGTGCGCGGGGCCGCAGGAGTACGACATCGCGCGAGCGGGGCAGGAGCGCGCCCGCGGCCGGCGCTACTGGACCTACAACGGCGGCCGTCCCGCCGCGGGAGCGATGACGATCGACGCCCCCGCCACCGACCCGCGGGCCACGATCTGGGGCTGCTTCAAGCACGACGTCGACACGTACTTCTACTGGCACGGCGACCACTGGCGGCACAACTCGCAGAAGCAGGGCGAGCGCAACCAGGACGTGTGGGCGAACCCGATCACCTTCGACAACCGCGGCCAGCCCAACAAGGAGGACTTCGGCACGCTCAACGGCGACGGCGTCCTCTTCTACCCGGGCGAGGAGAAGCTCCATCCCGCCGAGGACCGCGGCATCGCGGGGCCCGTGTCCACGATCCAGCTCGCCAGCTTCCGCCGTGGCCTGCAGGACCACCAGTACCTGACGCTCGCGAGGAAGGCGGGGCTGAAGGACGTGGTCGACGCGGCGCTGAGCGCGGTGGTGCCGCGCATGTTCTCCGACGCCGGCGAGACGGTCGGCTTCGCCGAGACCGGCGATCCCTATGAGACGGCCCGCCGGAAGCTTGGCGAAGCCATCGCCGCCAAGAGCGGCGGGGCGCGGTGAAGTAGTGAAGAAGGCCGCCCTCGTCCTCGCCGCCGTCGGCCTCGGGGCCGCCATCGCGCGCGCGCCCGAAGCCGCGCCGGCCGGCACCGTTCATCCCCGGCTGCTCGTAGCCGAGCGCGACCCCTTCAGCGGCCTGCCCGCGCTGCGCGCGCGATGGGCGGCCGGCGAGCGACCGTCGGACGACCTGCCCGGCTGGGCCCTCAGCTACCTGCTGAGCGGCGACGAGAGCTACGCCCGGCGCGCGGTCGAGGCGCTCGCCCGCCCGCGACCGCGGCAGCAGCGTGGCTCCAACCGCTACATCGAGACGCTCAACGACGCGCTCGCCTTCGACTGGCTCTACGGCTATGCGGGCTTCGACGACGCGATGAAGGACCGGCTGGCCAGAGAGCTCGTGGATGCCGCGGAGACCGAGCTGGCCAACCCGCTGCTGGCGGATCCGGAGGCGGTCTCCTACCACAACCACTTCGTCCGCTACCTGACGCGGGCGGCGGTGGCGCTCTACGCCGTGGAGGGGGAGCCGACGGTCGAATCGCGCGCCGCCCCGATGCGCGAGAAGGTCCGCCGCGCGCTCGACAACGTCCTCGACAGCTCCGACTTCGTCACGCCGGACGGCGGCTACCACGAGTCGATGGACTACATGCGGATCACGTTCGCGCCGCTGGAGCTGCTGGCGGAGATGCGGCGGACAAGGGGCCAGGGCGATCCGGCGCAGCGCTATGGCGTGTTCGCCCACATGGGCGGCGACACCTACTTATATAAGGTAGAGCCGGACGGCACGACGTCGCGGGACGACGACAACGAGTGGCCGCACCTGCAGGCCCTGGACAACGTCGTGCTCGGCTACGCCATCCACCGCTTCAAGGACCCGTTCGCGGCCTGGATCCAGCGCGAGAGCGGCTGGCTGCCCAAGGAGTGGACCATTCCCGTCCTCCAGTTCCTGTGGAGCGACGCCACCGTCGCGCCGCGGGACCCGCGGGCGACCACCGACGCCGAGCTGCCGCGGGCGAAGCTCTTCCGCGGCATCGGCCACTTCGTGATGCGCGACGGCTGGGGGCCGGACTCGACCTGGATCGAGTTCGACGCGGGACCGTACTTCGCCAAGCATGACCACCTCGACCAGGGCCACTTCGTCATCCACCACAAGGGCGATCTGGCCATCGACAGCGGGATGGACTACACGGACACGGAGAGCCCGCACTACCTCAACTACTACCGGCGCACCGTCGCCCACAACTCGATGCTCGTCTACGAGCCGGGCGAGACGTTCTTCTGGGGCGAGAACCTCCTGCCGGCGGCGAACGACGGCGGCCAGCGCATGGACTCCTCGCGCTACTGGAACACCATCCGCAGCCGCGAGGACTTCCAGCGTACGCGCGACCTCTGGGACCTGGGGCGGATGGAGGCCGCGGTGCACGTGCCGGGCGAATTCGACTACGCGCGGGGCGACATCACCCGCGCCTATCACCCGTCGAAGATGGAGCGCTTCACGCGGGAGCTCGTCTACACGCCGGGCGACAGCGTGCTCATCGTCTACGACCGCGTCCGCTCTCCCAACTCCGCGTTCCACAAGGCGTGGCTGCTGCACGGCGTGAACGCGCCGAAGGTCGAGGGCGCGGTGTTCACCTTCGAGGAGCGCCAGGGCCGCTTGCGCGTGCACTCGCTCCTGCCCGAGAAGGCCGAGGTCCTGGCCCGCGGCGGGCCGGGACAGGAGTTCTGGACGCCCGGCGACGAGAAGGGCGGCCCGTGGGGCAGCGGCCGCAACTGGCCGCCGCCGCCGTTCGAGGGCGGACCCCTGCCGGATGCGCCAGACCTGCGCCACATGTGGAAAACGTTCTGGGGCGAGGACCTCGAACGGCTCTCGCCCAGCAACGCCCGCAACGTCGTGCCCGGAGCGTGGCGCATCGAGGTGTCGCCGACGACGCCGGCGAAGGAAGACCACTTCCTGCACGTCCTCGAGATCGGCGACGCCGGCGACACGCGGTCGCGACGCATCGAAAAGGTTCAGGGGCACCGCCTCGAGGGCGCGCTCGTCGAAGGAGGATTGCTCGCGCTGTTCGATGCCGGCGACGACTCACTCGGCGAGGGCGAGGTGACCCTGCCCGACGTCGGTGCGAAGGCGCTCTTGCTCAGCCGCCTCGCGCCCGGCGCTCGCTACGAGCTGCAGCTCACGCCGAATACCAATCCGGGGGCGCCGATGTGGCGGCAGGTAGTGGAGGCCGACGAGTCCGGCCTCGCGCACCTGCCGTGGGACGGACGCCGGAACGCGCGGCTCCGGCTGCGAAAGATCCAGGGGGAAAACCGATGAAGAGGTTCTTGCTCGCGGCGGCACTGATGGCGAACCTCCCGGCCGTCACGAAGCCCATTCTGTTCGATACACCCGAAGCGGACCGAATCGTCCAGGCCATGCAGATCTTCCCTCCCGACAACCCGTGGAACGAGGACATCTCGGCCCTCCCGACGCTGCCGAACTCCGACGCGATCATCGCCTCCGTCGGCGCCGACAAGCCGCTCGGCTTCAACCTCGACATGAACTACGTGATCGTGCCGCCGGACCAGAGGAAGGTGCCGGTCAAGGTGATCGAGTACCCGGAGGAGTCCGACCCCGGCCCCTTTCCCGTGCCCGAGAACGCGCCCATCGAGAACTGGCCGCTGCACAAGAACGAGGACACGAAGGCGCTTCCGAAGCCGGGACAGAGCCTGGACGACATCCAGCGCCACGGCACCGGCGACCGCCACCTCATCATCGTGGACCCGGTCCACGGCCTGCTGCACGAGTTCTGGCAGGCGCGAAAGACCGAAGCGGGGTGGGAGGCGTCGCAGGCGTCCACGTTCGACCTCAACCGCAACAAGCTGCGCCCGGAGCGCTGGACGTCCTCCGACGCCGCGGGCCTGCCGATCTTCCCCGCCATCGCCCGCTACGACGAGATCGCGCGCGGCATGGTCCGCCACGCGATGCGCTTCACGGTGCGGCGGACGCGCCGCGCCTACGTCTATCCGGCCACCCACTGGGCGAGCAAGCTGGAGGACCCGAACCTGCCGCGCATGGGCGAGCGCTTCCGGCTGCGCAAGGACTTCGACGTGTCGGGCTTCCCCCCCCACGCGCAGGCCATCCTGAAGGGGCTGAAGAGCTATGGCATGTTCATGGCCGACAACGGGAGCGATTGGCTGATGTCGGTCGCCCCCGACCGCCGGCTGGACCTGAAGGGCCTGGAGACGCTCTCGCGGGTGAAGGGCCGCGACTTCGAGGTCGTGAGGACGACGGGTCCCGACGAAGGCCCGCGGAAAAGATAACCCCTCTCCCCGTTGGGGGAGAGGGTAGGGTAAGGGTTCGATGACACGACTGGCCACCGTCGGATGCGGCGAGCACGCCACGGGGAGCCACGGCCCTTCGCTCGCCCTCTATGCCGCGCGCCATCCAGGCACGGATCTGGTGGCCTGCTGCGATCTGGACCCGGGCAAGGCCGAGCGCTACCGCGCGCGGTTCGGGTTCGCCCGCGCGTACACCGATCTGCGGCGCATGCTCGACACGGAGCGCCCCGACGCCGTGAGCCTGGTCGCGCCCGTCGAGCGCACGTGCGAGCTGGCCTGCCTGATCTTCGAGTGGGGATTCCCGCTCCTGCTCGAGAAGCCGCCCGGGCGCACGGTGGCGGAGGTGGACCGGATGATCACGGCCGCCGGCGGCGTCGCCCACCAGGTGGCCTTCAACCGCCGCTTCGCCCCGCTCGTGCGGGAGCTGAAGCGCGAGGTGGACGCGCATGTCGCGCCCGCCGAGCTGCTGCACCTGCACTACGAGATGACCCGCGTGGGGCGGCGGGACCCGGACTTCTCGACGACCGCCATCCACGGCATCGACGCCGTTCGGTACCTGGCGGGGAGCGACTACGCGGAGATCCGCTTCCGCTACCAGGCGCTGCCCGGCGCCGGCCCCGGCGTCGCCAACATCTTCCTCGACGCCGTGATGGCTTCGGGGGCCTCTGCGCACCTCGCCTTCTGCCCCGTCGCGGGCGTGGTGGTCGAGCGCGCGGCCGTCCATGGCCGTGACCACACGTTCTACGCCCAGGTGCCGATGTGGGACGCCTTCGACGCGCCGGGGCGGCTGCAGCACGTGGAAAGAGGCAAGCTGAAACGGGAGGTGAAGGGGGACGAGCTGGACGACTCCCGCCAGCCCTTCGTCCACGGCGGCTTCTACGGCGAGTACACGGCGTTCCTCGGCGCGTTGTGCGCCGGGCGGCCGGCCGCACCGAGCCTGCGGGACGCCCGCCAGTCGGTGGCGGTGGCGGAGTGCGTCCGGGAGCGCCGGAGCGAGTACCGCGCATGAAGACAGGAGACCCCGAGCAATGACCTTCTCTCGCCGCCTGGCCGTGTGGGCGCTCGCGGGACTCGCGCTGGCCGCCGCTCCCGGACCCGCGCCCGCCGGATTCACTCCGGCGCCCCGTTACGACGCGTGGCGCATCGTCGGCCCGGGGGGCGGCGGCACGATGCTCCGGCCCACCATCAGCCCCCACGATCCCCGCCTCGTCGTCGAGGGCTGCGACATGACCGGCGCGTACGTCACCCACGACGCCGGCGACTCCTGGCGCATGTTCAATCTCGGCGACGTCGTCACCGCCTACGCCTTCGATCCCAGGGACGCAAAGGTCATCTATGCGGGCACCGGCGCCCTCTGGCGCAGCGACGACACGGGCCAGAGCTGGCGGATGGTCTGGCCCGACCCCGCGAAGAACACCGTGGAGCACGGGCGCACCGACCACGCGGACCAGGCCTTCAGCAGCGACGATCCGACCTACCCGAGCAACCGCGGCGTCACGATCCACGCGATCGCGGTGGACCCCGCAGACTCGAGCCGGCTTTACGCCGCCTTCGCGCTCGGCGCCGTGGGGCCGCCCACCGCGTTGAGCGACGGCTCCGTCGTGATCGCCTCGACCGACCGCGGCCGTACCTGGTCCCGCCTCGCCACGCTCGCCCCCGAGCGCGTGTTCGCGCTGTCGGTCGAAGGGGACCGCGTCCTCGCGCTCACGGAGACGGCCACATGGGAGGGGACGGGCGCCGAGTGGAAGCACTTCGACGGGCCGGCGGGAGCGCGGTTCGACGCCGGCAGCATCGGCCATGGTCCCGACGGCCCGATCCTCTACGGCACGACCAAGACGGCCTGGCACGGGACCGAGGTGAAGGGCGGGATCCACGTCTCGACCGATGGCGGCCGCACGTGGCGGCAGGCCAACAGCGGACTAGTGGACGGCGGAAGCGGTGGGGGTCTGGGGGGCCCGAAGGGGACCCCCCGCTTGATGGGCGAGCGAAGGATTCACTCCCGCGCGAGCGAAGACGTTCCGGAGCTTCACGCCATCTCGGCCTCGGCCCGCCACGGCCTGACGGCGTACGTCGGCTTCCGGCGCCTGCGGCTGGGCGAAGGTCCCGCCGGGCTCTTCAACGGCGTCGCCAAGACGACCGACGGCGGCCAGAGCTGGCGCATCGTCCATCGCGAGTCCAACGGGCCCGCGGAGAACATGAACGGGTCGTGGATCGAGGAGCGGGCGCGGCAGATGGGACGGGACATCTGGTACGACGCGCCCTACGACATCGCGGCCGCGCCCAACGATCCCGACATCTGCTACGCGACCGACCTCTTCCGCACCTACCGGACGCTGGACGGCGGGAAGACCTGGAACCAGGTCCATTCGGCGCCGCGCGGCCCCGCGGGCTGGACCTCGCGCGGGCTCGACGTCACCAGCAGCTACGGCGTGCACTTCGACCCGTTCGACGCGAAGCGGCTCTTCATCACCTACACGGACATCGGCCTCTTCCGCAGCGAGGACGGCGGCGACTCGTGGACGGGATCGACGGTCGGTATCCCCAACGCGTGGCGGAACACGACCTACTGGGTCGCCTTCGACCCCGACGTGAAGGGACGCATGTGGGGCGCCTTCAGCGGGACGCACGACCTGCCCCGCCCCAAGATGTGGCGCCGGACCGATCCCGAGACGTACAAGGGCGGCGTAGGCGTCTCGAGCGACGGCGGGCGGAGCTGGGCGCTGTCCAACGCGGGGATGGCGGAGTCGGCGGTGACGCACGTGCTCCTCGATCCATCGAGCCCCAAGGGAGCGCGCACGCTCTACGCCTGCGCCTTCGGCCGCGGCCTCTACAAGTCGACCGACGACGGGAAGACGTGGGCGCTGAAGAACGACGGCATCAAGCAGCGCCAGCCGTTCGCCTGGCGCATCAGCCGCGCCGGCGACGGCACGCTCTACCTGGTCGTCGCCCGCCGCAGCGAGATGGGCCGGATCGGCGACGAGGGCGACGGCGCGCTCTACCGCTCGACCGACGGCGCGGAGCACTGGACGCCGGTGACGCTGCCGCGGGGCACCAACGGGCCCAATGCGCTGACGGCCGACCCGCGCGACCCCCGGCGGCTCTACCTGTCCGCTTGGGGGGTGGCGGGACGCGAGGACGACACCGGAGGCGGCATCTTCCTGAGCACCGACGCCGGCGCCACCTGGCGCAACGTCCTGCCGCGCTCGCAGCACGTCTACGACACGACCGTCGACCCGGCTCGCCCGGATATGCTCTACGCCGGCGGCTTCGACCAGTCCGCGTGGAGATCGACCGACCGCGGCGAGACGTGGTCTCGAATCCGCGGCTTCAACTTCAAGTGGGGCCACCGCGTGATCCCCGACGCGAACGACCCGTCGAAGATCTACGTCACGACCTTCGGGGGCAGCGTCTGGCATGGACCGGCGGCGGGCGATCCCGCGGCGCCGGAAGATGCCGTCCGCGTGCCGGAAGCGGAGCCCGCGACGCAGGCACCCGAGGCACGTCTGGAGCAGCTCGTCGAGGCCAGCATCCGCGGCGTCCACGCCTACCTCGCCATCCGGCCGCTCCTGGCTGGCGTTCGCGGGCCGAAGCTCGTAGGCTAGCGCGCGTTGCAGACCCGCGTCTTCCCGGACAAGGCTTCGCTCGGCGAGGCGGCCGCCGCGGAGGCGGCCTCCGCGCTGCGAGACACGATCGCCCGCCAGGGCCGCGCGTGCGTGGTCGCCGCGACCGGGGCGTCGCAGTTCGAGTTCCTGGAAGAGCTCGTGCGCGCTCCCGACGTCGACTGGCGGCGCACGGTCTTCTTCCATCTCGACGAGTACGTAGGCCTGCCCGCGTCGCACCCGGCGAGCTTCCGCCGTTACCTGAAGGAGCGCCTCGCCGACCGCATCCGTCCGCGCGCCTTCCATTTCATCGAAGGTGACCGGCCGGATCCGGAGGCGGAGGCGCGCCGCGTGGGCGAGCTGATCCGCGGCTGCGAGGTCGACCTCGCCTTCGTCGGCATCGGCGAGAACGGCCACCTCGCGTTCAACGACCCTCCGGCGGATTTCGCGACCGAGGAGCCGTACATCGTGGTGCGGCTGGACGAGGCATGCCGCCGGCAGCAGCTCGGCGAAGGCTGGTTCCCGAGCCTGGAGGACGTGCCCCGGCGGGCGATCTCGATGTCGATCCGCCAGATCATGAAGGCGCGCCGGATCCTGTGCGTGGTCCCCGACGCCCGCAAGGCCACGGCGGTGCGCGATACGCTGACGCGAGAGGTGAGCCCGTGGCGGCCCGCGTCGGCGCTCCAACGCCACCCGGCGGCGACGGTGTACCTCGATGTAGACTCGGCGGCGCTGCTCGACCCGTCCTGAAGGAGGACCTTTTGACCCCTGCCATCACCGATGTCATCGTGCGCGACATCCGGTTCCCGACCTCGCGCGAGCTGGACGGCTCCGACTCGATGAACGTCGGCGACTACTCGGCGACCTACGTCGTGCTCCGCACCGGGGACCCGCGTCTCGAAGGCCACGGGCTCACGTTCACGAACGGCCGCGGCAACGAGCTGACGGTGGGCGCCGCCCGCGCGCTCGCCCACCACGTCAAGGGCCGCACGCTGGAGTCCGTCACCTCCGACATGCGCACGTTCTTCCGCTCCCTGACCCAGGACCCGCAGCTGCGGTGGCTGGGGCCGGAGAAGGGCATCATCCACATGGCGACGGGCGCCATCGTCAACGCGGTGTGGGACCTGTGGGCCAAGCGCGAGGGCAAGCCGGTCTGGAAGCTGCTCGTCGACATGCCGGCCGAGCAGCTGGTGGAGCTCGTCGACTTCAGCTACATCACCGACGCGATCACCCCCGAGGAGGCGCTGGACATCCTGCGCCGCCAGGCGCCGGGGCGCGCGGCGCGCGAGGCGGAGATGCGCCGCGACGGCTACCCCGCCTACACCACGTCCACCGGGTGGCTCGGCTATCCGGACGAGAAGGTCCGGCGGCTCTGCCGGGAGGCGATCGCCCAGGGGTGGACGCACTTCAAGATGAAGGTCGGCCAGGACCTGGCCGGCAACGAGCGGCGGGCCGCGCTGATGAAGGAGGAGCTGGGGCCGTCGCGCACGCTGATGATGGACGCCAACCAGTGCTGGGACGTGGGGGAGGCGATCCGGCAGATGAAGGTGCTGGCCCGCTTCGATCCGTGGTGGATCGAGGAGCCCACGAGCCCCGACGACGCGCTCGGGCACGCGGCCATCGCCAGGGCCGTCGCGCCCATCGGCGTCGCCACCGGCGAAGCGTGCGCGAACCGGGTGATATTCAAGCAGCTCCTCCAGGCGAAGGCGATCAAGTTCTGCCAGATCGACAGCTGCCGGGTCGGGGGCGTGAACGAGGTGCTCTCGATCCTTCTCATGGCCGCGAAGTTCGGCGTCCCCGTCTGCCCGCACGCGGGCGGCGTCGGCCTGTGCGAGTACGTCCAGCACCTCGCACTCTTCAACTACATCGCCATCAGCGGCACGCTGAAGGACCACGTCCTGGAGTACGTGGATCATCTCCACGAGCACTTCGTGGACCCGGTGCGGATCAAGAACGCCCGCTACCTCGCCCCCGAGGGGCCGGGCTACAGCATCACGATGAAGCCCGCGTCCCTGGACGACTACGAGTTCCCGGGGGGACGGGCGTGGCGAGGCTAGCCGCCGCCCTCGCCGCCGTCCTGCTCCTCGGCGCGGCTCCCGAGGGCGCGCGCATCACCCCCTACCTGCGCCATCAGCTCGACGTCGCCTGGGCGCAGGACGACGCTCGCCGCGAGCGCTTCGCCGCCGTGCACAGCGAAGCCGACCTCGTCACGCTGCAGGGTGAGCTGCGCCTCAAGGTCCTCGACCTCATCGGCGGCCTGCCCGCGGAGCGCACGCCGCTGAATGCGCGTGTGGTCGGGACGATCGCCGGCGACGGCTACCGGATCGAGAAGGTCGTCTTCGAGAGCGTACCCGGCTTCCACGTCACGGCGCTGCTCTACGTGCCCGGCGCCCCGGCCGGGCCGAAGCCCGCCGTGCTCCTCGCGTGCGGGCACTCGCCCCTGGGCAAGGCGTACGCGGCCTATCAGGAGATCGCGATCCGGCTTGCGCGGCGCGGCTACGTGGTCCTGTGCTGGGACCCCGTGGGCCAGGGTGAGCGGAGCCAGTTCTGGGACGCGGCGCGCGGACGCAGCCGCTACAACCTCGTCTGCGGGGAGCACGCGGTGCTCGGCAACCTCGCGGTCCTGGCCGGAGCGAGCCTGCTGCGGTGGGAGGTGTGGGACGGGATGCGGGCGGCGGACTACCTCCTGACGCGGAGCGAGGTCGACGGGCGCCGGATCTCGATCACGGGAACGAGCGGCGGCGGCTTGCAGGCGGCCTGGATCGGCGCCCTCGATCCGCGCATCGCGGTCGTGATCCCTTCCTGCTACGTCACGGCGCTGCCGATGCGCATGGCCAACCGCATCTTCGAGGACCCGGACACCGATCCGGAGCAGGATCCCTACGGCCTCGTCTCGGCGGGCGTCGATCATCCCGGGCTGCTCCTGCTCGCCTACCCGCGGGCCCTGTTCGTCGCCTCCGCGGTGAAGGACTTCGTGCCCATCGAAGGCGCGCGCAAGACGTTCCGCGAGGTGGCGCAGATGTACCGGCGCTTCGGCCACGGCGACCGCGTGGCGATGGCCGAGGGGTACCACGAGCATCGCTACTCGCTGGAGAACCAGGAAGCGGCCTTCGCCTTCCTGGACCGGTTCAACGAGCAGCCGGCCCGCGAAGGCCTCGCCAACGAGAAGCCACGGGCGCCGGAGGACCTGCGGTGTACGCCCACGGGGCAGGTGCGGGTCGACATGCCGGGGCGCTCGCTGATGGAGCTGATCCGCGACTACTATCACGAGAACCGCGCGACGAAGGGCCTCGACCTGGCCGACCTCTATCGGGCCGGCCCGCCGCCGGCCCTGACGAGCTGGGAGGCCGCCGGAAGCGAGCGGAGCGGCGACGTCGTGAGGGACCGCTACCGACTGCGCTACGGCGACGGCCTGGTGATGCCGCTCGTGCACGTGCACCGGGCGGGCGCGGGGCCACAGCCGGTGCGGGTGGAGCTGTCGTACGACAGGGCGCGGGGAGCAGCGGAGCCGCCGCCGGAGGGTTGGGGCGTCGTCACGTTCGACGCGCGCGCCCTCGGCGAGAACCGGATGCGGTACAAGGCGGCGTCGATCGACGACCCCGAATTGACCAAACTCGACGAAGAGGCCGCCTACGTCAGCCCCCTCTCCGGCGTCCTCGCCAACTACGCGTACAACGCGCTGCTCACCGGCCGGCCCTATTTCCTCGAGCTGATCGAGGACGCGGAGATCGCGGGCCGCTTCTCGCGTGAACGGCTCGGCGCCTCCCGGGTCGTGGTCTCGGGACGCGGTCCCGCGCGCACGTGGGCGGCGGCGGCCGCCCGCGCGGTGCCGGGGATTGAAGCCGGGCCGGGAGCGGACCCGTCCGCGCTCGACTGGGCGCAGCTCGTCGAGGGCCTGCGGGAGGATTGGCCCATCCACGAATTGCTCCCCGGGGGCGCGTACCTGAAGTAGCTAGAACTCGTACGCGCCGATGTCGAGCGCTCCGTGCACCGCCCGCGCGGTGCTCGCCTGGTGCTTCACGTACTCCCTCACCACGTCGTTGTCCGGCAGGACGGCGCCGTTCAGCGACGTCCCCGAGTCGATGCACGCCGACCCCGAGGCCAGGTGGTAGTCCTGCCCGGGCTCGCTCACGAAGCCGGGCGAGGACCCGGTAAGGGTGCCGTTGTCGGTGATGGTGCCCTTGGGCTTGTTCACCGACGACCGGGTCCAACCCGTCTTGAACCAGTTCTGGGTCAGCGTGAGCCGGCCAGTGTTGTCGAGCATCACCAGATTGTCGCCGGTGGCGGTGACGTAGGCGATGTTGTTGCGTGCGTCGCAGGCCTCGTCGTTGGTGCTCAGGCGGAACAGGCGCGTCTTGTCCGTCCGGTCGGACACGAACGTGTTGTTGTAGAAGTAGAGGGTGCCCTTCCGGAACTTGTTCGCGCTGCCGCCGTCCCCCCCGTACAGCACGATGTCGTTGTTGCCGCTGTTGGGATGCTCGATGATCACGTTTCCATAGACGAAGGTCGAGCGGTACCGGGGGTCGTTGCGCAGGATCGAGCTGTCCTCGGCGTGGACGAGGTCGAGCTGCCGGTTGCCGCCCTCGATCCAGTTGTAGCGCACGACCAGGCCCGCGGAGCGGTCCTTGAGGTTGTTGCCGCCGGCGCCCGCCCGCAGCGGGCCGAGGTGGTTGTACTGGAACGTGATCCCCAGGGCCTCGGTGTACACGTTGTGCTCGAAGATGCTGCCGTCGTTCCCGTTATCGTAGATATAGTTCCCTTCCACGAGCACGTTGCGCGTGGCGACCTGGTCGCTGGAGAAGGCGAAGAACCCGTTGCCAGAGTCGTGCAGCGCGCAGTTGCGCACGGTGATGTTCTCCCCGAACTCCAGGTAGATCGTCGAGGCGTTGTTGGGGTAGCTCTCCACCGCTCCGCTGGGGCCGGTGAAGGAGTACGGCGGCCGCGCGCTCCGGATGTCGAGGTTCTCGATCGTGAGCCACTGGGGCATCACGGTTACGCCGTCCGCGAAGGGCACCGCCGAGCCGCCGATCTTGATCACGCCCCGGCTCCGGCTGTAATAGTCGAGCTGGGGCCGGGTGGTGGCGCCGTTGCCGTCGAGGATCGGCCGCTCGCCGAGCGGCCCGA
Source organism: Acidobacteriota bacterium (assembly GCA_003222275.1). GTDB lineage: Bacteria > Acidobacteriota > Vicinamibacteria > Fen-336 > Fen-336 > AA32. Next base: position 2,643 of record QHVJ01000052.1, on the reverse strand, counting down.
GCACACCCCGCACCGTGATCGGGGCGGACGACGTCCCCTGCCGCGAGAGCACGAACTTCTCCTTGTAGGGCGTCGCGCGGTAGTAGATGAGGACGGTGTCTCCGGGGTTGAGCGACTCCCAGGGGACGTCCCCCACGTTGGCGAGGGTCTTGCCCGGTCCCACCTCGAACGTGAGCGCGCAGGTGCTACGCGCGCCCGCAGGCACGGAAATGGCCACCAGAACCGCCAGAGGGATCGACGGTCTCATCGCTTGCTCCTTTCCGCCGAAGCGTGCGTCTGGGCGTTTCCTTCAGATTGTGGCGACCCCTCGACCCCGTCAAGGGCCGCCGCACGAAATCGTCGCCGGTCCGGCTAGCCTAGCGCGGCACCACCGGGAGCACCAGCGCCGAGGGGTGGTCCTTGTCGGCGTAGATCGTCTGGTGCGCCTTCACCGAGCGCGTGGCGCCGGCGATCGGCTCGCCGGTGTTCCGGTTGCGGTCGAAGCGGGGGAAGTTGCTGCTCGAGACGTAGACCCGGATGCGGTGGCCGGCCTTGAACAGGTTGCTCGTCGCCCACAGGTCGATCGGAAGCTTGTAGACGCGGCCCGGCTCCAGGGGCGCCGCGGACGCGGTCGACTCGCGGTAGCGCCCGCGCACGACGCCGTCGGTGAGGAAGCGCGCGTAGCCCGTCTCGTCCACGTCGGCGAGCACGGCCGTGAAGTCGGTGTCCACGGCCGAGGTCGAAGCGAACAGCTCCAGCGCCAGCCAGCCGGTCGCCTCCACGTCACGCGCCAGCGGGGGCGTCGAGAAGACGAGCACGTCGGGACGCGCGCCGAGCGCCCGCTGGTCCGCGGGCCCGGGCGGGACGATGTCGCCGCAGCAGAGCCGGCCGCCGAGGGTCGGCGCGGGATTCTCGGGGTCGTAGTCGTAACCCTGCGGCGGCGCCTTGCCCGGAAGCTTCTCCGCCAGCAATCCCTCCTCGCGGCCCGACCCGGGCTGCAGGTAGTAGCGCGTGGACCGGGCGCGGGCGGGCGGGAACTCCGTCTCGTCGCGCCAGGCGTTCTCCCCCATCACGAACACGCGCACGGGGGGCTTCGTGGCGAACTCGTTGGCGACGCCCTTGAGCGCGTAGTCCATCCAGCTCCGCAGCGTGTTCGTCGAGTCCAGGACGGCGTCGCGTCCGAACGTGACGTCCCCGATCTTCCCTTCCGGCGAGGTCGCCGCGTGCGCCCACGGCCCGAGCAGCAGCCGCTGCCCGTCGCGGGCCTCCGGAGTGGCCGCCTTCGCCTTCAGGCCGAGGTAGTTCTCGATCGAACCCCGCAGGAACAGGTCGTGCCAGCCGCCACCGTGCAGCGCTTTCACCGTCATCTCGGAGTAATGGTCGGAGACCTTGACCTTGCGCCAGTAGTCGTCGCTCGTCTCGTGCGCGATCCAGTCGCGGAAGTAGGGCGCGACGTCGGCGGGCGCGGGCAGGTCGAGGAGCGGGTAGGCCGAGATCGGCGACGTCCGCTCCCAATCGAGCAGACGCTTCTGCTCCCTCGCCTGCGCCTGCCGCCGCAGCGTGTCGATGGCGAGGCCCGACGACCAGGAGGTGGCGAACCACTGCATCAGCGCGCCGTGCTGGTACGTCCAGCCCTCGTAGTACTCGGAGGCGGTGACGTAGGGGAAGATCGCGACCAGGTGCGGGGGGTGGGCCGACGCGGCCAGCATCTGGGTCGCGCCCACGTAGGACCCGCCCCACATGCCGACCTGTCCGTTGGAATACGGCAGCGCGGCCGCCCACTCCACGGTGTCGTATCCGTCCTCCGCCTCGTACCGGAACGGATAGAACTCGCCTTCGGAGTCGAACCGGCCCCGCACGTCCTGCCGGATCACTACGTAACCGGCGGCGGCCAGCGCCCGAGCCTCGCCGATGCCGCCCTTCCGGTCGTAGGGCGTTCGCTGGAGCAGCGTCGGGTAGCGGCCGTCGGCCTGGGGGCGGTAGACGTCGGCCACGAGGGCGACGCCGTCGCGCGTCTTCATCTTGACGCCGACCTCGACCTTCAGGCCGTCGGGCTCGGCCGCGCTCCAAGCGCCGGTGCGCGCGGAAGTGACCGCGAGCGCCACGGCGCCCGCGAGGACGAGGCGGACTGCGATGTTCATTCCTTCCTCCCGGCGTAGACTCTGTGCGTGGCCCGCGATGATATCCAGAGATTGGCCCGACTGCACGCGGAGATGACCGCGTGGCGGCACGACTTCCACGCCCATCCCGAGACCGCCTTCCGCGAGCATCGCACCTCGGAGCGCGTGGCGGCGCTGCTCTCCGGGCTCGGGATGGAGGTCGATCGCGGCCTCGGGGGAACGGGTGTGGTGGGCACGCTGCGGCGCGGCGGCGAGCGGAAGTCGATCGCGCTGCGGGCCGACATGGACGGCCTGCCGGTGGCGGAGACGAGCGACCTTCCCTACCGCTCGCTGAGTGCGGGCGCGATGCACGCGTGCGGCCACGACGGCCACATGGCCATGCTGCTTGGGGCGGCCCGTGAGCTCGCGGAATCGGGGCGCTTCGACGGCACCGTGCATTTCGTCTTCCAGCCCGCGGAGGAGAACGAAGGGGGCGGGCGGGTGATGGTGGAGCAGGGTCTTTTCGACCGCTTCCCCGTCGACGCGGTCTTCGGCCTGCACAACT
>QHVJ01000419.1 GCA_003222275.1 Acidobacteriota bacterium | reverse complement strand
CAGAATCCGTCGACGAGGCGGCGTTCGAGCGCGTCGGCGGCGACGACGCCGAACGACGCGCCCGGGTCGAGGGCGCCGGGCACCGGACCGATCGTGACGCCGTCGCGTGCGGGATCGATCCCGACCTCGGCCAGCAGGTGCAGGAACGCGCGATCCGGTCCGGGGGCGGCGCCGATGCGGAGCCCCTTGACGGCGCCGATGTCGCCGCGACGCGCCGGCAGATCCGCGCGCACGACCAGCAGCCACGGCGTTCCCTGCGACAGCGTGACGACGAGCTTCACGCCTTTCCACTGGGGAAAGGCGAGCAGCGTCGTGTGAGCGCCGCCGGCCACGAAATCCACCGCGCCGTCCCGCAGGGCGTTCACCGCCTCGAGCGACGGCAGCAACTGGACGTGCGCGTCGAGGCCCTCCTCGCGGAAGACGCCAAGCTCCTCCGCGGCAAGCGCCGGAAAATAGGAGTTCGTCACCAGGTCGGGCGTCGCGATCCGCATCCCGCACCTCCTTCAGCGCCGTCGCCGCCGCTCAGGGTACCGCGGGCTTGACAGGGGATGCAGTCCCCACTACATAGTCGGCAACCGCTGCAGCTCTAACCCGAGTAGCGCCGCGGAGGGAGGCCCCAATGAGCAAGCAGGGCTTTCGTGTCCTCGACAGCGACCTCCACGTCATCGAGCCTCAGGACCTCTACGAGCGATACCTGGATCGGCGCTACGCGCGCCGCGCTCCCCGCCCGCTCGAGGCGCGGCAGGCCTACGTGAGCAACTGGATCGTGGATGGCTGGGTTTTCCCCCGGCCGATCGGCCGCGGAAGGCCTGACGCCGAGTCGCGCGCCAACGTGGTGTTGAAGGAGTACGCCGCGGCCCACTTCGACTCCGCCTCGCAGCTCCGCGCGATGGAGGTGGAGGGTCTCGACCTCGCCGTGCTCTTTCGCACCCTGCCGGTCGTGTGCGTCGACGCCTTCGACCCGGAATTCGCCGTAGGGCTCTGCCACGCCTGGAACGACTGGGCGGCCGACTTCGTCCGGCCGGCGCCGGAGCGCATGAAAGCGGCGGCGCTCCTCACGCTGCACGACGCGACCCTTGCCGCCAACGAGCTGCGCCGCGCGGTCACCGACCTCGGATTCATCGCCGCCCAGATGATGCCGAACCCCGTGAACGGCGTGAACCTCCACGATCCGAGAATGGACCCGCTCTGGGCCGAAGCCGAGCGGCTCGGCGTGCCCATCTGCTTCCATCCGGCGCCCAACAACTACTCGGACACGCATTTCGTCAACCGCTTCCTCACGCGGCCCTCGGCGACCATCACCGGCGGGCTCAACAATCCGATCGAGCTCATGTCGGCCATCGCGTCCATGACCGTGGGCGGGGTGCTGGAGCGCTTTCCACGGCTTCGCGTCGGATTCCTGGAGGGCAACTGCAGCTGGCTGCCCTGGCTCCTCTGGCGGCTCGACGAGTACTGGAAGATGTCGAAGAGCGGGGAGGCGGCGCAACTCCAGGCGCTGCCGAGCGAGTACTTCCGCCGCCAGTGCTTCATCAGCGTCGACGTCGACGAGGACCAGGTCGAGTACGTGATCGAGAAGCTCGGCAACGACAACCTCGTCTTCTCGACGGACTACCCGCATTCGGACTCGCACTTCCCCGAGGCGACGGACCTCTTCCTGAAGCTGCCGCTCTCGCAAGAGAGCAAGCGCAAGATTCTCTGGGACAACTGCGCGAGGCTGTACGGCGTCAACTGAGACCGCTGCCGCACGGGAGGGTCGCCATGGCGAAGACCACGCGTCACATCGCATGCGTGTTGGCGGTTATGCTCCTCGTCGCTCCCGCCGCTGTGGAGGCGGCCGACGTCGGCGGCACGCTGACGGTTGCCTACGCCACGCTCTTCGACGAGAACATGAATCCGCTCCTCGGTCCGGCGCCGTCCAAGGTCTTCTACGACGTGATGTACGAGTACCTCGTCTACAACGATCCCCTGACGTTGAAGGCCGAGCCCGGGCTGGCCGAGCGATGGTCGATGTCCGACGACGGCAAACGCTGGGTGTTCTTTCTCCGGAAAGGCGTCACGTTCACCGACGGGACGGAGCTGACGGCGGAGGACGTGAAGTTCTCGCTCGAGCTGCTCGTCCGGAAGGAATCGCGCTGGCCCTTCCGCTCGACCTTCCTCCGGACCGAGCCAAAGGTGCTGGACCGACACACCATCGCGTTCGACGCGCGCGAAGGAAGTCTCGCGGATCTCGACCAGTCGTTCGCCTACTTCCTCGGCCTGCCGATCGTCTCCAAGGCCCATTACGACAAGGTCGGGGACAAGGGCTACGACGAGCGGCCCATCGGGAGCGGGCCCTACAAGCTCAAGGCGAAGCGCGCAGGAGACGCGGTGACGTTCGAGGCACGCGCGGACTGGAGACAGCACTGGCGCGTCGGGGCGGAGTGGGCCAGGCACGGAGCGTTCAAAGAGATCATCTTTAGAAAAATCCCCGAGGTGGCGACGCGCGTCGCGGTGCTGCGTACGGGAGGGGCGGACATCGCGGAGCTCACGCCCGAGGTCATGCGTGAGGTCGAGCGGGCAAAGTTCCAGATTGTTCGCTCTCCCGACAGCTACGTGCCGCTGGTGACGTTTCACGGCATCTGGCTTCCATCCAAGCCCGGCTACGACGCGAGCCTGCCATGGCTCAAGAAGGACGTCCGACAGGCGCTGAGCCTCGCGCTGAACCGGAAAGAGATCGGCGACAAGTTCTACTTCGGCGCGGCGGCCCCGACGGCCGGGCCGCACTGGTTTCACCCGGGTACCCTCGGATGGAATCCGGCGTGGAAGCCGGACGCGTACGATCCGGCGCGCGCGAAGAAGCTGCTCGCGGATGCGGGCTATCCGAACGGCTTCACCATTCCGGTCCGGCTCTTCACGATGCCGGGCACGACCGAGCTGCCCGCCCTCGGCGAAGCGGTCGCGGGGTACTGGGAGAAAATCGGAGTGCGGGCCGATCTCATCCGGACGGAGTGGGTTGTTCATCGTCCCGACCTCGTCAAGCGCGCCTTCAAGGGCGCGACGATCTACCGCGGCTTCCCCCAAGTCGAGCCGGTCACCGTGTGGCGACTCGCCTACCACTCGAAGGGCGACTTCGGGGAGCGCGAGGACCCGTTCGTCGACTCGGTGCTCGACACGCTCGCCGCGACCGTCAACGCGAAGGAACGGGAGGCGCTGGCCAAGAAGCTCGGTGACTTCCTGGTGACCGACTTCGCGACGCTGCCGATGGTCTCCGCGAGCTATCTCTACGGCACGAATCCGAAGACGGTCAAGGCGTGGCAGCCGACCCGGGGAAAGTACCCGGATCGTTTCGAGTGGGTCGTGCCGGCGCGGTGAGCTGAGGCGGCGGGTCGCGCGTGCGACGCTTTCTTCTCTCGCGCATTCTCCAGGCGCTGGTGACGCTGTGGCTGCTGACGATGGTCGCGTTCGTCATGACGCGGCTCACCGGGGACCCGCTCGACGTCCTGCTCGACGCACGGGCCACCGAGGACGACCGCAAGGCGATGGCGAGCGTCCTCGGGCTCGATCGACCGCTCCCTGTGCAGTACGCGATCTATCTCGGCCACGCCGTGCTCGGTAACTTCGGGGATTCGTTCAAGACGCGCCGGCCGGCGTTGACGATGGTGATGGAGCGTCTGCCGCTGACGCTCGAGCTCGGCACGACCGCCTTTCTGGTGAGCCTCGTGATCGCGGTCCCGATCGGCGTGATCAGCGCCGTCCGTCGGGATACCTCGGTCGACGTGCTCGGCAAGGTCATCGCGCTGCTCGGGCAGTCCTTTCCGACCTTCTGGCTCGGTCTCATGCTCATCCTTCTGTTCGCGGTGACGCTCGAGTGGTTGCCCGCCAGTGGCGCCGGCGGACCCGCGCACCTCGTGCTGCCCTCGATCACGCTCGGATGGTTCACCGTGGCGGGGATCATGCGGCTCGTGCGCTCGGCGATGCTCGACACCCTCGGCCAGGAGTACGTCGTCACCGCGCGGGCGAAGGGTCTCCGCGAGTCTGGCGTCGTCTGGAAGCACGCCCTGCGAAACGCGCTCATCCCGCCGCTGACATACGCGGGTCTCATCTTCGTGGGGCTTCTGGCGGGGGCCGTCGTCACCGAAACGGTGTACGCCTGGCCCGGCGTTGGCCAGCTCGTGATCGAGTCGGTCGCGTTCCGCGACTTTCCCGTCATCCAGGTCATCCTGCTGCTCTTCGGAGTGATGTACGTCGGCATGAACCTCGTCATCGATCTTCTGTACATCTGGATCGATCCGCGCATCGGCCTCGCGGAGACGACGGTCCGT
>QHVJ01000051.1 GCA_003222275.1 Acidobacteriota bacterium | reverse complement strand
TGCGCGCGAGGAGCCCGGCGCCCAGCATCACGGAAGGATTGGAGGTGTTCGTGCAGCTCGTGATCGCCGCGATGACGACCGAGCCATGGCGCAGCTCCGAGCGCTCGCCGCGCATCTCCACCGGCGCGGTGTGGGAGAGGTCCGCCTCGGAGAGGCCGAAGCCCCGCTCCTTGACGGGGGCAGTCAGGGCCTGCCGGAACGCGCTCTTCATGCGGGCGAGCGGCACCCGGTCCTGGGGCCGCTTCGGGCCCGCGAGGCTCGGCTCGACCTCGCCGAGGTCGAGGCTCAACGTATCGCTGAAGACGGGGTCAGAGGAGGTATCGGTCCGGAAGAGGTCCTGCTCCTTGCAGTAGCGCTCGACCATCTCCGCGGCGGCGGCACGCCCCGTCCCGCGCAGGTAGCGCAGCGTCTCGTCGTCGACGGGAAAGTAGCCGCAGGTGGCGCCGTATTCCGGCGACATGTTGGCCACCGTCGCCCGGTCGGCGAGGCTCATCTGGCTCAGCCCCGGACCGTAGAACTCCACGAACTTCTCGACGACCCCCTTTTTGCGCAGCATCTGGGTGACGGTGAGCACGAGGTCGGTGGCCGTGACTCCGTCGGGAAGCTTCCCCGTGAGCCGGAAACCGACGACCTGGGGCGTGATCATGTACAGCGGCTGGCCGAGCATCGCGGCCTCGGCCTCGATGCCGCCCACCCCCCAGCCGAGCACCCCGAGCCCGTTGATCATCGTGGTGTGGGAGTCGGTGCCCACGAGGGTGTCGGGGAAGGCGACGGTCGACCCGTTCTCCGGCCGGGTCATGACGACCTTGGCCAGGTACTCGAGGTTGACCTGGTGGACGATGCCGGTGGCGGGGGGCACCACGCGGAAGCGGGCGAAGGCCTTCTGTCCCCAGCGCAGGAACTCGTAGCGCTCGCGGTTGCGCTCGAACTCGATCTCCGCGTTGCGCCGCAAGGCGTCGGAGCTCGCGTAGTAGTCCACCTGCACCGAGTGGTCGACGACGAGGTCGACCGGCACCAGTGGATTGATCCGCCGCGCCTCGCCGCCCAGCCGCTTCACCGCCCCGCGCATCGACGCGAGGTCGACCACCGCCGGCACCCCCGTGAAGTCCTGGAGGATCACGCGGGCGGGCATGAACGGCAGCTCCACGTCCCGGGGGGCGGCGGCATTCCACGCGGCCAGGTTCTTCACGTCGGCCTCGGTCACGAGCTCGCCGTCCACGTTGCGGAGCACGCTCTCGAGAAGGATGCGGATCGAGAAGGGCATGCGATCGAGCCCGGGAGCGAGGCCGGCCGCCTTCAATGCGTCGAGCCGGTAGAACGTCACGTCCGGGGAGGTCCGCAGCGTGCCGCGCGCGCCGAAGACGTCGCGTTTCATCAAAAGGAGTCTACCTCAGGAGACCTCCGGGCTGCCGGCGTCGAAGAACCGGAGCGGCCGGTCGGCGGCGCGCCGGATCCCGACGCGCACCGACACGCCGATCTCCGCCGGCGGCGGGCCCTCGCGCAGCGTGAGGCGCGCGGCGGGGTCGAAGAGGTATCGCCCGCTGTCGGACGTGTCGAGGCGCAGCGTGCGGCAGAGACGGCCCGGCCCCCGCAGCGATCCCGCTCCTTGCCGGCCGAGCGCCTCCGCGGCGCGGATCAGGACACAGCCCGGCACGCCCTCGCGCTCCACCGACACGTTCAGGCAGTGGTGCATCCCATAGATGAAGTAGACGTAGAGGGTGCCGGGCCGGCCCCAGAGAGGCTCGGTGCGCCGGGTGCGGCGGCCGCCGTAGGCATGGGCGGCCGGGTCGTCCTCGCCGAGGTAGGCCTCGGTCTCCACGATGCGGGCGGCGAGCGCGCCGCGGCCCAGGCGCCGGACCAGGATCTTGCCGAGGAGGAAGCGCGCAGCCTCGACCGGGGACTGGCCGAGGCCGGCGAGCAGGCGCCTCCGCTCGGCCGGGCCCGGAGCGGCGAGCCGGAGACGCGCCTCAGCGGATGGCAAGGACCTCGTCGAGGACCCGCCCCGCGGCGCCGCTCGGCGTCTCGACCCCCAGGATCTCGGCCAGGGTGGGCGCCACGTCGTTGACCGTGATGTCGCGCCGATACGTACCGGGGCGTATGCCCGGCCCCATGAAGATCACCGGCACGTGCATGTCGTACCCGAACACGCTGCCGTGGGTCGTGCCCGTCGCGGCGAACATCCAGTAGGGCTCGAGGAGCAACTCCAGGTCGCCCGTGCGCTGGGCGCTCACGCTGTTGGCGAGCGCGCGGCCGACGGGGTCGTCGGAAACGGAGCCGGAGAGCAGCTCGTGCAGCGTGTACGCGCGCAGGACGTGGGGCAGGCCCTCCGCCGCCGCCTTCGCCGCGTCCTGGACCTGGTCGAGGTCGAGCTTCTTGGCCGCGACGAGCTTGCGGTCGACGTAGATCGAGTGGTCGGACGGGCTCACCACCCATTGGCCCTCTCCGAAGCGCTGCACGAGCGCCGCCTGCACCGCGTCGCGCACGCTCCCGGCGGGCAGCCGCCCGCCCGGCATCCGGCGCGCGGCCTCCACCTCGGGCAGGGGAGCGACGCCGTGATCGGCGGTGAGCGTGACGAGCACGTTGCGCATCCCGATCCGCGCGTCCAGGTAGGAGAAGAATCGGCCGAGCGCCGCGTCCGTCCGCACCGAGATGTCACGGACCTCCGGGGAATCGGGCCCCTTGTCGTGGCCCACCGCGTCGTTGGACGAGAAGCTCAGGGTGAGCAGGTCCGTCTCGCCCCGCTGTCCGAGCCGCTCCGCCTCCACCGCGCGCTCCGCGAGCGCTTCGAGGAGGTCGTTGCCGAACGGGCTTCCGTAGACGGCGCCGTAGAGGGCCGGTCCCGCCTCCTTCGGCAGCTCGCCTCCCTTCCACGTCGCTCCCCCGTAGGCGTCCGCCTTCCGCTCCTCGTCGAAGCGGGTCACCCAGTCCGGCAGCGCGGGGCCGTAGAAGGTGCTGCTCACGAAGCGTCCCGTCTGCGCGTCGTACCACAGCGCCAGGTCCGCCATGTGGCCGGCGGGAAGGATCGCGCTGCGGTCCTTCAGCGAGAGGCCGATCACCTTGGATTTCGACGCCGTTGCGATCTTGAGCTCGTCGCCCACGGTGCTCACCAGCATCCTCCGGGGTGAGGCGCCCTCGCCCGCGCCCCCGACGATCTTCTCCGCCGGGTCGGAGACGCTCGTGACCGACCCTCCCGTGACCCGGTCGTACCAGTCGTTGCCGATGATGCCGCTCATGGCCGGCAGCGCCCCCGACAGGTACGTGCTGTGGCCGATGGCGGTCACGCTGGGGAAGTGCTGGAAGCGGGCCTGGGTGAAGACCGCTCCCTGATCGAGCAGCCGGCGCAAGCCGCCCGTGTACTCGGAGCGGAAGCGGGGGAGGTAGTCGTAGCGGAACTGGTCGATGGCGACCGCGAGCACCAGCTTCGGTCGCGGGAGAGCGGGAGCGGGGCCGGGCCGGGCGGCGGGGGTGGCCGCCGTCGCGGCGGCCAGGAGCAGCGACGCCAGAGCGGTGGGCATCCCGTGAGACTATATCGAAATGGCTCGATCGGATCGGCGTCCACAGGCCTTCCGTCCCGTCCCGCGCACGGGTGTGATCTACGTGATGGGCGAGGCGGCGCGCTGTGGATACGACCCGTTGTCGGCGGAGTGGAGCAACCTCGGCCAGGGGATGCCGGAGACCGGGGCCCTGCCCGGCGGACCGCCCCGCGTGGACAACGTCGGCGTCGATCCGGGGGACCTCGAGTACGCGCCCATCGCCGGCATCTGGGAGCTCCGGGAAGCCGTGGCCGAGCTGTACAACTCGCTCCACCGCCGCGGGCACGCGAGCCGCTACCGGGCGGAGAACGTGGCCATCGCGGGCGGCGGGCGCGCCGCCCTGACTCGGGTCGCGGCGGCGCTCGGCGGCATCAACCTCGGCCATTTCCTCCCCGACTACACCGCGTACGAGGAGCTGCTCGAGATCTTCCGCGCGTTCAGCTCCATCCCCATCCTTCTCGACCCCGAGCAGGGATACGCGTTCTCGGCCGCCGAGCTGCGCCGCGAGATCCTCGGCCGCGGCCTCGGCGCCGTGCTCGCCTCCAACCCCGCCAACCCGACCGGGCGCGTCGTGGCCGGGGCGGAGCTGCAGGGCTGGGTGGACGCGGCGCGCGAGCTGGAGTGCTGCCTGATCCTCGACGAGTTCTATTCCCATTACGTATGGGAGGGCCCGGGGGCGCCGGTGATGAGCGCCGCCGCCTGCATCGAGGACGTGGACCACGACCCGGTCCTGATCCTCGACGGGCTCACCAAGAACTGGCGCTATCCCGGATGGCGCGTGAGCTGGATCCTCGGCCCCCGCGACGTGATCGAGGCGGTCTCCTCCGCCGGCTCCTTCCTCGACGGCGGGGGCTGTCGTCCGCTGCAGCGGGCCGCATTGCCGCTCCTGAGCCCCGAGCGCACGCGGGCGGAGACCGAGTCGTTCCAGCGCGTGTTCCGGGCCAAGCGCGAGTTCATGCTGGCCCGCCTGAAGCAGATCGGCGTCCGCGTCGACGCGCCCCCGGAAGGGACGTTCTACTGCTTCGGGTCGGTCGCGGGCCTGCCCGAGCCGTTCTCCACGGGCATGAAGTTCTTCCGGGCCGCCCTCGAGCAGAAGGTCATCACGGTGCCCGGGATCTTCTTCGACGTGAACCCCGGCAAGCGGCGCACGGCTCGCCACTCGCGGTTCGAGTCCCACGTCCGCTTCTCCTTCGGTCCGCCGGAGGACGTCATGAAGGCGGGCCTCGATCGCCTCGAGGAGATGGTGCGCACGGGCGGCCGCAGCGCGCCCACCCGGTCCGCCGAGGAAGCCGCGCGGAGAGCCTGAGCCGAGAGGATCAGGGCGCCGCCGGTCGTGGCCGGAGGAGGTCGTAGGGCCCCAGGGTCGCCGTGGGCTCGTAGCGGCGGTCCAGGCAGGCGTCCATCCCGGGGATGTCCCGGAGCCGGTTCTCGTACACGATCAGATCGAAGCGGCCCGCTTCGCAGTCGGCGACCAGCCGGTCCGGCCGCCACAGGCCTTTACGGGAGAGCAGCAGCATCCCGAAAGGCTCCACGAGCACGGGCTTGCCCTGGCGCACGAGCACGCTGAGGTTCTCGGAGAGGATCGGCCCGGAAGTGCCGGCCACCGCTTCGTCGAGTGATCGATATTCCGTGGCCTGGAGCGGGTTCCGGATCGGCCGGGGCAGCCGCGCGGCGCCGTGGCCGGCGACGAGGGCCACCGCCGCCGCCACGAGCATGAGGACCGGCCACCATCGGAAGACCTCCGGGCTGCGTTCACGAAGCGCGCCGAGCGCGAGGGCGGCGAGGAGCACGGTGGCCAGCCACGGCTCGACGAGGTAGTTCTGCGCCGCGCCCGCCTTGGCGGTGGTGACGAGGGCGCCGAGGTTGAGCACCCAATAGAGCGCGAAGGGCCGGTCGCTGCGGGCGAGGAGCCGGTCGGAGCAGGCCCCGAGCCCTAGCAGGATCACGGCGAGCAGGGGAGCGGCGGAGACCACGAACGATCCGTATCCCTTGCCGAGCGCGGTCAGGCTGTAGTCGGCGGCGGCGGTATAGGTGACGAGATGCGACCATGCCTGGCCGTGGGTGGCCAGGACGAGGACGAGGAGCACGGCGGCGGCGGGCAAGACGAAGGCCAGGAAGAAGCGCGGGATGAGACGCCGGGTCGCCGGCCCGTGCAGGAGCGAGAGCAGCGCCGCCGCGGGGGCCACGAGCGCCGTCTGCTTCGTGAAGGCGCCGAGGACGAAGCAGGCGCCCGACGTCCACCACCGCCAGCCGCGCCCGTCCCCAGCGGTCGCGAAGAGCCAGAGGCCGGCTGCGGAGAAGAGGCACGCCAGCATGTCCACCCGGCCGAGCGGCGCCCACGTGACCACGAACCAGGGCGCGACGAGCAGGAAGGCGGCGCAGAGGGCGAGCGAGCGGTCGCGCCATCGCTGCCCCACGATCACGTAGACGATCACCATCAGCGCGGACGTGGAGAGGAGCGAGAGCGCCCGCGGGGCGGCGAGCGACGGGCCGAAGAGCCGGTAGGCCACGGCGCTCAGGATGAGGAACACGGGCGGGTAATTGCCGTGGATCATCGGATACTCGCCGACCGGACCGAAGTAGCTTCCGTGCTCGGCGAGGAGCCGGGTGAGCGCGAGCACGACGCCCTCGCCGTAGTCCCGGCTGTATGGCGAGCGCAGATAGGCGACGCCGTCGAAGACGAACCGCCCGACCGCGGCCGCGAGAAGCGCCAGGCAAGCCCCGAGGGCCAACCGTGGCCCGAACGTGCGCTGGATCACGCCCAGACTCTATCGCGGCGCTCGCTCGCTTGCCCTGGGGGACCCGCCGAGCTAGGATCTGGGTTTCGCCGCCGTCCCGATGGACGGGCAAGGCACGAGGAGCGTGGAAACAGATGAAGCAAGCGGCGATTAGACTGGCGATGGGGACGGCGCTCTCCCTGTCCATCGCGTGCGGGGGCGGTATCCCGACGAGCACGATCCTCCCGAGCCCGTTGCCCGTTGCCGCCGCGACGCCCACGCCGGCCCCGGCGCCGACGCCGGAGCCGACGCCGACGCCCTGCACCCAGGGCCTGTGCGAGCCGAAGGTCGTCAACGACTCTCCCGCCGATCGGCTCACGCTGCGTCTCTATACCATCGAAGACGGCGAGGGAAACTTCGTCTCCAATCCGGACCCCGACGAGGGAATCCGCGTCGGCTCGCTGGCCCGCATCGACGCGACGGCCAAGGACGCGGATGGCAAGGAGACCAACGGACTCGGGAGCATCCAGTTCTTCTTCAACGAGCCCAGCCTGGTCAAGATCGCCGGCGGCAACGGCCCCCAGCAGCGGCGGCTCAAGGTGCTGAAGGCCGGCCGGCTCGTGTGCTGGGCGGAGCTGGACGGCGTGCAGTCGAACCTGCTGACCCTGTACTTCACCAACTGACCAAATCGTAGAGCCTGCCCCATCTGGGGCAGGCGGGTCGGTCGTTCCCGCCCTGCGGTCTAGGCATTTCGCCGCAATCCAAACAACTTAAGGTTCATCAAGGGGAGCCCGCTCCTGGCACTCCGTTTGCTCCTATTTCGGCGAATCCGGAGCTCACGCATTTTCCAAAACTGATTGCCATGGAGGAAGATCCGACATGAAGAGACTTTCGCTGGTTCTGGCCCTGGCCGTAGCCGCCTACGTGGCCTCGGCCCCCCTCGCCTCGGCGGCCACCACCCACCACACCAAGTCCAGCACCGCCAAGCTGCACGCGATCAAGGCCGACGGTGAGGTGGTCTCGGTCGACGCCACCGCCAAGACCGCCACGGTCAAGGTTGGCGGCGAGGAGATGACGCATCCCGTCAAGGGCGCGGCGGCCGTCGCCGAGCTCAGCAAGCTCAAGGCCGGCGACAAGGTCCACCTCACGGTGATGGCGAACGCGGCCAACGAGCACCAGTACATCTCGTCGATCCGGCCGGCCACCGGGACGACGAAGACGGCCACTTCGAAGAAGAAGAGCTACTAGCTCGTTTCGTCCGACGCGATCGGGCGCCTGGCGACCGCCAGGCGCCCTTTTCATGCCTTCGGCGCGGTGGGGACGACCTTCTCGGCCGCTTCGTCGAAGTAGAGGACCCGGCCCTCGCGGTAGGACTGCACGGCCATGCCGATGGGCACCATGGCCCGGTAGGCGGTATCGGCGTCGAGGACGGGCGTCTGCCGCGTCCGCACGCAGCGGAGGAAGTTCTCCATGTGCGACTCGCGGGGCTCGGTCTCGATCTTCATCTCGATGGTGCCGTGCTTGTCCTTGAACGCCTGCTTGGCGATGGGCTGAGGGGTCACCGTGATGAACTCCACCCGCCCCTCGAACTTGCCGTCGGGGACCATCACGATCGTCCCCTCGTGGCCGCGGATGAGGCCCGGGATGTGGGAATCGTTCGCCATGCTGGAGCTCAGCACCAGCGAGTGTCCCTTCGGGTAGTCGGCGGTCAGCATGAACGTGTCGGGGACTTCGCGCCCGTCGTCGGTGAACACGTAGTTCCCCCCGCTCCCATACACCCGGCGCGGGAACTGCGCCTCGCCCCAGCAGATGTTGAGCGGCGCGACGACGTGGTAGAAGAGGTCCGTTGCGGTCCCTCCCGAGTAGTCCCAGTACTTTCGGAAGCGGAAGAAGCGATCGGCGTCCCACGGGCGCGGGGGAGCGTCGCCCAGCCACATCTTCCAGTCCACGAAATCGTCGCCCTTGCCGTCAGGTCCGGCGGCGGGATCGATCGTCCAGTTCCACTCGCCCTTGTCGGAGTTGCGGTGGTAGGAGCCCTGGCTCATGAGCAGCTTGCCGATCATGCCGTCCTGCATGGCCTGGCGTGCCTTCCACCACTGGTCGGAGCTCGTCGTCTGGGACCCCACCTGCAGCACGCGGCCGGTCTTCTTTACCCCGGCGGCGACGTTCTTCGCCTCCTCCACGGTGTGGGTGACCGGCTTCTCGAGGTACACGTCCTTGCCCTTGGCCATCGCCTCCAGGGCCATGCGGGCGTGCCAGTGGTCGGGAGTGGCGATGATGACGGCGTCGACGTCGGGACGGTCGAGGACCTGGCGGTAGTCGAGCGTCGAATCGCACTTGGCGAACTCGGCCGCCGCGTTCTTCCGCTTCGCGTAGACGTCGCAGACGCTGACGACCTGGGTGGCCAGCGCGGGGTCCGGCTCCTTGCGCTCGCGCGGGGGGCCGAACAGCGGCGGCGGGGGGGCGATCTGCCCCCCCGTCTCCATGACCCAGCGCAGCAGGTAGGTCCCCCGCCCGCCCACGCCGATGACGGCCACGTTGATGCGGTCGTTGGCGCCCAGGACGCGGGCGTGGGCGGGGGTGGCGCGGGCCAGGGCTCCCAGGGCCACGCCCGCCCCCACGGCTGACTTCACGAAATCGCGACGGCCCAGCTTGTGATCACGCACGATTACCCTCTCGATTGTGAGTGTTCGGTGCGCGGAGCGGAGCGTTTCCTGTGCCGTCTGGCGGCGGATTCACTCCGCCGCCAGACGCTCAATGATGTTCGCGCGGAGCGGAGCGCACCGCATCCCGGTTAGAAGCTGAATTTCACCCCTAGTTGCACGTTGCGCTCGCTCGTCTTGATCAGCACGCGACCGAACGACGCGCTCTTGGGATCAATGTTGACGCCCCCGTTGGTGGAAGACGTGGTCCCGCCGCCGGTGGAGTTGTTGGGATCGCCCAGGTTGGGGTGGTTCACGAAGTTGAAGAACTCGGCCCGGAGCTGCAGCCGGCGCTTGCCGCCGATGGCCACGTTCTTGAACAGCGCGATGTCGTGGTTCGTGAACCAGGGGCTGCGCAGGATGTTGCGGCCCGCATTGCCGAAGGTCCCCGCCGTCGGCGCCGCGAACGCCGCCGGGTTGAACCAGAAGTTCTGGTCCTTGCTCACACCCTGGGAGAACTGGGGGTTCGACACCTGCGGGTCGCCCACGAGGTTCCAGGGCTGGGCGGTCGTCTCGCCCACGCCGGCGATGTCGTCGCCCCGCCAGATCGAGAAGGGCCGCCCGGACTGGAAGTAGCTCACGCCGGAGATCTGCCAGCCGCCGAGGACCTTCTTGAGCACCGTGTCCTGGTTGCGCCAGAACGGCAGCTCGTAGAGGTAGTGGAAGTTGATCACGTGCGTGCGGTCGTTGTCCGAGATGCCCCAGTAGCCGCGGTCGTCGTAGGCGTTGAACATGATGTCGCGCTTGCTCGTCGCATTGTCACGCAGCTTGGAGAACGTGTACGCCGCGCCGAAGCCGAGGCCGCCGCGGAACCGCCGCTCGAGCCCGATCTGCAGCCCGTGGTAGATCGAGCGTCCGGCGTTCTCGGAGAGGCGGATGATGCCGAACCCCCGGTAGGGACGCAGGGCGTTGACGTTCACCGTGGACGGCAGGGTGCCGGGCTGGAGCTGGTTGATGTTGCGCTCGCGCTGCAGGTGCAGGCCCATGCGCCCGACGTAGGTAACGTCCACCGCCACGTCGAAGGGCAGCTCGCGCTGGAACGACGCGCTCCAGTCGTAGGCCGTGGGGTGCTTGAACTGCAGGTCCTGCATGGTCATCGGGAACGCGAAGCTCTGGCGCTGGGTCCCGGCGGGCTGGTCCACCACCCCGTTGGTCACGCCCACCTTGAACTGGATCGGCGGGTTCCCGCCGAGCAGCGTCGAGTCGTTGAGCAGGACGCGCGTGTGGAAGATGCCGCCCCCGAGCCTCACGACGGTCTTCGGGTTGAGCTGATAGGCCATCCCGACCCGCGGCTCGAACGTCGTGTAGTGGGTCTCCGAGAACCCGCGCGGCAGGCCATGGAAGAGCCGCTGGTAGTCGGGGTTGCCCGCGGCCTCGATCTTGCCCTGGGCCTCGGACGGGAAGCCGTCGCCGGGAAGGACGATGCCGTTCAGGCGGTCGCCGCCGATGACGGCCCCGGTGCGGGGATCGATCACCGCCGCCACGCTCGGGTTGTAGAAAGCCGGGTCGAACATGGCGATGTTGTTGAGCTGGGCGTGCCAGGGCGGCCAGAGCGACCAGCGCAGCCCGCCCTCGAGCGTGAGGTTGCTCCGGACCTTCCAGCTGTCCTGCACGAAGAGGTCGAGGGCCAGGGCGCGCCAGCTCGTGCGGGACTTGGCGCCGATCTCACCGTAGTTGGTGAAGAGGCCCAGCGCCGTGTTGGCGATGGCGTTACCCGCGCCGGCTCCCCGGCTGTCGGTGAACTCGAACCGGCCGTTCTGGTTGTTGGTGTCCCCGGGTTGGGCCTGCACGTTGATCTGGTCCATGTCGTCCTCGCCCGAGTACTCGAGGAACACGCCCGCCTTCAGGCTGTGGCGGCCCCGGATGTGGGTGAGGTTGTCGGAGAGGGTCCAGATGGGTCCCTGCGAGAAAGCGGGGTACGGCCCCCCGTCGACCTCCGTGAGGCCGGCGATGGAGATGGTGGGGATCTTGTCGGGGATCAGCTTGCTGTCGGGAAAGATGTAGGGGTAGTTGATCCCGTACTTGCTGCGCTCGAAGACGTCGGTCCCGCGGAATACTTCGATATAGACCCGGTCACGGGAGAAACCGAAGTTGGCCTCGTTGATGAAACGAGGCGACAGCGTGCTCGTCCAGCTCACCGAGGCGCTCTCGTTCGGCCGGCTCCAGTCCGTGCGCGCGAGCGGGAAGGTACCCCGGAAGGCGTCCACCGACGTCCAGTGGAAGAGCGACCCCCGGATCGAGATCGCGTTGCTGCCGTTGGGCACCCAGTCGAGCCGCAGCGTGTCCTTGCGCGTGTCACGCGGGTTGGGGCTGGTGCCGATCCAGTTGGCCGTGCCCCGCTGGAATCCGGGGGTGGCGGCCGGGTACGAGTTCAGGAGACCGAGGCCGTTGGGGCTCAGACGGTCGCGCGGGATGACGTTGTTCGGGAACGGCTGGCCGGTGGAGGGATCGCGGATGATGACCTGTCGGCCGTAGAACGGGTTGGAGGCGCTCAGCAGCTCGCTGAAGTCGCCGTTGCGCATGGCCGCCGTGGGCACGGTGCCGGTGTTGGTCCCCGTCCGCGGGTTGTGGATCCACTCCTGGGCCCAGAAGAAGAAGAGCTTGTCGCGGTTGGCGTTGAATTTTCCCGGGATCGGGCCGCCGATGTCGTAGCCGAACTGGTGGAAGGTGTAAGGCGCGGGCTGGCTGTTCTGCTCGGGGAGCGGGCTGGAGTTGCGGCTCCACGAGTTGGCGTCGAGGCTCTCGTTGCGGTAGAACTCGAAGACGTCCGCCCGGAACTCGCGCCCTCCCCCTTTGGTCACGAACCGGATCTGCCCGCCGGACGACCGGCCGTACTCCGGCAGGTAGCTCGCGGTCAGGACCTGCATCTCCTGCACGGTGTCGACGTTCACGGTCCCGATCATCGAGCCCGCCGACCGCGTGCGCGTGGCGATGCCGCCGTCGATCGTGACCAGGTTCTCGTCGCCGCGGGATCCGTTGATGCTGAACCCGCCATCGGTGAGGCTGTCGGGCTGGAAGGTGTTGAAGGCGCCCGCGCGGACCCCCGGCTTGAGCATGGCCAGGTTGATGGGGTTCCGCCCGTTCAGCATGAGCTCGGTGATCGCCTTCGCTTCGATCGTCTTGGACACCTGGGCGGTGCTCGACTGGAGCGGCGTGGCCTCCCCGACCACGGTCACCGCCTCCTGCATGCCGCCGGGCGACAGCGTCGCATCCACCTGCACCTTCGAGGTCGCATCGACCTTGACGCTCGTCTTCACGAACTTCTTGAAGCCGCTGAGCTCGACAGCCACCTCGTACACCCCGGGCAGCAGCGCGGGCGCGATGTAATACCCCGAGTTGTCGGTCGTGTAGGTGTGCTCGAGCCGGGTCTGCTGGTTGGTGACCTTGACGGTGGCGCCGGGGACGAAGCCCCCCTGCTCGTCACGCACGAAGCCGCTGACCTGCCCGCGGTCGAACTGGGCGAGGGCGGGAAGGGCGAGAAGCACGAGGCCGAGTGTCAACGCACCGCGCACGCGCATGTGATCCTCCTCGAGCGAGCGACGAGGCCCGTGGCGGCGATCAGCCAGGGAGGGTCCGGCTGCGACGATCCGCGGGCGGCGCCGGGCTCTTCAGTGTAGGTAGCTAATCGCTTTTAGCACGCGTCTTCGGGAGGCGTCAAGGCCTCGGCCAGATTGGTTCCGTGTCATGGGCCGCCAGGTGACGCGGCGGACGGCGCGGTGCGACAATCGCGGCCGTGACTCCACCCTTCCCGCGCGGGCCGAAGCCGCCGGAGCGCGGCCTGCTGCTGAGCCGGAGCGTCGCCGACGACCCGCTCCCCGCCCCCCGCGACCGGCTGATGGCGGCGCTCTCCACGGTCGGCGTGGTGTTCCTGATCCCCTTCGCCGTGCACGACTTCCTGAGGGGAAGGTACCCGCTCGCGGCCGCGATCGCCGTGGTGGTGGTCGCGCTCGCCGTCGACGCGTTCGCGATCCACCGGAAGAGGCAGCCACCGATTCCGTATGCGTTGTTGCTCGTTCCGATGGCGGCCGCGATCACGATCTCGCTGCGCACGCAAGGCGTCATCGGCGCCTTCTGGTGCTATCCCGTCGTGCTCTTCTTCCACTTCGTCCTGTCGCGGTGGATGGCCAACCTTTGCAGCATCGCCCTCCTCGTCGACGCCACCCTCATGGTCCACCGCTACCTGGGCATGAGGATCACGGTGCGGTTCGGCGTCTCGCTGGCGATGACGATCGTCATCATCAACATCATCCAGAGCATCATCCGCGAGCTGCAGGGACGGCTGCTGACCCTGGCCATCACCGACCCGCTGACGGGCGCGTTCAACCGCCGGCACATGGACGGCCGGCTGGCGGAGTCGATCCAGATCGCGCGCCGCAGCGGGCGTCCCGTCTCGGCGCTGATGATCGACATCGACCACTTCAAGCGCATCAACGACGAGCACGGCCACGAGGCCGGGGACGGCGTGCTCCAGGGGCTCGTCGCGCTCGTGAACGAGCGCTCGCGCCAGATCGACCTGATGTTCCGGATGGGCGGAGAGGAGTTCGTCCTGCTCCTGCCCGCCACCGGCGAGGCCGAGGCCGCCCGGCTCGCGGAGGAGCTGCGCGCCTCGATCGCGGGCGCCCCTCTCCTGGGGGGCCGCCCGGTGACCGTGAGCATCGGAGTCGCCGAGCTGCGCGCGGACGACACCCGGGAATCGTGGATCAAGCGCGCGGATGAAGCGATGTACAAGGCCAAGGAGGGGGGACGGAACCGGGTGGCGCGCAGCGCGGCGGCGGCCACGGTGCCAGGATAGGCCTACTCGGCCGACCTCACGCCCAGCGCGCGTGGACGGAGCGGACGAGGGCCTTCGAGCGGCGCCACGCGCGCCCCGGCCAGCCGAACCCGGAGCGGCGGCCGCGCGCGAGCAGCCGCCGGGCATGGAGCAGCATCTTCTGCGAGGCCGAGAGGGTGCCCGACTCCTCGGCCTTGCGCACCAGCGGGCAGTCGGGGGAGTCGAAGCAGTAGCTGTGGAAGCGGCCGTCGCGCAGCTCGCTCCGCAGCTCCTGCATGCGCGGTGAGTTCCACGCCTCCTGGAAGCCCTCCATGGGAGCCAGGGCGCTGCCTCCGTAGCAGCAGGGCAGCGTGCCGCGGCGCAGCACGTAGAGGCTCGACCACGGCTCGGTGCACAGCGGCAGCCGCGCCGGCGGCGCGTCGGCGCGCTCGGCGGCCGGCGCCGCCTCTTCCGCGGCCGGCCGCGGCTCCGGCGCCACGGGC
>QHVJ01000427.1 GCA_003222275.1 Acidobacteriota bacterium | reverse complement strand
GCAGCCCGGGGTGCCGGGCGGTCCGCAGCACCTGTTCCCTCGGGCTCGCCACCGGGGGCGCCGCGACGAGCAGGCCCATGGCGAGCAGCGCGAACAGGTACACCGCCGAGAGTACCAGAAGCAGGCACGGCTCAGGGCAGCCGCGCCCCGGGGCGCGACGCCCCTGGGCCGCGCTCTCGCCATAGAGGCTCAAGCAGATACCGGAGCCATCAGAGGATGAGATGATCCGCGCATGCTTGCCCTTGTCCTTCTCCTTTTCGCCGGCGCTGCGCCCGCCATCGACCGTGACGCGGCGGCGTCCGCGCTCTTGAAGGGTTTCGTCGCCGACGGCGAGCCGGGCCTGGCGGTGCTCGTGCGAAGGAACGGCCGCACGGTCTTCGAGCGCGGGTACGGCGTTCGCGAGCTGCGGACGCGCGCCTCGATCGACCCCCGCACGCGCTTCCGCCTCGCCTCGGTGACGAAGCAGATGACGGCGGCGGCGATCATGACGCTCGTCCGCGACGGCCGGCTGCGCTACGAGGACACGCTGACCCAGGCTCTTCCAGGCTTTCCCGCCTATGGTAGCGGCGTGACGATCCGCCACCTGCTCACGCATACCTCCGGGTTGCCGGACTACGAGCAGCTCATGGAGAACGCCGAGAAGGAGAAGGGCACGATCTGGACGCCGGACCGCCAGATCCGCGACGACGAGGTCCTGGCCCTCCTCGAGAAGGAGACGCGGGGACTCTTCACGCCGGGGACGAGCTGGGCCTACAGCAACTCCGGCTACGTCGTCCTCGGCCTCGTGGCGGCGCGGGCCGCGGGACGGCCTTTCGGCGACGTCCTGCGCGAGCGGATCTTCGCGCCCCTCGGCATGACGCGCACGCTCGCCTACGAGAAGGGCAAGAACGAGGTCCCGGACCGTGCCTACGGCCACACGAAGGAGCCCCCTGGATTCCGCGTGACCGACCAGAGCTCGACCTCGGCCACGCTCGGCGACGGGGGCGTCTACTCGTGCCTCGAAGACCTCGCCAAGTGGGACGAGGCGCTGCGCACGAACGCGCTCCTGTCCGAGGCGGAGATGGCGCCCGCGCTCACGCCGGTGCGCCTGACCGATGGATCGCCGCCGCTCTGGCCGAAGGGCGAGCAAGGCGGCGACAACCTCTTTCCCGGGCAACCGGTCGCGTACGGCTTCGGATGGTTCCTCGACCCGTGGAGAGGACGGCCGCGCGCCTGGCACCATGGCGAGACGATGGGCTTCCGATCGATCGTCGAGCGCTTCCCGGCGGACGGGCTCAGCGTCGTCGTCCTCGCGAACCGCGGCGACATCGACCTCAAGTCGCTGGCCCTCCAGATCGCCGAGGCCGAGCTGGGCCGCGCGCAGGGGGGAGCCGCGCCGCACGAAGATCGCATCCCGGTCGGAGGCGCGACTCTCTATGTGCGCGACGTCGGGCGGGGACAGCCGATCGTCGTGCTCCACGGGGGGCCCGACTTCGACCATAGCTATCTCCTGCCCGACATGGACCGATTGTCCAGCTCACATCCACGGCGGCCCTGGGGCACTCCTGGGGTACGGTCCTTGCCCTCGAATACGCGATTCGGCACCCGGAGCGCGTCTCGCACCTGATCCTCATGAATCCGGGGCCGGCGTCCGTGGCGGACTACCGGCAGTTTCGGAAGGAGCGCCTCGAGAAACTGGGCGCCGACCTGGATCGGCTACGGGCCGTGGCCGCGACCGACGCCTTCAAGGCCGGCGATCCCGATGCGGCTAGCGGGGCTCTCCCGCCCAGCGGATCGCGTCTCGCAAGAGGACGCGGTAGCGCGGATCGGCGCACACCGAGGCATCGTGCCCGATCCCGACGTAGACCATGCGCCGGAATGCGGGATTCGTCCACACGAGGGGATGGTCGCCCATGGGCTTTTTCGGCTTGTAGGTGGTCTCGTCGGCGGTGGCCAGGACGTGGACGCCCGGACGTGGGCTGCGGTCGTACTCGTACCACTCGTCCGTGATCTCCATGCGCTCGGGGAGGTTCTTCGTGATCGGGTGCGTCCGGTCCTCGACGACCAGGGTCCCGCGCTGGAGGGCCGGGTGGGGCGAGTAGACGACGCCACCCAGGAACGTCTCGAACCAGCCCCAGTACTCGGCGCCCGCCTTGAGGAACTGGCGGCCGGTGAGGCCCGCCGCGTGGATGCCCACCCAGCCCCCGCCACGGAGGATGAAGCGCTGCAGCGCGTCCTGCTCGTCCTTGGTCATGTCGAACGGCGCCAGGTGGAGCTGGACCACCACCGCGTGGCGGGCGAGCTCCTCGTCGCGAACGACGGTGGCGTCGTGCGTGAAGTCGACGGCGAAGCCGTTCTCGGCCCCCAGGGACTCGAGAAGGGGCTCCGCCGCGTCGCTCATCGCTCCGTGGTAGCGGTCGTTCGCCGCCACCACGAGCACGCGGAAGGCGGGCGCGGCCGGCGACGGCGCCGGAGCGCCCGCCGAGGCGACGAGCGCGACGAGGACCGCGAGTGTGCTCAGGGTCCGACCTGCTCGAGCACCGCGAAGTCGCCGGGGTTCCAGGCCTGCGCGATGATGTAGAGCTTGCCCCCGGCCTGCCGTAGCACCGCATTGTGGATGTGCTTGAAGTTCACGAGGCCGAGGTCGTCCTTCGGAAACACCGAGGAAACGAGCCGGTCGTCTTCGTAGATGTAGATCGGCGCCCCCCGGCTCTTGTCGGGACCCTCGAGGGCGCCGATCACCGCGTAGCGGCCGAGGTAGTCGATGTCGCAGGGCAGAGAGCCCGCGGGCGTCTTCAGCGTCGACAGGTACTGGCCATGGCGGGTGAAGCGGTCGATCTCCCCGTAGAGCCGGTCCGCCACATCGATGCGCCTCGTCCCCGGGGGGACGGTGATGCCGTGACCGGTGCCGAACTGGCCGGGCGCCGTCCCCCGGCCGCCGAACGCGAGGTCGTTCCAGGCCGTCCTCAGCGGGTCGTAGCTCGAAACCCGGGCGGTGAGCACGGTGTCGAGACTCGAGTAGCCGGTCGTCACGTAGAGGAGACCCTCGAGGAACGCGACGTCCGTGGGAACGAAGGCCCCGCCCCCCGCGAAGTAATCGCGCACGGAGGGCAAGCCGAGATCGTCGTCGCCCGTGGGCGAGGCCAGCGTGTTGAGGAGCTCGCCGCCGAGCGAGGTCGTGAAGACGCGGCCCGCGTCGTTGGCGGGGAAGGTCAAGTAGGCGGTGCCGTCGGGACCGTACCAGATCGCCGTGTTGTGGAGGTTCGTGCCCTTCATCTCCTGCGCGGTGGGCACGAGGACGACCTGCTTCAGGTCGGCGCTCATCCGCAGGATGCCCGCGCCGGGCAGCGCGAAGTAGGTCTCTTCCTTGCCGGGCCGATGGTCGACGGCAAAGCCGCCGTGAGCCGAGACCACGACCTTCCGGGCCTCTTCCGGAAGCTGGGCCGCGGTGAGGACGACACGGAAGCGGAGCGCCCCCTGGCCGCTCACCCCCTTCGCTCCCGGCGCGATCGTGCCCGGAGGCGGAGTCGGCGTCTCCTGGGAGGGGAGCAAACGGTGATGCGGGTGCGCGGACAGGGATGTCGTGGCTGCCAGCGCGACCAGCGCGGTAGCGGCGATGCGGGCGAGCGCCATGGATCAGCCTCCGTGAGCAGGGCGGCGAGCGCGATTCTCCGCCGAGGCGGCCGGGAGAACAAGCGTCGATGGCGCCGGCACGTCGATTTGCTGGAGGGTTGGCCGCGCTAGAATGCCTGGAGGGATATCGGCCATTGGAGATGCTGATCCCAGTCGCGATCCTGGCCGCCGCCGCATCCCAATCTGCGGCACCGCAGGCGTCTCCCCCACCGACGTTCGACGCCGGCCGGCCCGCGCCGGGCACGGCGCCCGAACTGGCCCTGATCCTCAAGCGCGTCGGCGAGTACGTGGCCGAGTACGAGCGCAGCTTCAGCGATCTGGTGGCCGAGGAGACCTACGCCCAGAGGGTGGCGCCCTGGGCGTGGAAGGACGACGGAGCCCAAAAGCGTTTCGTGAGGGTGTGCACCGTCTGCAAGCGGACGACCCGGGCGGACCTGGTCTTCGTACGGCTCGCCGGGGAGATCCCCTGGGCGAGCTACCGCGATGTCTTCGAGGTGGACGGCCGCAAGGTCCGCGAGCACGAGCAGCGGTTGGTGAAGCTGCTCTCGAACCCCAGCGCCGATGCGCAGGAGCAGGCGCGCAAGCTGCTCGCCGCCAGCGCCGCGTACAACATCGGCCCGGTG
>QHVJ01000426.1 GCA_003222275.1 Acidobacteriota bacterium | reverse complement strand
ACTGCTTCCACCGCTCCCACGCCAAGTCCTGAGCCCGCGTATTCTTCAGAACGCTACATCCGCTAACAATGAGCAAGGCGAGTGTCGCAGCTCGTAACATGGCGTCCCTCCGCTATGGCAGTGAATCAGTCATAACTCGGCTCCCTCGGGCGGCACGAGGGCGAAGCCAACGGCGGTGCGGAGCAGCAGACCGCGCTGATCGAGCATGGAATGAGTCTAAGGTCAGCAAAGCGGAGCCAGTAAAGCGGACTCCGCCCGCCGTCTCATCGGACCTCTAGCAGCGTCCGAAGCTCACCGACGTCGTCGCCGGACGGAACAGCGGACAATGACCGGCCATCTGCCCGGTGTCGTGTTCGAGCGCACGCGCCAAGTCCAACTCACCAGACCCCGACTGTTCGCGTCGCGTGGTACGAGTCCACGAGCGCGCGACGAGCGGGACTTGTAGAGCACGACGATCGTGCAGGCAGCCCCCGGGACCGTCTTGGCAGTGAGCGTGGCGTCCGTGAACGGCGCAACTGGCGTGGTCAGGCTGACCAGCTCTACCGAGACGTCCATTGCTCCTGCTGCTGAGAAGCAGAGGAGGATGACGGCGGTGCCGATTGCCGCCCTCATTAGCTTCACTCGTGATCCGGCGGCGCGGGAAGGCTCGCGCAGTCCCCACATAGCTGTCCCGTTCGCGCTCGGGCTCGTCAGGCGGCACGACAATGGAGAAAGCGCGTCCACAGAGCCCGCAGATGCGGCGGTGGGCGAGCGGCACTACTCAATCACCTGATCCGCCCGCAGCAGCAGCGAGGGCGGGATGGTGAGGCCGAGGGCCTTGGCGGTCTTGAAGTTGATAACGAACTCAAACTTGGTGGGCCGCTCGACGGGAAGGTCAGCAGGTTTAGCGCCTCTGAGGATCTTGTCTACGAAGGTCGCCGCTCGGCGCCCTACATCACTGAGCGCAGCTCCGTAGGCCATGAGACCGCCGTCTTCTACGTACTCGCGGCTCCAGTAGATGCCCGGCAGCCGATGCTGCAGCGCTAGTTGCGCGAGAGCACGTCGATGCAGATAGGTGCGGCCGTCTAGAGGAGCGATGATAGCTCCGCTATCGTCTTTCCTTGCCCGGGCGAGAACGGTGGCGAGCTCGTCCGGGCCGTTCCCTTCAGCGAACGACAGCGTCACCCCGACCTGTCGCGCGGCGGACAGGAGTTCCTCGCGGATCTGAGGGAAGGCCCACGCGCGACCCGTGACGACGGTGAACCGCCGCGTCGCAGGCACGACCTCCTTGAGCAGCTCCACGTACTTCTGGCTGAGGCCGGGGACGAGAATCGTCAGACCAGTGACGTTGCCTCCCGGCCGGGCCAGGCTCTCCACTAGGCCTTCCGTGACGGGATCGAAGACCGCCGTCATCACGATCGGAACCGTGGAGGTCGCGCGCTTCGCGGCTAGCGTCTCGGAGGCGCTCGACGTGACGATAATATCCAGTGGCTGCTTCACAAGGTCGGCGAGAAGGCCGGGCAGAGCCTCACGCTTTCCGGCGGCGGCCGCCTGCCTCACGACGAGGTTGCGGCCCTCAACGTAGTTCAGCTCACGCATGGCGTCGAGAAAGGCTCGCCACAACACAGTTCGCCCGCCAGGTGCAACCGCTACCGAGACGAGGCCGACGTGATAGACCTTTCCCGTCTGCTGCGCCTCCGTGGCGAGCGGCGCGGCGAGGAGCGTGACGGCGCCAGCGAGGAACCCACGTCGAGAGATCATGTGGCCTGAGACTATGGTGCCGGGCGGGCGCGTCGGCAATGGGGTGCTGCGCGCCCTCCTGCGCATCGGGCAGAGTGCCCTGACACGGGCTGAGTCGGCTGGCCTGGCCAGGAGGGGACACCATGAAGGCGAAGGAGAACCGCGGGAGCACCAAGGGCAAGGCAGGCAAGCGCGCGGTGAAGGATCTGCCGGCGAAAAGCGCAGCGTCGGTTAAGGGGTGGCGCCTTCGTCCAAGAAGCGCTCTCCTACAAGGCGGCCTTCGATATCAATCCGCAGCCGCAGCCGCCGCAGCCACCGCAACCGCAGCACCCCATTAAAATCGCGATCGTCTGAACGATTCGGCGATGCGGCCGGAGCCGACATCGGGGAACTCCGGCCCCATCTGGGAACCGCAAGCGCTCCCGCTGTCGAGCACTGTAGACGCTCATCTCGCATACCGCGACGTGCAGGGCTAATCGGGGGCGTTGATCGGCTCGCCCGCTGCCGCATGTCGCCGACGAGCGCACTCGACGCGCCCACAAGACTGAACCGTAGAACCTGGAAATATCCACTCTTCAACGGAAAGGCGAACCCCAAGAGTCTGCCCTTGCCCACGGCCGCAGTGACTTTGTCGAACGGGCCGTGCGCGCACGTCCCGAGGAGGCAGGATTCCCAAGAGGCTCGATCGGTCTCCCCGGGGTTGGGCGCCGCCAACTCGACGGCGTCCCGAGGCGACACAACGCGACCCGGCGCAACGCGGCCAGCCTGCTGTCACGTAAGTGTCCGACCCCGAAAGTGCGGACCGGTTAACACTTCTTAACCGTTCGTGCCGTGCGGCGGGACGAGGCCGGGTGTTCAATGGGCTGGTGGGATCGCCGAACGTCCAGACCTCCGTCACGCGCGTGCTCCTCGTCGACGACGACGCCGAGCTGGCCGAACTGGTGGGCGAGTACCTCGCGCGGGAGGGATTCTCCCTCGACGCCGAGGCCGATGGCACGCGTGCCGTCGATCGCGTGATGTCGGGCGATCACCAGCTCGTGGTGCTCGACGTGATGCTCCCCGGTGTCAACGGTTTCGACGTGCTGCGCTCGATCCGCGCGACGTCCCGCGTTCCTGTGCTGATGCTCACCGCGCGGGGCGACGAGGTGGACCGTATCGTCGGGCTCGAGCTCGGCGCCGACGACTACCTGTCGAAGCCGTTCAATCCTCGCGAGCTCGTGGCGCGGATCCGCGCGGTCCTGCGCCGCACCCAGCTCGAGGCCCGTTCCCCCGGCGATCGGTCCTCCGAGCGGCTCACCGTCGACGACGTCGCGGTGGACGTCGGCCGGCGGCTGGTGCGCCGCGGCGGCGCGCCCGTCGAGCTGACCGCGGTCGAGTTCGCGCTGCTCGAGCTGTTGATGCGGGCCGCGGGTTCCGTCGTCCGCCGCGAGGACCTGGCGCGCGGCGCCCTGGGCCGCACCCTGCTGCCGTTCGACCGGAGCATCGACGTGCACGTGAGCCATGTGCGCAAGAAGCTCGGACCCCGGCCGGACGGCGGCGAGCGGATCACGACGCTGCGGGCCGTCGGTTATCTCTACACGCGCGAGAGCACGGCGAGCCGAGGCTGATGGTGCGCGGCGTCTTCCTCAAGATCCTCCTGTGGTTCTGGGCGTCGCTCGTGCTCGTCGCGCTCGCCCTCGAGCTGACGGTCACCGCCACCTCCACGCCCGTCGAGGTGCGTGTGGCACGCTTCAGCGACAAGGTCCTCGACGGCCACGCGCGCGAGGCGGTGGCGATCCTCGATCGTGAGGGACCGCGCGGCGTCGCCCGATTTCTCACCGACCTGGAGCACACCACGCGCATCCACGCCGTGCTCCTGGACCCGGACGGACACGGCGTGTCGGGACGCACGGTGCCGCGCAAGGCGCTGAAGGTGGCGAGGAGGGCGTTGGCGAGCGGTCAGACGGAAATGGACGCGGACGGCCAGACGGCGGTCAAGGCGCGCGCGGTGACCGTGGACGAGGGGCGCCGCTACGTCCTGGTGGCGGCGCTGCCGATCGGCCTGATGCGGCTGCTTCACGATGGGCCGACGGCGCAGGCGCTTCGCCTCCTGGCGGTGTTCGCGACGGCGGCCGCCGCGTGCTACGGGCTGGCCCGCTACGTGACCCGGCCGCTGGCGATCCTCCGGGGCGCGACCCGTGCGCTGGCGCGCGGCGACCTCGCCGTGCGCGTCGGGTCCACCGTGGGCCACGGCACCGACGAGTTCACGGAGCTCGGCCGCGACTTCGATCGGATGGCCGAGCGCCTCGACGCCCTGGTCACCGCCGAGCGCCGGCTGCTCCGCGACATCTCGCACGAGCTGCGCTCGCCGCTGGCGCGTCTCAACGTCGCGCTCGGTCTCGGCCGCCAGCGGGCGGGCGACGACCAGGCCGCCCTCGACCGGATCGAGCGGGAAGCCGAGCGTCTGAACTCGCTGATCGGTCAACTGCTCATGCTGGCCCGGATGGAGAGCGGAGTCGCCACGGTCGTGCGCGAGCCGATCGATCTCGTCGCGATCGTCCACGATGTCGTGGAGGATGCGGCGTTCGAGGCCAAGAGCCGCGGCCGGGCCGTGGAGATCACCGAGACCTGCGACGCCCGCGTGTCGGGCGATCCCGAGCTGCTGCACAGCGCCGTCGAGAACGTGGTGCGCAATGCGGTCCGCCACACGCGCGAGGGCACTGCGGTCGAGGTGAGCATGGGCCGCGCGGGAGCGGCTCGCGTGTGGATCCGGGTCCGCGACCACGGCGGCGGCGTTCCCGAGGAGGCGCTGCCGAACATCTTCCAGCCCTTCTACCGCGTCGGCGATGCCCGCGAGCGCGGCACCGGCGGCGTCGGCCTCGGCCTGACCATCGTGCATCGCACCATCCGGCTGCACGACGGCACGGTTCGCGCCGTCAACGTCCCCGGCGGCGGTGGTCTCGTGGTCGAACTGACACTGCCGGCGCTGCCCGCCTAGCCGCCGCCCCGCGTTCACACTTCTTGTCGAACTCTTAACGCCGAGGGCGATCTTTGCCCGGTACACCGGAGTGAGGAGGAACGCCCATGCGTATGAGACATCGATGCCTTCGGTTCGTAACGTTCTTGTCGGTGACGACGATGCTCGTCACGCCCGCGCTCGCGTCCGAGGAGCGCCCGGCCGCGAGTCCGGCGGCGGCCGACGACAGCGTCTGCATCTACCCGGGAGGCAGCGGCGATACTCCCGGCGTCGGTCCGCTGCCGTGCGACGCGTCCCGGCCATACATGATCGAACGGCGGGGATTCGGCAGTTCGAGGGTTCCATCCGCTTCGGAGTTCAACAACGGCCCGTTGTCGCACACCGAGGTGGGCGGCTCCGAGCCGGTCGAAGCGCCCTCGGCATCCCCGCCGGCGGCGGACGTGAACTCGAATCGGTCGATCGATATCCAGGCGCCATGACAGAGGCACGGGCGGGGGAGCGCCGTCCCCGCCCGTCCCCCCGGAAGCGAGGAGGAACGCGCATGAGCCCGACGCACGCGGTCTTCACGCTCACGATGATCTCGCTCGTCGCGCTCGTGGGCGGTGTCGCGGATGCCGACGCGCCGGACGTCGACCACCGCGGCCAGGCGATCGGCACCATCCGCTCGATCGACCGTGCCGAGAACGTGGTCACGCTGGGCGACGGCCTGCGCCTTCGCGCCACCGACGCCCAGATACTCGACGAGCTGCGAGAGGGCGAGCTGGTGAAGGTGGACTTCGCCCACGAGAGTGGCGGTTGGGTCATCCGGACGATCGAAGCGGCGGACGCGGACGCCGAGCCGACGGACCTGGACGGGGACTGAGCGCGTGCGGCGTACTTCCCACGGCGGCGATCGGGGTTGGTTATATGCGGTCGCGCTCCTCGGCGTCCCTGACGTCGTCCACGAGCGGCGGGTCGTCCGGAGCCCGCGCGTCGGCGACCGCGCCATGATCGTATCGGGTCATGGTCGACTCCTTCGCCACGGTCGAAGGAGCCTCGGCATCACCCCGAGAAGGGAGGTGAAAAACGAGCGGGGACGCGTGCCCCCGCCCATCCCGCCGGCGGTGTAGCATACGCTGGCCATGAAGATCACGCGCGTCGAGACGCTTGTCGTCAACCTGCCGATGGTCATCGAGGGGGCGACGCCGAAGCTGCGCGACCGCGCGGTGACCAGCATCGACGTGCTGCTGGTGCGCGTCGACACCGACGCCGGGGTCAGCGGCTGGGGCGAGTCGTTCGGCC
>QHVJ01000050.1 GCA_003222275.1 Acidobacteriota bacterium | reverse complement strand
GAGCGCATGCAGGAGCTGTCCGGCATCGCCGACCTGTTCGAGGTGCGGGCCGACCTGGTGCTCGACCTGGACCTGCTCACCATCCTGCGCGCGAAGACGCGCCCGATCATGCTCACGTGCCGAGCGGAATCCGAGGGCGGGCGGCTGGCCGACGACGATCCCCGCCGCCGGATGATGCTGCTGGAGGCGGTGAAGCGCGGCTTCGACTACGTCGACGTCGAGTACCGCAGCGCCTTCACGGACGTGATGGTGGAGAAGGCCGGCCGCGGTCTCATCGTCTCCTACCACGACCTGAAGGGCACGCCGGAGGACCTCGACGGCTTCTACGCGGCGATGCGCGACGGCGGAGCCGACATCGTCAAGATCGCGGTCACCCCGCGATCGATCCGGGACGTGGGACGGCTGCTCGACTTCGCCGCCCGCACCGCCGCCGGCAGCGGCCCGCCCCTGATCCCCCTTGCCCTCGGCCCCCTCGGCATCCTCACCCGCATCGCCGCCGGCCGCTGGGGCGCGCCGTTCACCTTTGCCTCGGCGGGGCGGGGCGCGGAGACCGCGCCCGGCCAGATCCCCGCCGCGGAGATGGCGGACCTCTATCGCGCCCGCGACATCAACCCGTTGACGAAGCTCTACGGCGTGCTCGGGACCGACGTGGTGTGGAGCCTCTCGCCCGTGCTGCACAACCGCGCCTTCGAAGCGCGGGGCCTCGACGCCGTCTACGTCCCTCTCCAGGCCGAATCGTTGGACGGCTTCCTGGCCGCGATGCCCGCGCTCGCCCTCTCCGGCTTCAGCGTCACCCGGCCGTTCAAGGTCGACATCGTGCCCCACCTGCAGGAGGTGGAGGAGCAGGCGGCGCTCGCGGGAAGCGTCAACACCGTCGTGGTGCACGACGGCTCGCTCAGCGGCTCGACCACGGACGGCATCGGCGTCCTCGCGCCGCTCAAGAGGCGGCTCGACGTGAAGGGCCGCTCGGTCGTGATCATCGGCGCGGGGGGCGCAGCCCGCGCCGCCGCCGTCGCTCTCCAGCGCAAGGGGGCCCGCATCACGCTGGCCGCGCGCCGGCCCCAGCAGGCGGCGGCGGTGGCGACCGCTCTCGGCTGCGCGCACACCGGTATCGCCGACCTCGCCCGCCTCTCCTGGGACGTGCTCATCAACGCGACCCCGGTGGGGTCCGTCGCGCTCCCCGACCAGAGCCCGCTGCCGGCGAAGCTGCACCGGCCGAACACGGTGGTGCTGGACATGGTCTACGAGCCCCTCGACACGCGCCTGCTGCGCGACGCGCAGCAGGCGGGGTGCACGATCGTCGACGGCCTCGAGATGCTCCTCGCCCAGGCGGTGGCGCAGTTCGAGACCTGGACCGGCCTCGAGGCTCCCGTCGACGTGATGAAGTCGGCGGCGCTGTTCCTGGCCCAGGAGCAGGAGGCATGAGCGCCGGCCGTTATTCGCGCCAGGCGCTGTTCGCACCCATCGGCCCCGGAGGCCAGGCCCGCCTGCGCCGGGCGCGGATCGCCGTGGTCGGCTGCGGCGCCCTCGGCTCCACGCTCGCGGAGATGATGGTCCGCGCCGGCGTCGCGGCGCTCACCGTGATCGACCGTGACTACGTCGAGGAGTCGAACCTGCAGCGGCAGTCGCTCTTCGACGAAGACGACGCCGCCCGCGGCCTGCCCAAGGCGGCGGCGGCGGAGGCGCGGCTGAGGGCGATCAACTCCGAGGTGGCGGTGCGCGGCGTGGTGGCCGACTTCGCCGCCGACAACGCGGCCGAGCTGCTCAAAGGCGCCGACCTCGTCCTCGACGGCACCGACAACTTCGAGACGCGCTTCCTGCTCAACGACGTCTGCGTGCGCGGGGGGATCCCGTGGGTCTATGGCGCGTGCGTCGGCTCGTACGGCCTCGTCCTCCTCGTACGGCCGCACGTCACGCCGTGCCTCCGCTGCGTGCTGGAGGAGATGCCGGGACCCGGCGGGCCCACCTGCGACACGGTGGGGGTCGTGGCCCCCGTCGTCCACGTCGTGGCGGGGTTGCAGGCGGCGGAGGCCCTCAAGTTGCTGGCCGGCCGCACGGAAGACCTGCGGCCCGGCGTCGTGACCGTCGACCTCTGGAAGGGCCGCTTCGAGGTGATGGACCTCGCGGGGCGCGCGCCGTGGTGCCCGGCCTGCACGGAGGGGCGGTACGACTATCTGGCGGCGGGGACGGGCCCCGGCTCCGCGGTGTTGTGCGGGCGCGACGCCGTACAGGTGCGCCCGCCGCCGGGAACGCGCGTGGACCTGCCCGCGCTCGCGGGGCGCCTTTCCGCCTCGGGCGACGTGGCCGCCAACGAGCACCTCGTCCGCTTCCGGGCGCCGGGGACGGAGATGGTCGTTTTCGGGGACGGGCGGGCGATCGTCAAGGGCGTCAAGGACGCCGCACAGGCGCGGTCGATCTACGCCCGCTACGTGGGGAGCTAGGCCGTGAACGGCGCGTCGCACCGGCTGGTGCAGGTCCCGCCCGGCGTGCAGTGCTTCCTCGGGGACGAGGCGCGCCGCCGCCGAAGCATCGAGGAGCGTGTCGTCGCCGTCTTCGAGGGCTGGGACTACGAGGAGATCATCCCGCCCCTCTTCGACTACGCGGACGTGTTCGCGAGCCAGGCCCTGCTCCCCAAGACCTACTCCTTCGTGGGCCGCGACGGGAGCCTCCTCGCGCTGCGCCCGGACTTCACGAGCCTGCTCGCCAAGATCGCGGCCGGCCGCCTCGCGGGCCGGCCCGCGCCGATGCGCCTCTACTACTCGGGCGAGGTGCTGCGCTACGAGCCGCCGCGCGCCGGCCGCCAGAGCGAGCTGTACCAGATGGGCCTCGAGCATCTGGGCGGCGACCCGCGGGCCGCCGACGCCGAGGTGCTCGCGATCGCGGCCGAGTGCCTGGACGTCCTGGGCGTCAGCGGCTTCGTCCTCGCCCTCGGCCACGTCGGCGTCTTCGGCGGCCTTCTCGCGGGTACGCCGCTGGAGACGGCGACGCTGGAGCGGCTGCGCGAACGGGTGGAGGCCAAGGATCCCGCGGGCGTGCGCGAGGCGCTGCCCCCCGGAGTCGTGCCCGCGCCGGTGGCGGACGCGCTCGTGCGTCTCACGACCCTGTCGGGCGACGCGCCGGTGCTGGCCGACGCCGAGCGCGCCCTGGCCTTCTGCCCGCCGGCCCGCGCCGCGGTGGCCGAGCTGCGCCAGGTGGCCGAGGCGCTCCGGGCGGCGGGCCTCGGCGGCCGGCTCGCCATCGACCTCGGCGAGGTGCGCGGCCTCGACTACTACACCGGTCTCGTCTTCCGCGCCTACGCGCCGGGCCTCGGCTTCGAGGTGGGAGGGGGCGGACGGTACGACACGCTGCTCGCTCGCTACGGCCGGCCCATGCCCGCGGTGGGCTTCATGCTCGGCCTCGACCGGCTGGCGCTCCTCCTCGACCGTCAGGGAGCCCGGCCCGCTTCCGCGGCCGCACCGCCGGAGGTGGTGGGCGGGAACGGCCTCGGCCCCGGACTCCAGCGGGCAAGAGAGATGCGAGCGGCGGGAGTGCGCCTCCGCTTCGAGGAGCGCTCGTGAGCCTGACGATCGCGCTGTCCAAGGGCAAGCTCCTGGCGGGGGCGGAGGATCTCTTCCGCAAGGCGGGGATGCCGTTCCCCGCGAGCGAGGGCCGGCGACTGGTCGTGCCCGTCGACGGGCTGCGCTTCCTCCTCGTGAAGGACATGGACGTGCCGACCTACGTCGAGCACGGCGTGGCCGACTGCGGCATCGCGGGCCGCGACGTCCTGCTGGAGATGGAGCCCGACGTCTACGAACCGGTGGACCTCGGCTTCGGCCGCTGCCGGCTCGTGGTCGCGCGGCCGCGGGGAGCGTCCGCGGCCACCGGCGCCTCCACCGTCCGGGTGGCAACGAAGTATCCGCGCGTCGCCTCCGCGCACTTCCTGGAGCGCGGCCGCTCGGTGGAGGTGGTGAGGCTGGCCGGCTCCGTGGAGCTGGCCCCGGGCCTGGGGCTGGCCGACTGCATCGTCGACGTCGTGGAGACGGGGCGGACGCTCGAAGAGAACGGCCTGGAGGTGGTCGAAGACGTGGCCGTGTCTTCGGCGCGCCTCATCGTCAACCGCGCCAGCTACCACGCGCGGCGCGAAGAGATGTCCGGCCTCGTGCGCGCGCTCGAGAAGGCGAGGACGGCGTGAGGATCGTGCGCTACGGCACCGCGGCGTGGCGGCGCTACCGTGAGGGCCTGCCCCGCACGTCCACTCCGCGCCCCGCCACGGAGCGCGCGGTGGCCTCGATCCTGCGCGCCGTCCGTCGGGACGGCGACGCGGCGCTCGTGCGGCTCTCCGCCCGCTTCGATGGCGTGCGCCTTCGGGCGGGCGAGCTGCGGGTTCCCGCGGAGCGGATCCGCGCCCTCGCCCGGCGGGCCGACCCGGCACTCGTCGCATCCCTGAAGGCGATGGCCGCGCGGATCGAGGCCTATCACCGCCGCCAGCGCGACCGCGGCTTCCGTCTTCGCCTTCGCGACGGCTCGCGTCTCGAGGAGCAGGTGCGCGCCCTCGATTCGGTCGGGCTCTACGTGCCCGGCGGCGCGGGGGCTTATCCCTCCTCGGTCCTCATGAGCGCCATCCCGGCCCGGGTCGCGGGCGTGCCGCGCCTCCAGGCGGCGACACCGCCGCGGACGCTCGAATCCAGCCCGGGGCTCGCGGCCGCGCTCGTGCTGGTGGGGCTGGAGGGCGCGGTGTTCCGCGTCGGAGGCGCGCAAGCGGTGGCGGCCTTCGCGTTCGGCACCGCGACCGTCCCCGCGGTGTCGAAGATCGTCGGCCCCGGCAACGCGTTCGTCGCCGCCGCCAAGCGCCAGGTGCGGGGAATGGTCGAGATCGACCAGGAGGCGGGACCGAGCGAGGTCGTCGTTCTCGCCGACGACAGCGCGGACGCCATGTGGGTGGCGGCCGACCTGCTCGCCCAGGCGGAGCACGGCAGCGGCGACGAGACCGCCGTCCTCGTCACGCCTTCGGAGGCACTGGCCGCGGAGGTGCGGCGCGCGATGGCCGCCGGTCTCGGCTCGGTGTCGAACGCGGCCGCGGCACGGCGCGCGCTGGGACGGAACGGCGCGGTCGTCCTCGTACGCGGCCTCGACGAGGGCATCGCCGCCGTCAACGAGCTCGCGCCCGAGCACGCCCAGTTGATGACGCGCCGCGCGGCGGAGCTGGCGCCGAGGATCGTCGCCGGGGCCGTGTTCGTCGGAGAGTGGACACCGGTGGCGGTGGGGGACTACGGCATCGGTCCCAACCACGTGCTCCCGACGGGAGGCGCGGCGCGACGGTCGTCGCCCTTGTCGGTGCGCGACTTCCAGCGGCGGCAGAGTGTGGTGCGCATGACTCCGGCCGGGCTGCGGCGGGCGGCCCCGGGCATGGTCCGCGTCGCGACCGCCGAAGGCTTCCTGGGACATGCGCAGAGCCTGCGCTTGCGGCTCGACGGATGAGCAAGAGCGCAGAGGACGCCGGGATGGAGAGGACCAAGCGAGCCGCGAGCGCCGCGAAGATGGATCCGTTGCGCCACATCAAGCCGTCCGTCCGCTCGATCGCCGCCTACACGCTCGCGGCGCGCGAGGCCGCGGTGAAGCTGAACCAGAACGAGAACCCCTACGACCTCCCCGAGGCGGTCAAGCGGCGCGTGCTGGACCATGCGCTCGCGCGCCCGTGGTCGCGCTATCCCGAGTTCGATCCCAAGGAGCTCGTCGAGCGCCTGGCCGGGTTCGCCGGCTGGCGGCCGGACGGCATCTTGGCCGGCAACGGCTCCAACGAGCTGATCGAGGCGCTGCTGCTGGTGACGGTCGGTCCGGGAACGCGGGTCATCATCCCGGAGCCCACGTTCACGCTCTACGCGCTGCTCACCAAGGTGCTCGGCGGCGAGGCCATCCGCGTGGCCCTCGGTCCCGAGCTCGAGTACCAGGCGGACGAGCTACGGCGCATCCGGCACGAGCTGGCGGCGCCGGTCACGATCGTATGCTCGCCCAACAACCCCACCGGCGGGCTGCTTCCCGCCGACGAGGTCTCCCGGCTCTGCGACGACGGCGACGGGCTGGTGGTGGTGGACGAGGCGTACCACGAGTTCGCGGGGCAGACGGTGGTGCCGCTCCTCGCCCGCCATCCGAACCTCGTGGTGCTGCGCACGTTCTCCAAGGCGATGGGCCTCGCCGGCCTGCGCATCGGCTACCTCCTCGCCTCGCCCGAGATCGTCCGGGAGGTGAACAAGGCGCGCCTCCCCTACAACGTCAATTTCTTCTCGCAGGCGGCGGCGCTGGCCGCCCTCGACGAGTGGGAGGTCCTGCGCGCCAACGTGGAGAGGATCGTCGCCTCGCGGGAGGACCTGCTCTACCGGCTGTACCGGGTCCCCGGCGTGCGCCCCTTCCCGTCGAAGGCCAACTTCGTCCTTCTCGAGCTGGCCGAGGCCGACCCGCGGACGGTCTTCGAATCGGTGTACCGCCGGGGCTGCCTCGTCCGGGACGTGACCTCCTACCCGCGGCTGCAGCGCTGCCTCCGCGTGAGCGTGGGGTCGGAGCCGGAGAACGAAGCGTTCCTCTCCGCCCTCCGCCATGCCCTGGAAGAGCGGCGCTTCGGGAGGGCGTGATGGCGCGTCGCCAGGGCTCGGTCGAGCGGAAGACGCGGGAGACGGACATCCGGCTGCGCCTCGACCTGGACGGCGAGGGCAAGAGCAGGATCGCCACCGGCATCGGTTTCTTCGACCACATGCTGACCGCCTTCTCCACCCACGGACGCTTCGACGTGGAGCTGCGCTGCAAGGGCGACCTCCACGTCGACGCCCACCACAGCGTCGAGGACGTGGGCATCGCCTTCGGCCAGGCGCTGCGCGAGGCGCTGGGCGACAAGAAGGGGATCGTTCGCTTCGGCCATGCCTACGTGCCGCTCGACGAGGCGCTGTCCCGGTGCGTGATCGACCTGTCGGGCCGGCCCTATCTCCACTACGACGTGACGTTCAAGGCCCGCCAGGTCGGGGAGATGCCGACGGAGCTGTTCGAGGACTTCTTCTGGGCCCTGGCCGACCACGGCCGGCTGAACATCCACCTGGAGGCGATCCGGGGCCGCAACGCGCACCACATCGCGGAGACGCTGTTCAAGTCCGCCTCCCGCGCCCTCTCCATGGCGGTGGCCCGCGACCCCAGGGTCAAAGGGATACCGAGTACGAAGGGAAGCCTTTGAAACGCAGAGGCCGCAGAGAGTCCTCATTGAGCTGGGGGATGCTAGCGGTGCACCCCCCAGACCCCCCGCTCGCTCCGCGGGAGTCAATCCCGCTCCGCTCGCAGCTATGGCTTCGTTGTTTCCTATCTGTCTCTGCGGCCTCTGCGTTCCTCTGCGGCCTCTGCGTTGAAAAGACGGTCCAGAGATGATCGCCATCGTAGACTACGGCATCGGCAACCTGGGCAGCGTGACCAAGGGCTTCCGGCACGTGGGGGCGGACACGATCCTCACGGGTGACCCCGACGTGCTGCGCGCCGCGTCCGCGCTGGTCCTCCCCGGCGACGGCGCGTTCGGCGCCACGATGGAGGAGATCCGCGGGCGGAACCTCGTGGCTCCCATCAAGGAGGCCGCCGCGCGCGGCGTGCCGGTCCTCGGGATCTGCATCGGCATGCAGGTCCTCTTCGAAGAGAGCGAGGAGCACGGCCGGCACCTCGGTCTCGGTCTGCTTCCCGGCCGCGTGCGCCGCCTTCCCGCGGGCCTGCCCGTTCCCCACATGGGCTGGAACGTGCTGCGCCCCCGGCGCGCGCACCCGTTGCTCGAGAACATCGCCTCCGGCGACCACGTGTACTTCGTCCACTCGTACTACTGCGACGCGGCGAGCGACGTGGTGCTGGCCGAGACGGACTACGGCCTCGACTTCGCGGCCGTCGTCGGCCGCGGCCCCGTGCTCGGGATGCAGTTCCATCCGGAGAAGAGCCAGGCGGTCGGGCTGCGCCTCGTCGAGAACTTCGTCCGCCTGTGCGCCAGCGAAAGGGCTATTGCGTGATCGTGGTGCCGGCCATCGACGTGCGGGGAGGCAAGGTGGTCCGCCTCAAGCAGGGACAGCTCCAGGAGGAGCAGGTCTACGGCTCCGACCCCGCCGAGGCGGCTCGGCGGTGGGAAGCCGAAGGCGCGGCGCGCCTCCACCTCGTGGACCTGGACGCCGCGATCTCGAACCGGCCGCAGTTCGACGTGATGGAGAAGGTCATCGCGGCGGTGAAGGTGCCGGTGGAGGTGGGGGGCGGGCTGCGGGTGCTCGAGAACGCGATGCGGTACCGCGAGCGGGGTGTGGACCGGGTGATCTTCGGCACCGCGGCGGTCGCCGATCCGGGCGTGGTGCAGCAGGCGGCCCGGCTGTGGCCGCAGGCGGTGGCGGTGGCCCTCGACGCGCGCGACGGCAAGGTGGCGGTGGCGGGATGGAAGGAGATCACCACCCTGGACGCGGTGGAGCTGGCGCGCCGGGTGAAGTCCTGGAGCGTGCCGCGCATCCAGTACACGGACGTCCGGCGGGACGGGACGCTCGTCGGACCGAACCTGGCCGGCATCGAGGAGCTCGCGAAGGCGAGCGGGCTGCGCGTCACCGCCGCCGGCGGCTTCTCGTCGCTCGAGGACCTGCGCCGGCTGCAGCGGCTGGAAGCGCTGGGAGTGGACGAGGTGGTGCTCGGCAAGGCGCTGTACGAGAAGCGGCTCACCCTCGCGCAGGCGATGGAGGCGGTGGCCTGATGCTCGCCAAGCGCCTGGTCCCCTGCCTCGACGTCGACCGCGGCCGCGTGGTGAAGGGCGTGCGCTTCGTGTCGCTGCGCGACGCCGGCGATCCGGTGGAGTGCGCCGCCCGCTACGACGCCGAGGGCGCCGACGAGCTGGTCTTCCTCGACATCACGGCCTCCGCCGACGCGCGGCCCATCGTCATCGACATGGTGCGGCGGGTCGCCGACGCCGTCTTCCTCCCCTTCACGGTCGGGGGCGGGGTGCGCTCGGTGGAAGACGCCGACGGGCTGCTGCGCGCGGGGGCGGACAAGGTGGCCGTCAACACGGCCGCCGTCGACGACCCGGCTCTCTTGGAGCGCCTGGCCCTCCGCTTCGGCTCCCAGGCGGTCGTCCTCGCGATCGATGCCCGTAGGCGAGGGGGAGGTCGGGGGGGGCCGGAGAGCCCCCCCCGCTCACCGGGCGAAGCCGAATTCATTTCGGCGAGCGCGGACGATTCATGGTGGGAGGT
The DNA here is from genome assembly GCA_003222275.1 of Acidobacteriota bacterium. Classification (GTDB taxonomy): domain Bacteria; phylum Acidobacteriota; class Vicinamibacteria; order Fen-336; family Fen-336; genus AA32. The sequence goes on along the minus strand of QHVJ01000050.1, from coordinate 12,906 downwards.
CTACGTCCACGGCGGGCGGACGCCCACGGGCCGCGACGCGGTCGCGTGGGCGCGCGAGGGCGCCGAGCGCGGGGCCGGAGAGATCCTGCTCACGAGCATGGACCGCGACGGGACGAAGGACGGGTTCGACATCGGCCTCACGCGCGCGGTGGCGGACGCGGTGCCCCTGCCGGTGGTGGCCTCGGGAGGATGCGGGACCGTGGAGCACATGACGGCCGCCCTCACCGAGGGGCGGGCGAGCGCGGCCCTCGCCGCCTCCGTCTTCCACTTCGGTGAGATCCGGATTCCCGACGCCAAGGCCCGCCTGCGCGCGGCGGGCGTGGAGGTGCGGCCGTGAGCGTGGCCCTCCCCGACGCGCTCGCCTACGACGCGGCCGGCCTCATCCCGGTGGTGGTACAAGAGGCCGCCAGCGGCGACGTGCTGATGGTGGCCTACGCCAACCGCGAGGCCCTCGACCTCACCGCGCAGACGGGGCTCGCGCACTTCTGGAGCCGGAGCCGCGGCGCGCTGTGGCGCAAGGGGGAGACGTCGGGGAACGCGATGCGCGTGCGCGAGGTGAGGGCCGACTGCGACCGCGACGCGCTGCTCATGGTCGTCGATCCCGCCGGGCCGGCGTGCCACACGGGGACGCGGACGTGCTTCGGCGACGACACTCCGACGGCGGCGGGGATCATGGGGGAGCTGGAGCGCGTGATCGCCGCCCGCGCCTCCGCCTCCCCGGACAGCTCCTACACCGCGCGCCTCCTCGCCAAGGGCCCCGACCACGTCCTCAAGAAGATCGGGGAGGAGGCGACGGAGGTCGTGCTCGCCGCCAAGTCCGAGAGCGACGAGCGTCTGGCCGAGGAAGCCGCCGACCTGCTCTATCACCTGACCGTGGCCATGGCCCAGCGCCGCGTGCCGTTCGCCCGCGCGCTGGAGGTCCTGCGCGCGCGGCGGCGGGCGCCCCGATGAAGTCCCTCGCCTTCGAGGATTACGAGCGGCTCTCCGGAGGCGGGGGCCTCGTGCCCGTGTACCGCGAGGTTCCCGGCGACCTCAGCACGCCCGTCTCCGCCTTCCTCGCGCTCTCCCCCCGCTCGTCGCGAGCGTTCCTGCTCGAGAGCGTGGTGGGCGGCGATCGCATCGCGCGCTACTCCTTCATCGGCCGCGACCCGGCGGAGACCGTGGAGGCGCGAGGTCCCGGCGACGACCTGCTCGGCGCCCTCCGCGCGCGCATGGGGGCCCCCGCGGCCGAGGTTCCCGGTCTTCCTAGACTGACCGGCGGAGCCGTGGGCTACCTGAGCTACGACGCGGTGCGGCTGTTCGAGCGGATCCCCGACCGCCACCCGCCCGCCGGCCTGCCGCTGGCTTCGTTCTCGTTCTACCGCTCGCTGGTGGCGTTCGACCACGCGCGGCAGCGGATCGTGCTCGTGGCCGACGCCGAGCCTGGAAGCCGCGCCGCCTTCGAGCGGGCGCAGGACGTGCTCGATGCCTTCGAGGCCGACCTGCGCGGTCCCCGACCGTCGGCGCCGATGCCCGCCGCGCGGCGGGGAGCGGAGCTCGACGCGGGCGGCGACTTCTTCGCCGACGGCGCCGGCTACCGGCAGTCCGTGCGCGCGGCGCAGGACTACATCGCCGCCGGAGACATCTTCCAGGTCGTGCTCTCGCGGCGCCGCAGCGTCGAGTGTCCCTGCGATCCCTTCACGGTCTACCGCGCCCTGCGCATGGTGAACCCGTCGCCGTACATGTACTTCCTGAAGGACGGCGCGCGCGCGGTCGCGGGGGCCTCCCCCGAGATGCTGGTCCGCGTGGAGGGCCGGCGGGCGGAGACGCGGCCGATCGCGGGCACTCGTCCCCGCGGGGCCACCCTGGAGGAGGACGAGCGGCTCGGCAAGGAGCTGCTCGCCGACGAGAAGGAGCGGGCCGAGCACGTCATGCTGGTGGACCTCGGCCGCAACGACCTCGGCCGCGTGTGCCGGTTCCGCAGCGTCAGCGTGCCCGAGTTCATGGCCGTGGAGCACTACAGCCACGTCATGCACATCGTCAGCTCGGTGACGGGCGAGCTGGGCGAGGGGAAGGACGCCCTCGACGCGCTGGCGGCCACGTTCCCGGCGGGGACGCTGTCGGGCGCGCCCAAGATCCGGGCCATGGAGATCATCGACGAGCTGGAGCCCGAGCGCCGCGGGCTGTACGGCGGCGCGGTGGGCTACCTGGACCTGCGCGGCAACCTCGACTTCTGCATCACCATCCGCACGGTGGTGCTGGACGGAGGCCGCGCGGTGGTTCAGGCCGGCGGAGGCATCGTGGCCGACTCCGACCCCGAGAACGAGCGGCGCGAGACGGAGGCGAAGGCGGCCGCGATGCGGGAAGCGCTGCGCCTGGCGGCGAAGCTGTGAGGAACGACGTGCTCCTCATCGACAATTACGACTCGTTCACCTACAACCTCTATCAGTACCTGGGAGAGCTGGGGGTGGATGCCTTCGTCGTGCGCAACGACCAGATCACGGTCGATCAGGCGCTGGCGCGGCGCCCCTCGGCGATCGTGATCTCTCCCGGCCCCGGCACGCCCGACCAGGCCGGGATCACGCTCGACCTCATCAAGGCCGCCGCCGGCCGCGCGGCCGTCCTCGGCGTCTGCCTCGGCCACCAGGCCCTGGGCCAGGCTTTCGGGGGGAAGGTCGTGCGTGCGCCCCGCCTCATGCACGGCAAGGTGTCGGAGGTCCGCCACGACGGCCGGACGATCTTCGCGGGACTGCCCGCCCCGCTCACCGCCACGCGCTATCACTCGCTGGTGGTGGCCCGCGATGCGATGCCGGAGTGCCTCGAAGTCTCGGCGTGGACGGAGGACGGTGTCGTCATGGGCCTGCGTCACCGCGAGCTGCCGCTCGAAGGCGTGCAGTTCCATCCCGAGAGCATCCTCACGACCGCCGGCAAGCAGCTCCTGCAGAACTTCCTGCAACGCGTATGAAGCTCTACCTGGCCAAGGTCATGAGAGGCGAGCGCCTCACCGAAGAGGAAGCGGGCGCGGCCATGGCCACCATCATGCAAGGCGAGGCGACGCCCGCCCAGATCGGAGGGTTGCTGGCCGCCCTTGCCGTGCGCGGAGAGACCGAGGACGAGGTGGTGGGCTTCGCCCGGACGATGCGGGCGCGCGCGGCGCCGCTCTCGGCGCCGGGCGCCGTCGATACCTGCGGCACCGGCGGCGACGGCGCGGGCACCTTCAACATCTCCACGGTCGCTTCCCTGGTCGTGGCCGCGTGCGGGGTGCCGGTGGCCAAGCACGGGAACCGGTCGGCCAGCGGGAGCTGCGGCAGCGCCGACGTGCTCGAGGCGCTCGGGCTCCGCATCGACCCGTCGCCGGCGGTCGTGCAACGCTCGTTCGACGAGGCGGGCTGGGCCTTCCTCTTCGCGCCCGGCTTCCACGCCGCCACGCGGCACGCGGTGGGTCCGCGCAAGGAGCTGGGCGCGCGCACCGCCTTCAACCTCCTCGGGCCCCTCACCAATCCGGCCCGGCCCCGGGCGCAGGTGGTGGGCGTGCCGCGCCCGGAGCTGACGGGCTTCATCGCCCGCTGCCTGCAGAGGCTCGGCGTGCAGCGGGCGTGGGTCGTCCACGGCTCCGGCCTCGACGAGCTGTCGCTGTGCGGTCCCACGACCGTGGCCGCCTATGGTGCGGACGAGGACGGCGGCGCCGTGCGCACGTTCACCGTCACCCCGGAAGAGGCGGGACTGGCGCCGTGCGGGCCCGAGTCGCTGCGGGGAGGCGACGCCGCGGCCAGCGCCACGATCGCAGGCGAGGTGCTGCGCGGCGGGCGGGGACCCAGGCGCGACGTCGTGGTGCTCAATGCGGCGGCGGCCCTGGTCGTGGCGGGCCGGGTCGCCGACTTGAAGGACGGCGCGGCCCAGGCCGCAGAGGCCATCGACGAGGGCCGGGCGGCGCACCTGCTCGACCGCGTCCGGGAGCTGTCTCGGTCATGAGCGGTGGCAGCGACGTCCTCGCCCGCATCGTCGCCCGCACGCGCGAGTGCGTCCAGGAGCGGCGCCGGAAGCTTCCGGTGGAGAAGATGCGCTTCTCGACCGCGACCCCCGGCGTTCCGCGCTCCTTCGTGGACGCGATCTCCCGGCCCGGGCAGGTCAACGTGATCGCCGAATTCAAGCGGCGCTCGCCCTCGCGGGGCGTGATCCGCGAGGACCTGCACCCGGTCAAGGCGGCCCAGGCGTACGAGGTGGCCGGCGCGGCCGCCCTCTCCGTCCTGACGGAAGAGCAGTTCTTCGGCGGGAGCCTCGAGGACCTGAAGGAGGCACGCGCAGCGACGCTGCTGCCGACGCTGCGCAAGGACTTCATCGTCGACCCCTACCAGGTGTGGGAGACGTGGCACGCGGGGGCGGACGCGCTCCTGCTCATCGTGGCCGCGCTCGACGACGCCGCCCTGCGTGAGCTGCTCGCGACCGCGCGGGATGTCGGCCTCCCGGCGCTGGTGGAGGTGCACGATGCCGACGAGCTGGCGCGGGCGCTGGGCGCCGGAGCGCGGCTCGTCGGCGTGAACAGCCGCAACCTGCGCACGATGGAGGTGAACCTCCAGACCGCCCTCGACCTCGCCCCGCTCGTGCCCGACGACGTGGTCGCGGTGGCGGAGAGCGGCATCCGTGGCGCCGGCGACCTGCGCCGGTTGCGGGAGGCCGGCTACGACGCGTTCCTGATCGGCGAGCATTTGATGCAGGAGGCCGATCCCGGGGCCGCCCTCGAGGAGCTGATCAAGCAGTCCTCGGTCCCGCGCTGGGAGGGCCGCGCGGCCCGGCGCGGACGGGTGGCGGTGAAGGTCTGCGGGATCACGAGCGTGGAGGACGGCCTCGTGGCCGCGCACGCGGGCGCGGACGCGATCGGCTTCGTGTTCTGGCCGGGCAGCCCGCGGCGGGTGGACCTCGCCGCCGCGCGCCGGATCGCGCGCGCGCTTCCACCGTTGGTCCTGCGCGTGGGGGTCTTCGTGGACGCCCGGAGGGAAGAAATGGCCCGGGCGGCCGACGAGGTCGGCCTCGACCTCCTCCAGCTCCACGGCCACGAGCCGCCCCAGGCCCTCGCCGATCTCCCGCGGCGCGCGCTCAAGGCGGTGGGGGTGGGCGACGGGTTCGTGCCGGAGGACGCGCTGCGTTACGAGGGCCGTGCCGCGGGCATCCTGCTCGACACGCGCACCGAGGCCGGCCCTGCCGGCGGCAGCGGACAGAGCTTCGACTGGACCCGCGCGCGGGCGGTGCGGGAGAAAGCCTCGTTCCTGATGCTCGCCGGCGGCCTGAGCCCCGAGAACGTCCACCTCGCGCTCAGCGCCGTCCGCCCCGACGGCGTGGACGTCTCGAGCGGCGTCGAAGCCGCACCGGGCCGCAAGGATGCGGACAAGGTGCGGGCCTTCATGGCGGCGGTGCGGGAGGCCGAGAGATGACCACGGCGCGGCCCGACGAGCAGGGGCACTTCGGCCCGTATGGCGGCCGATACGTGCCGGAGACGCTCATGGAGCCGCTGCGAGAGCTGGAGGCGGCGTACGCCGAGGCGCGCCGCGATCCCGCCTTCCGGGACGAGTTCGCCCGTCTGCTTCGCGACTACGTGGGGCGGCCGACGCCGCTCACTTTCGCCGGGCGGCTGTCGGAGCGGCTCGGCTCTCGCGTGTGGCTGAAGCGGGAAGACCTGTGCCACACGGGCGCCCACAAGATCAACAACGCCCTCGGCCAGGCGCTGCTCGTGAAGCGCATGGGCAAGACGCGCGTCGTGGCCGAGACCGGCGCCGGCCAGCACGGCGTCGCCAGCGCGACCGTGTGCGCGCTGCTCGGCCTGGAATGCGTCGTGTACATGGGCACCGAGGACATGGCCCGCCAGGCCCCCAACGTCCGGCGCATGCGTTTGCTGGGGGCGGAGGTGCGGCCCGTCCGCTCGGGCTCCCGCACGCTGAAGGACGCCATCAACGAGGCGATGCGCGACTGGGTCACCAACGTGCGCACGACCCATTACCTGCTCGGCTCGGTGCTCGGCGCGCACCCCTACCCGGCCATGGTCCGCGACTTCCACGCGGTCATCGGCGAAGAGGCGCGCGGGCAGGTCCGCGCGCAGGCCGGCTCGCTGCCCGACGTCCTCGTGGCGTGCGTGGGCGGCGGCTCGAACGCGCTCGGCCTTTTCGCGGCTTTCTTCGCCGACCCGGTGGCGATGGTCGGGGTCGAGGCCGGCGGCCGCTCGTCGCGTCCCGGCGACCACGCGGCGCGGTTCCTGGATGAGCGGGGGGGCGCTGCGGCGCGCCCCCCCGAGCCCCCCCCGGCGGGCCGCCGGAGTGAATCCGTCGTCCCGCCGAGCCTTGGCTCCGGCAGTGCCGTTGGCGTGCTCCACGGGACCTGTACGTACGTGTTGCAAGACGAGGCGGGGAACGTGCTGCCCACCCACTCCATCTCCGCGGGGCTCGATTACCCCGCGGTCGGGCCGGAGCATGCGCTGCTGCGCGACGAGGGGCGCGTCCGCTATACCGCGGTCGGGGACGACGAGGCCCTCGCCGCGTTCCATCTCCTCTCCGAGCTGGAGGGCATCATTCCCGCGCTGGAGTCGGCCCACGCCGTCGCGTGGGTGGTGAAGGACGCGGGGTCGCTGGCGGGCAAGCTGGTGCTGGTCAACCTCAGCGGGCGCGGCGACAAGGACCTCGGAATAATCGAATCCGCGGAGAACGCCGCGAAGGTTGACGGCGGGCAGAGGACGCAGAGAGGCTGATGGGCCGCATCGGTGAGCGGTTCCGGCGGCTGCGCGAGGAGCGGCGCAAGGGCTTCGTCGCCTTCGTCACCGCGGGGGATCCCTCGCTCGAGCGCACGGTCGAGGTGGCCGGCGAGATGGAAAAGGCGGGCGTGGACGTGCTCGAGCTGGGCGTGCCGTTCTCCGACCCTCTCGCCGACGGACCGATCATCCAACGCGCCAGCGAGCGCGCCCTCTCGCGCGGCACGACCCTCATCCGCGTGCTGGAGGCCGTGCACCGGATCCGGAAGACGAGCGACCTGCCGCTGCTCCTCTTCAGTTATTTCAACCCGCTCCTCCGCTTCGGCCTGCCCGCCCTCGCCCGCGAGGCGGCGGCGGCCGGGGTCGACGGGGTGCTGGTGACGGACCTGCCACCGGAGGAGGCGGGGGGCTGGCTCGAGGTCGCCCGCGATGCGGGCCTCGACACGGTCTTCCTCGCCGCGCCCACCAGCCCCGACGAAAGGCTCCGCCGGGTGGCCGGCGCCTCCCGCGGTTTCGTGTACGCGATCAGCCGTACGGGAGTCACCGGGGAGAGGGACGCGCTCTCCGACGATGCGCGCCCGCTGCTGTCGCGCATCAAGGCGCTGACCCGGGAGCCGGTGGCCCTGGGGTTCGGCATCTCCACCCCCGAGCAGGTGGCCGCGGCGGCTTCGGTGGCGGACGCCGTCGTCGTGGGCAGCGCGCTCGTCCGGTTCCAGGAGGAGCATCCCCACGGCGACGTCGCCGGACAGGTGACATGGCTCAGAAGCGCGATCTGAAGCCGCCGGCCGAGGCAAAGGCGCCCACGGCTTCGGGTGAGAGTGCCATCGACGAGTGGCGGCGCCGCATCGACGCGATCGACGAGCAGTTGATGAGGCTGCTCAACAGCCGTTCGGCGTGCGCGGTGGAGATCGGCAAGGTGAAGCGCGCCCTCGGCCTCCCGGTCTACTCGCCGGAGCGAGAGGCCTGGATCCTGGAGCGGGTCATGCGCGAGAACCCGGGGCCGCTGGATCCCACCGCCGTGAGGCGCGTCTTCGAAAGAATCATCGACGAGAGCCGCCGCCTGGAGCGATTGGCCGTCGACCAGGAAAAGAAGGAGTGACGAAACCATGGTCATCGTGATGGAGCAGTCCGCCACCGAAGAGCAGATCCAGAAGATCATCGAGACCCTCGTCGAAGTGGGCTACGACGTTCACCGCTCCACCGGGGTCGCCCACACCGTCCTCGGGGCGGTGGGATCGCCGCGCCAGGTCGTGGATCCTGCGGCCCTCGAGCTGCTGCCGGGCGTGAGGGAGGTCGTCAAGATCTCCGAGCCGTACAAGCTCGTCGGCCGCACCTTCAAGCCCGACGACACCGTCGTCGACGTCGGGGGGGTGAGGGTCGGAGGGCCGGAAGTGATCGTGATGGCCGGGCCCTGCTCGGTGGAGACGCGCGAGCAGGTGGGCACCGTGGCGCGGGCCGTCCGGGCGGCCGGAGCGCGCGTGCTCCGCGGCGGCGCCTTCAAGCCCCGCACCTCGCCCTACTCCTTCCAGGGCCACGGCGAGGAAGCGCTGCGCTGGATGCGCGAGGTGGCCGACGAGCTGGGCCTGGCCATCGTGAGCGAGGTCATGGACCTCCGCACGATCGAGATGATGCTGAGGTACGTGGACTGCCTGCAGGTCGGCGCCCGCAACATGCAGAACTTCGACCTCCTGAAGGAGCTGGGCCGCGTGCGCCGGCCGGTGCTGATCAAGCGCGGGATGTCGGCCACGATCGAGGAGTGGCTCCTGTCCGCCGAGTACCTCCTCGCGGGGGGGAACAACCAGGTGATCCTCTGCGAGCGCGGCATCCGGACCTTCGAGAACGCCACCCGCAACACGCTGGACATCTCCGCGATCCCGGTGGTGAAGAAGCGCAGCCACCTGCCGATCCTCGTCGATCCCAGCCACGGCACGGGCCGGCGGGACAAGGTGATCCCCATGGCCCGGGCCGCGATCGCGGCCGGCGCCGACGGCCTGCTCATCGAGGTCCACGACAACCCCGAGAAGGCGCTGTCCGACGGCGCGCAGAGCCTCTACCCGCAACAGTTCGAGACGCTGATGGGCGAGCTGCGCGTGATCGCGCCGGTCGTGGGCCGCAGCCTGCCCATGGCCCGCATCCCCGCCGCGGGGCGGAGGTAGCGACGGAGCCCGCCGCAGCGGGCGATGCCATCGTCGTCCGCAACCTCACCAAGGTCTTTCGGGGCCGGCCCGCCGTGGACCACATCTCCTTCCGGGTGGCCCGGGGCCGCTTCTTCGGCTTCCTGGGTCCGAACGGCGCCGGCAAGAGCACCACGATCAAGATGCTCACCGGCCTGCTCCGCCCGACGGAAGGAGAGGCCACGATCGAGGGCCATCCCCTCGAGCGGGAGCTGCTGGCGGTGAAGCGGGTGATCGGGGTCCTGCCGGAGGAGCTGCCCCTGTACGAGCGGCTGACCGGCGAGGAGTACCTCCACTTCGCGGGGCGCATGTACGGCCTGTCGCGCGAGGAGACGCGCCGGCGGACGGACGAGCTGCTCGCGTTCCTGTCGCTGGAGGAGGAGCGGGGCAAGCTGATCGTGGACTACTCGCAGGGCATGCGGAAGAAGACCGCCCTCGCCGCCGCCCTCATCCACAGCCCCCGCGTGCTCTTCCTCGACGAGCCCCTCAACGGGATCGATCCGATCTCGGGCCGCGTGGTCACCGACCTCCTGCGCCGCCTGGCCCAGAAGGGCGTGACGATGTTCTTCACCTCCCACGTCCTCGACGTCGCCGAGAGGTTGTGCGACGAGGTGGCGATCATCGACCGGGGCCGGCTGGTGGCCCAGGGCACGCTGGAGCAGATCCGCGCGCAGCGGGAGGTGGGGCAGGACGCGACGCTCGAGGACGTGTTCCTCAAGCTGGTGGCCGCCGACGTGCGGCGGGAGGACCTGTCCTGGATCGGCTGATCGTGCTCGTGCTCACGCGCTGGCGCATGGAGCTGCGGGCGATGCTGCGCGCCCGCGAGCGCGCGGTCGGCCTGGCCCTGCTGCTGCCGGGGCTCTTCTTCTCCTCCGTTTTCGGGTCGTTCATGGCCTACGCCGGCGTGCGGGGCGCCGAGGCCCACCATCCAGACATGGTGATGCCGCTGCTGAGCCTGATCGCGACGGGCGTCGGGGTGTCGTGGATGCTCTCGCCGCTGCTGGCGGGCGTCGCGCTCTCCGAGAGCCACGACGTGTCACGGCTGCTCCACTTCCCGCTGCCGCTGCGCACGCTCGTCGCCGCGTCGCTGGTCGGCAACCTCCTCCAGCCCATGGTGCTCGCGGCGCTGCCCGTCCTCGCCTCGCTCTCGCTCGCTCTCTCGCGGAGCCTGGCCGCGGTCCCGTTCGCGCTCGGCGGCAGCCTGCTGAGCCTGATCTTCCTCCTGGCCGCGGCGCAGGTGAGCGGTCTCGTGCTGCACGGCCTGACCCGCCGGCGGCGCTACCAGGACCTGGCGGTGTTCCTGGTCATCGGCCTCGGCTTCCTCATGAGCATGGCGCCGATCGTGTTCTTCTCCGGCGGCGCCCGGTTCCTGGGCGGAGCGCTGCGCGGTCTCGTCTCGAGCGACCTCGTGGCCTTCTCGCCGTTCGCGTGGGGCGTCCGGGCCGCCGTGCACGCCGGCCGGGGCGAGGCCCTCGCGTTCCTCGGGTGGGCGGCGGCCCAGGGCGCGGCCATCGCCGCCGCGGCCGCCGCGTCGGCCGCGCTCATCGAGCGCATCCACCGCGGCGAGCTGGATCTGGGCGGGGGGAACCGGGAGGACACCGGACGAGCGGTGATGCGTCTGCCCGGGCGGATCGGAGCTCTCCTCGAGAAGGACCTGCGCGTCGCCTGGCGCGACCCGGCCACGAAGGCCACGCTCTTCCTGAGCTGCGCCACGCCGCTCTTCTGGCTGTTCGTCTTCACGCGCACGAGCGGCGGAGTGTCGCCGTCGGGGCTTCTGATGCTGGCCATGCTCGTGGGTGCATCGGCGTTCGGCAACGCCTTCGGCCTCGAGGGAAAGGGCATCGCCCTCCTCTTCGGCTTTCCGGTGGAGCGCTGGCGCGTGCTGGTGGCGAAGAACCTCTCGGGCTTCGCCCTGCGCCTGCCCGGCCTGGCGACGCTGCTCGCGATGGGCGCGTTGCTCGCGCCTTCCGCGCTGCTGCCCGCGGCGGCCACCGTCGCGCTCTGCACGTTCCTCGTCGCGGCCGGCGCCGACAACTACGCTTCGATCCTCTTTCCCATGGTCGGCCCCCGTCCCGGCCACAACCCCTACGGGGGCTCGGCCGCGGGGGGCCGCGGCCTGGGGGCGGCGGCGCTGGGCGCGCTCTTCTTCGCGGCGACGCTCGTCGTGGCTTCGCCGTTCGTGTTCCTCGCGTGGCTCCCGATGCTGCTCGAGCGCCCGTGGCTGTGGCTCTCGAGCCTGCCCCTTGCGCTCGCCGGCGCGGCGGCCGTCTACGCGATGCTGGTCGCCGGCGCCGCGCGCGTCCTCGAGCGGCGCGAGCCCGACCTCCTCCAGCGCGTGCTGGGTGAAGCGTGACCGTGTCCCGCCGCCGGCCCACGGTTGCCGTCGTCGGCCTCGGCCTCATCGGCGGGTCGCTGGCGCGCGCCCTCTCGCGGGCCGGCTACGCGGTGATCGGCGTGGATCGGCCGGAGGTGGCGCGGCGGGCCCGCGCGGCGCGCGCGGTCGCCCGGACCGTGGCCCGCCCGGAGGAGGCGGCCGATATGAGCGACGTCCTCGTGCTCGCGGCCCCCCCCGCGGTCAACCTGCGCCTGCTCCGCCGGGTCGCGCGCCGGGCCCGGCCGGGGCTCGTCATCACCGACGTGGGCAGCGTCAAGGGGCCGATCTGCCGCGAGGCCGACCGGCGGGGACTCGCCTTCGTCGGCGGGCATCCGATGGCCGGCACCGAGCGATCCGGCTTCGGCGCGTCCTCGGCCGGCCTGTTTCGCGGCCGCTCGTGGATCCTCTGCCCGGGACGGCGCGCCTCCCGCGATGCCGTCGCCGCCGTCCGGCGCGTCGCGCGGGCCGTGGGCGCGCGGCCGGTCCCCATGGGCCCCGCCGAGCACGACCGCACGGTCGCGTTCCTGAGCCACGCGCCGCAGCTCGTCGCGTGGGCGCTCGTCGACGCCGCGCGGGCCGACCCGGTGGCGCGGCGGCGGCTGGGGGTGGCCGGGCCCGGCTTCGCAGGGATGACTCGGCTCGCCGCCAGCCCTCCCGGGTTGTGGCGGGACATCCTGGCCCAGAACCGTCGCGAGACGAACCGGGCCCTGGCTGCAATCACGCGGGCGCTCCGACGTCGTTGAGCGAAGTGAATTCGCCGCCGCTCATAGAGCGGGGACGCTTCGCGCCCCCGCGGGGAGTGAATCCCGCTCCGCTCGCGGTTCTCGCTGCTTGCACTCTTGCTTAGTACGAACGTTCGTGCTATTTACTGTCTCATCATGTCCAGCGATGCCGTGCCCGCGCCCGCTCCCCGGTCCCGCTTCGTGCATCCCAGCCCCGTCCACTTCGACGAGCTGGACGCGATGGCGATGCTCCACAACGCCCGCTACGCGGTCCACGTCGAGCGGGCCACCTCGGCGCTCTTCGCTCACCTCGGATGGCGGTGGGAGCTGGACGCCTCCCTCAATCCCGACCAGTTCCACGTCGTGCGCGAGGTGCAGGTCGAGTTCCTGGCCCCCTTCCGCGGCCTGGGACACCTCCAGGTCGAGCTGTGGGTGGAAAAGCTCGGCGAGACGAGCTGCGTCTACGGCTTCGAGTGCTTCTCGGAGGCCGGCGTTCACGCCCGCGGGCGGCGCGCGGTGGTCAAGGTCGAGCCGCGTAGCCTGCGGCCCGCGCGGTGGACCGAGCGCTTCCGCGAGGCGCACGCCGGCCTGCGGCGCGCGGGGAGCGTATGAAGCGCGGCGGCAAAGGCGACCGGACGCGCGAGTCGATCCTGCGCGTGGCGGTCGACGTCGCCTCCGTCGAAGGCCTGGAAGGGCTCTCGATCGGGACGCTGGCCGGCCGGCTGAAGATGAGCAAGAGCGGGCTCTTCGCCCACTTCGGCTCGAAGACGGACCTGCAGCTGGCGGCGGTGGAGGCGGCCCGCGCCGTGTTCGTGGACCAGGCGGTGCGGCCCGCGCTCGTCGCCCCCCGCGGCCTCCCCCGGCTGTGGGCGCTCAGCGAGGCCTGGCTCTCCTACGTCGAGCGCAAGGTGTTCCGCGGCGGGT
>QHVJ01000049.1 GCA_003222275.1 Acidobacteriota bacterium | reverse complement strand
GTGAAGTCCCCGGAGGTGGCCGGGTTCCCCGCCGCGTCTTTCGACTTCACCCGGTAGTGGTACAGCGTGCTCGCGGCCAGGCTGCTCAACGCCTGCGAGTGGGAGGTCACCAAACTCGAGTTCAGCGCGGTCGAGCTGCCGTAGGCCGTCGTCGGGCCGTACTCGACCTGCGAGTCGGAAGCCTCGTTGGTCGTCCAGGCGATGGTGGCGCCCGTCGAGGTGATCGCCGAGGCCGCCACCCCGGAGATCGTGGGCGGAGTGGTGTCCGGGGGCGGGGTGAAGGTCGCGGTGATCACGGTGGGCGTGGTCATGGTCACGGTGCAGGTGCTGGTCCCCGAGCAGCCGCCCCCGCTCCAGCCGGTGAACGAGGAGCCGCCAACCGGGCTGGCCGTCAGCGTCACCGGCGTGCCGCTCGGGTAGGAGGCGGAGCATGTCGCGCCGCAGTTGATCCCGTTCGGGTTGGAGGTCACCGTGCCGCTGCCCGTCCCCGCGTTGCTGACCGTGAGGGTGTTCGAGCCGACGGCGGTGTTGTTCGTCAGCACCGAGACCGTGAAGGAGCCGAAGTTCGCCACTCCAAGGTCCGGTTTGCCATCGCCGTTGAAGTCGCCGATGGCCACGGAATAGGGACCGGGCCCGGCGCCGAAGTTCCTCGCCGTCTGGAAGGTACCGTCGCCGTTGCCCAGCAGCACCGAAACGAACAGGACGGGCACGAGGTTGGAGCCGTAGTTGGCCACCGCCAGGTCGAGCGTGCCGTCGCCGTTGAAGTCGCCCACGGCAACGTAGGCCGCGCCGGCGCCCACATCGAAGGTGAGCGCGGGCCGGAACGTCCCGTCGCCGTTGCCCAGCAGCACCGATGCGGTCGAGATGGCGTTGGAGTGGTAGTGAGCCACGGCCAGGTCCTGGATGCCATCGCGATTGAAGTCGCCCACGGCCAGCCACCAGGGATTGCTGCTGCCTGTGCTGTAGAGCCGGGGCGTCTGGAAGGTCCCGTCCCCATTGCCCAGCAGCACAGAGACCAGGTTGGAGTAATAGGCCGTCACCGCCAGGTCCGCCAGCCCGTCGCCGTTGAAGTCGCCGACCGCCACCGACGAAGGCCCGCTGCCCGCGATGACGTTACGCGCCACCTGGAAGGTCCCGTCGCCGTTGCCGAGCAGGATGGAAACGGTGTTGGAGTTGGAGTTGGCCACCGCCAGGTCCGCCCGCCCGTCGCGGTTGAAGTCGCCGGCGGCGACGGAGGTCGGATTGATGTCGGCGGCGAAGCTCAGGGCCGCGCCGAAGGTGCCGTCCCCGCGGCCGAGCAGTACCGAGACAGCGTTGCTTCTGTTGTCGGCGACCGCCAGGTCCTGGATTCCGTCACGGTTGAGGTCGGCGACGGTCACGGCCCAGGGACCGCCCCCGGCCGCGAAGGTCAGCGCGGCCTGGAACGTCCCATCCCCGTTGCCCCGTAGAACCGATACGGAGTCGGTGGAGTAGTCCGCCACCACCAGATCCCGGACCCCGTCGCCGTTGAAATCGCCCACCGCGGCCGAGGTCGGCTGATTGCCGACTTGCAGAACCGGCGCCACGGGGAATGTGCCGTCACCTCTGTTTCGCAGCAAGGAGACGGTGGCCGAGCCGTCGTTGGCCACGGCGAGGTCCGGCGCTCCGTCGCCGTTGAAGTCTCCCGCGGCCACGGACCAGGGACGGGTGCCGGCCCCGAAGATCGCCGGGGCCTGGAAGGTCCCGTCCCCGTTGCCCCGCAGCAGCGATACGGTGTTGGCGGAGAACGCGGTGACCGCCAGGTCCACCAACCCGTCGCGGTTGAAGTCGCCGACCGCCACCGAGGTCGCGCCGCTGTCGGCGACGAAGGCCCGGGCGGGCTGAAAGGTCCCGTCCCCGTTACCGAGAAGCACCGACACGGTGTTCGCACCGACGTCAGCCACCGCGAGATCCAATCTTCCATCGCGGTTGAAGTCGCCCGCAGCGACCGAGAGGGGGTTGTTCCCCGCCGCGAAGCTCAGCGGGACCTGGAAGGTCCCGTCCCCATTGCCGAGCAACATCGAGATGGTGTGGACGGCGTAGTCGGCCACGGCCAGATCCGGCCGGCCGTCGCCGTTGAAGTCGCCTACGGCGACCGCTTGAGGGCCGGTGCCGGCGCCGCTGCTCTGCGCGGACTGGAAGGTGCCGTCTCCGTTGCCCAGCAGCACGGAGACGCTGTTGGAGCCGCTGTTGGCTACCGCCAGATCCGGCCGGCCGTCGCCGTTGAGGTCGCCCACGGCGACGGCTTGAGGGCCGGTGCCCGCGCCGAGAGTCTGGGCGGCCTGGAAGGTGCCGTCTCCGTTGCCCAGCAGCACGGAGACGCTGTTGGAGCCGCTGTTGGCTACCGCCAGATCCGGCCGGCCGTCGCCGTTGAGATCGGCGACGGCCACCGACTGCGGGCCGGCGCCCACCGTAAAGCGGGAGGCCGGGGAGAACGTCCCATCGCTTCGGCCGAGCAGCACGGAGACGTCATTGGATCCGTTGTTGGCCACGATCAGGTCGAGCCGGCCGTCGCCGTTGAGGTCGGCCGCCACCACCGCGTGCGGGTTCGTGCCCGCCGGATAATCCTCCCGCGCGACGAAGGAGACCTGAGCGAGAGCGGCGGTTGGAATGGCCGCGGAGAGAAACGATGTTGCGACCAGGAGCAGCGGCCTGGCCGAGTCTCTGATGTGTGCCGTCATCATCGGGCGCGCCGCCGAGGAGAACCACTGCGTGGTTTCGACGCCATTGAAAAGATAAGGGATAGCCCCAGAAGCGCAATCGGGCAAACCCGGAAAGTGGGATCAGGGACTTGCTGAATTTAACGGGGAGTTGCCCATGGGAGCCGTCAGCCCTTATGCTTCGGGCAGTCCCATGCGGGTGCGCGCCCGCAGCGGAGGTGTGCTTGGCCAATCCCCTCTTCGCAACCAAGCCCCTGAGTCTCCTCCTCGAGGAGATGAAGGGCGAGAACCGCCTGCGGCGCGTCCTGGGGCCCTATCAACTCACCGCCCTCGGGGTGGGCGCCGTCATCGGCACCGGCATCTTCGTTCTCACCGGTCAGGCCGCCCACGACCGCACCGGTCCCGCGCTGATAGTGTCGTTTGTGGCGGCGGGCATCGCCTGCATCTTCGCGGCGCTCTGCTATGCGGAATTCGCGTCGATGGTTCCCGTGGCGGGCTCGGCCTATACATATGCCTACGCCACGCTGGGCGAGTTGTTCGCCTGGATCATCGGGTGGGACCTGATCCTGGAGTATGCCGTGGCGTCGATGACCGTCGCCCACGGCTGGTCGAAGAACTTCCAGGACATCCTGTCGGTCTTCGGAATCCACCTGCCGAAGGCGCTCGCCAACTCGCCGTTCGACTACGATCCGGCGACGGGCCACTTCTTCGGCACCGGCAGCGTGCTCGACCTGCCGGGGATCGCGATCGCCGTGCTCGTCACGTGGGTCCTGGTCATCGGGATCAAGGAGAGCGCAAGGTTCAATACCACGATGGTTGCCATCAAGGTGGCGATCGTGCTCTTCGTGATCGGCGTGGGCGCTTTCTACGTCGACTCGGCCAACTGGCACCCCTTCGCCCCGTACGGCTACACCGGGATGAGCTTCTTCGGCCACACCCTGTTCGGCCAGACGGACAAGGGCGGCCAGCCGCTCGGGGCGCTGGCCGGAGCGGCCGTGATCTTCTTCGCCTACATCGGCTTCGACTCGATATCCACGCATGCCGAGGAGGCGAAGAATCCGCAGAAGGACGTGCCCGTCGGCATCATCGCTTCCCTGGTGATCTGCACCGTCCTCTACATCGCCGTGTCCGCGATCCTGACCGGCATGGTGCCTTACCAGGAGATCAACATCGAGACGCCGGTCTCGGACGCCTTCCGCCGCGCGGGCCTGCCGTGGGCGCGCTTCCTCATCAGCCTCGGGGCCATGACGGGCATCACCTCCGTGCTGCTCGTCATGATGCTGAGCCAGCCGCGCGTGTGGCTGGCCATGGCCCGCGACGGGCTCTTCCCCGAATCGTTCTTTGGCGCCATCCACGAGAAGTACCGCACGCCCTGGAAAGCCACGATCCTGACGGGTGTGGCCGTCGCCCTGGGAGCAGCCTTCCTCCCGCTGCGGGTCCTGGCCGACCTCACCAACATCGGCACGCTCTTCGCTTTCGTGGTCGTGTGCGCGGCGGTGCTCATCATGCGGGTCAAGCACCCGGAGGCGGAGCGGCCCTTCCGCGCGCCGTTCTATCCCGTCGTGCCCATCCTCGGGATCACGACGTGCATGATCCTGATGTTCTCGCTGGCCAAGGAGAACTGGTACCGGCTCTTCACCTGGCTCGCCATCGGCTTCGTCATCTACTTTGCGTACGGCCGCAAGCACAGCGTGCTGGCGCGTGCCCGTGCGAGCGGCCGGGTTGCCGCGCCACGACCAGTGGCCGAGCCCGCGCGCACGCCCTGACCGCTTGGATCTGATCCAGGAGCTCTTCCGCCGGCTCTACAACGTCCCCGAGCTGATCCGGATGGGGGGCCTCATCGGCCTCGTGGTGGTGGTCTTCGCCGAGACCGGCCTCATGGTCGGCTTCTTCCTGCCCGGGGACTCGCTGCTGGT
Source organism: Acidobacteriota bacterium (assembly GCA_003222275.1). Taxonomy (GTDB): domain Bacteria; phylum Acidobacteriota; class Vicinamibacteria; order Fen-336; family Fen-336; genus AA32. The sequence continues at coordinate 10,038 of QHVJ01000049.1, read as the reverse complement.
CACGGCCGGCCTGTTCGCGGCCAAGGGCGACCTCAACATCGTGTGGCTGAACCTGGCCCTCATGGCCGCCGCCATCGTGGGCGACGCCACCGGATACTGGATCGGGCGCCGGGCCGGCCAGGCGCTCTACAGCCGGCCGAACTCGTTCTTCTTCCGGAAGCAGCACCTCGTCAAGACCCACGAGTTCTACGAGAAGCACGGCGGCAAGACGATCGTCATCGCGCGCTTCGTGCCGATCATCCGTACCTTCGCCCCCGTCGTGGCGGGTGCCGCCGAGATGACGTATCGCCAGTTCGCGATCTACAACATCGCGGGGGGAATCGGGTGGGTGGCGAGCATGACCCTCATCGGCTACTTCCTCGGCCGGGCCATACCCGACATCGACAAGCACATCCACATCGTGGTGGCCGTGGTCATCTTCCTCTCGCTCCTGCCGGGCATCATCTCGATCCTCCGCGAGAGAATGAAGGCGCGGTCCGGGCGAGCTTCGAGCTAAGATCGGAGTCAACAGCTCAAATCACGGGAGGTTTGTCATGAAGGAAACCACCCGGCGGGACTTCCTCAAGCAGGCGGCGGTCGGAGCCACCCTGGCGGCGCTCAGCGAAAAGGTGCTCGCCCAGACGAGCCCCGCCTCCGCTACCGGGCTTCCCACTCGCGTCCTGGGCCGCACGGGCCAGCGCGTCTCGATCCTCGCGCTCGGCGGCTGGCACATCGGATCGATCAAGGACGACGCGGAGTCGATCCGACTGATGCACGCCGCCCTCGACGAGGGAATCACGTTCTTCGACAACGCCTGGGACTACCACGACGGGCGCTCGGAGGAGCTGATGGGACGCGCGCTGGCCGAGGACGGGCGACGGCAGAAGGTCTTCCTCATGACCAAGAACTGCGAGCGGGACTACGAGGGCTCGCAGCGGTGCCTGGACGACAGCCTGCGGCGCCTCCGTACCGATCACCTCGACCTGTGGCAGTTCCATGAGATGGTCTACGACAACGATCCCGACTGGGTGTTCGAGAAGGGCGGCCTGCGGGCGGCCCTCGAGGCGCGCAAGGCGGGCAAGGTGCGCTTCATCGGCTTCACCGGCCACAAGCACCCGAACATCCATCTCAAGATGCTCGAGAAGCCCTTCGACTGGGACACGGCCCAGATGCCGATCAACGTCATGGACGCGCATTACCGCAGCTTCCAGAACCAGGTCGTTCCCGTGGCGCTCGGCAAGGACGTCGGCGTCATCGGGATGAAGGGCTACGGCGGCAGCTCACCGGAGGGGATCATGTCGAGGTCCGGTCTGAGCGCGGCCGAGGCCTACCGCTACTCGCTCAGCCAGCCGGTGTCGGCGCAGGTCGTCGGTCTCATAACGCTGGACCAGGTGAAGCAGGCGGCCGCCCTGGCCCGCTCGTTCACGCCGATGAGCGCGGCCGAGCAGGCGGCGCTGCGCGACAAGGTGCGCGACGTGGCCGGCGACGGCCGTTACGAGCTGTTCAAGTCCACCGTCGTGTTCGACGGCCCGTACCACCGCAAGCAGCACGGGTTCGTCGTCGTCTAGGCTGGGGGGTGCTAGCGGCGCACCCCCCGCGCCCCCCCGCTCGCTGCGCGGGAGTGAATCCCGCTCCGCTCGCAGCTTCTGTTTGAATTCCCCTCTCCCTGAAAGGAGAGGGCAGGGGTGAGGGTTTTCAGTCCTCCGCGAGCGCGGGATGGCCCGCCGGCGCGCGTGGCTTCAGCAGCTCGTAACCTTCGGCTCGGGCCACGTACGTCGCGGCGGTCAGGTCGCCCACGACGTTGAGCGTCGTCCGGCACATGTCCAGGATGCGGTCCACGCCGAGGACGATGGCGATGAGCCCCGGGTTGACGTGCACCGTGGCCAGCACCGCGATGATGAACGGGATCGAGCCCGAAGGCACGCCGGCGGTCCCGATGCCGCCCAGGATCGCCAGGTAGACGACCATGAGCTGCTGGGGCAGGCTCAGGCTCACCTGCGCGAGCTGGGCCAGGAAGAGCACCGTCACCCCCTCGTAGAGCGCGGTGCCGTTCTGGTTGGCGGTGGCCCCTACCGTCAGCACGAAGCTGTTGATCTCGCGGGGCACGCCGAGGTTCTCCTCGGAGACGCGCAGGGCGGTGGGGAGGGTCGCGTTCGAGGACGACGTGGAGAAGGCGGTGAGCATCACCGTCTTCACGCGGCGGAAGAACTCCAGCGGTGAGAGCCGGGACAAGAAGTAGACCGACAGCGAGTACACCCCGAACATGTGCAGCGCGAGGCCGAGGAGCACCGTCACCACGAACCACGAGAGGGCCGCGAGGAGGTCGAGGCCGAAGCGGGCGGTGTTGTTGAACAGGAGGCAGGCCACCGCGTAGGGGGCGAACTTCATCATGATGTCGACGATCTTCGCCGAAACGGCGTAGACCGCCTCGAGCACGCGGATGAGGGGAGCGGCGACCTCGGCGGGGAGGAGGGTGACGGCGATACCGACCACGAGCGCGAAGAACATGAGCTGGAGCATGTTCGGGAACTCGCCGCTCACGGCCTGCACCGGGTTGGAGGGCACGATGGACTTCACGACCTGCATCAGGGGCGAGTCTCTCGGACCCTCCTTTTCCTTCGCCAGGGCCTCCATCTGGCGGGAGGCAGCGTTGCCATAACGCTGCTCGAGCCGGGCCGCGGTCTCGGGCTTGATGTGCTGCCCCGGGCGGATGGTGTTGGCCAGGGTGAGGCCGATGATCACGGAGATGGCCGAGACCACGAGGCAATAGCCGAACGAGCGCAGGCCGACGCGGCCCAGCCGCCGTATATCCCCGATCCCGGCCACGCCGACGATCAATGACGAGCCGATGAGCGGGATCACGATCATGAGCAGGCCGCGCAGGAACAGCGTCCCCACCGGCTCGGTGACGTTGGCGACCAGCCACTCCACGCCCGGGTGGCCGCTGCCCCACACCGCGTTGGCGGTGAGACCGGCCGCGACGCCGACGGCAAGGCCGATGAGGATGCGGGTGTGCAGGAGCATCCCTCGCGGCCGGTCGGGGGTGGTGTCCTTCAGGTCGGTGGACAGCTCCTGCTCGAAACGGCTCGGCCCGGGCGGGGCCGCATCGTCGGGTTTCTTGCTCACCGTCGCTCCTGAAAGACGGGGGAGTGTACAGTCAATTTGACCTTCGAGGGGATGCCAGACTAACCTGCGGCCTTTGCAATCTGGCCGTCTCTTCACCCAAGCGGAGGCTCAATGGGCGTCGAAGCCGTTCTGGGGGTGGTGCTCGCCATCAGCCTGCTCTCCCTGGCCGTCGCATTTTTTCTGGCCCGGCAGGTCCTCGCGGCCGACACGGGCAAGCCGGAGATGCAGGAGATCGCCGCGGCCATCCGCGAAGGGGCCGAGGCCTTCCTCTCCCGGCAGTACCGGACGATTGCGGGGCTCTCGGTGGTGGCGGCGGCGCTGATCTTCGGCTTCTACTACCTCAACCGCAACGTGCCCAACATCGCCGAGATGGGCCGGGGCACGGCGGTGAAGGTGACGCTTTCGTTCGTCACGGGCGCTCTGTGCTCGGCCATCGCCGGCTACATCGGGATGTTCGTCTCCATCCGGGCCAACCTGCGCACCGCGGCCGCGGCCATGAGCAGCCTCAACAAGGCGCTGCAGATAGCGATCCGGGGCGGGGCGGTGAGCGGCCTGACCGTGGTCTCCATGAGCCTGCTCGGCGTGGGGGGCCTCTTCTACCTCTTCGGGGGAACGCACGACTACGAGCACGTTCCCCTCCAGATCGTGGGCTTCGGGTTCGGGGCCAGCTTCGTGGCCCTCTTCGCGCAGCTCGGGGGCGGTATCTACACCAAGGCCGCCGACGTGGGGGCCGACCTCGTGGGCAAGGTCGAGGCCGGCATCCCCGAGGACGATCCCCGCAACCCCGCGGTGATCGCCGACCTCGTGGGCGACAACGTGGGCGACTGCGCCGGCCGCGGGGCCGACCTCTTCGAGTCGACCGCGGCCGAGAACGTGGGGGCCATGATCCTGGGCATCGCGCTCTACCCGGTGTTCGGGATGGGCGGCATCGTGTTCCCCCTCCTCGCCCGCGCGTTCGGCCTCGTCGCCACCATCGTGGGTGTGTTCACCGTGCACTGCCGCGAGGACGAGGATCCGATGAACGCGCTCAACCGCGGCTATCTCGTCACCACCGTGATCGCGATGGCCGGCTTCGCCGCCGCGGTGTTCCTGCTCCTGCGGCCGGTGGCGGGTTCGGGCGTGGTGGTGCACCGCGGCTACCTGTTCGGCGCCGGCATCATCGGGATCCTCACCGCGTACGCCTTTGTCTGGATAACGCAGTACTACACCGAGTACCGCTACCGCCCGGTGCGCTCCATCGCGGAAGCGTCGAAGACCGGGCCGGCCACCAACATCATCAGCGGCCTCGCCGTCGGCATGGAGTGCACGGGCCTGCCCGTGCTCGCGATCTCCGCCGCCCTCCTGGGCTCGTACTGGTGCGGGCAGCAAGCCCTCGGCACCATGGCCGGCTCCGGCCTCTACGGCACCGCCATCGCCACGATGGGCATGCTCGCACCCTGCGCCTACATCCTGGCCATGGACACGTTCGGCCCCATCACCGACAACGCGGGGGGGATCATCGAGATGTCCAAGCAGCCCGAGGAGATCCGGCGCAAGACAGACCGCCTCGACTCGGTCGGCAACACGACGAAGGCGCTCACCAAGGGATACGCGATCGGCTCGGCGGCCCTCGCCGCGTTCCTCCTTTTCAGCGCCTACCTCGGCGAGATCCGCAAGATCACCGGCGAGACGATGCCCGCGCCCGTCGACCTCACGCGCGTTCCCGTCTTCATCGGCGGCCTGCTCGGCGCCACGCTGGTCTTCGTCTTCAGCGCCTTGGCGATCAAGGCGGTGGGGAAGGCGGCCCAGGTCGTCATCGCCGAGGTCCGGCGGCAGTTCCACGAGAACCCGGGGATCATGAAGGGGACCTCCAAGCCGGACTACGCCCGCTGTGTCGACATCGTGACCGCGGGCGCGCTCAAGGAGATGGTGGCCCCGGGGTTGCTGGCCGTTCTGACCCCTATCGTCGTCGGGTACTCCTTCCGTTTCTTGTCGACGCGCGGGCAGATCGGCGCCGAGTCGGTGGCGGCTCTGCTCATGGTCGGCACCATCACCGGTATCCTCATGGCGACGATGATGAACAACGGCGGGGGAGCCTGGGACAACGCCAAGAAGTACATCGAGTCGGGCCAGTTCAAGGTCGACGGCCAGGTCGTCGGCAAGCGCTCCGAGGCGCACAAGGCGGCCGTGGTGGGGGATACCGTCGGCGATCCCTTCAAGGACACCGCGGGCCCGTCGCTGCACGTGCTGATCAAGCTGCTCTCGACGATCACGCTCGTGCTCGCGCCGCTGTTTATTCGTTGAGCTGGGGGGCGCTAGCGGCGCGCCCCCCAGACCCCCCGCTCGCTACGCGGGAGTGAATCCCGCTCCGCTCGCCGCCTGTAGCTGATAGCGACGTGCGGCGGCGCACCCCCCTGACCTGGTTCGTTCCGGTGCGTGAATCCACTCCAGTTCAGAAGCAGTGTGGCTGGTTGGCGAAGGCGCAGAGGGCCTCTTTGTTCTGGTCCTTCGTGCAGTTCATGAAGCAATGTCCGATGACGTCGAGCTGACCGTGACCGTTGCCGCTGGAGCAGGTGAGCTCGTAGGGAGTCACGTGCGGCCCTCCGTGGCGGAGACAGGAGTGGGAGTCGCCGAAGTTCTCGGCGGCGGGCGAGGGGCAATCGCCTCCCTTTGCGATCCGATCGGGGCCGACGTCTATCAGCCAGGGCCCGTTGCGCCCGTTGTACCGTTGCGCCTTCTCGCCGAGATCAAGGACGAACGACTGCGCGTGGGCCCCGCCGGCGGTGACGCTGCCGTCGGGATCGATGAGGCGCATCTGGACGAGGTCGAACGTGCAGAGCTTCGAAGGGCAGGTATAGTGGACTTCGCACTTGACCTCGTCCGGGTGCTGGAAGTACGCGAGGTGAAGGTTGGATAAGTTGGTGTCGAGGTCGCTGCCGCGGACCTCCGAGACCAGCCGGAAGGGTTGGCCGAAGGCTGTCTTGTTCACGGACGTGATGTGCTGCCGAGCCTCGTCGTTGTTGTCGACGTACTTCGCAACCTCGAAGGCTTCCTTGTCGAGCGACTGGTTGATGACGCGGCAGAACGCGAACACGCCGGGACCTCCCGCTCCTCCCGTTCCTCCCGGCGTGTGGAATGAGGCGGTCACGTTGTCGTAGTTGCCGGGCGGCGCGCCGACGGCCACGAACACGTCCACGAACGGCCACATCTCGGTTCCGGAAGAAGGGTCGAGGTTGGCGAAGGCGACGCCGCCCAGGGGGCCGTTCTTGTCGCCGAGCTCGACCACTGCGGTCACGGTCTCGTTGAGCGCCGCGGCGTAGCACCGGCTCGTCCACTGGTTGCCGTCGATGAGGCCGCTCTTGAGGCCGGTCACCTCGGCGAGGCTCTTGTTTCCGGAGAGGTTGCCCTGCGGGAAACCTTCGACGGTGAAGTACCTTCCGCCGGAGCGGGAGGCGCGCGCGTTGGACAGGAACACGAGCGTGCCGGGCTCGTCCGAGGGCCCCGGCTTCTCCGGCAGCGCGTTGAGCTCGAGACGCCCGAAGTTGATGCTCCCAGACAGGAACGTCAGTGGACAGACCGAGCCGAGTGAGAACTCCGCGGTTGCGAACGGCCCAACTGTCTGAGTTGCGCAGGCCAGGCGGCCCGGGCTGGGAGTCCCGACGGCGCCGAAGTAGGTGAGGCGGACCTCGAGCGGCTGCGAGCCGGGGTTGTGGATGTCGATCTCGGTCCTCCACACGGGAACCTCGAACTCCCGATAGTCGATCACGAAGGGTATCGTCTGGCGCGCGGCCAGGCCATAAGGGCTCTGGGCGTGGACGTAACGACAGGAGCCCACGAGAATGACGGCCAGGACGGCCCGCTCCAGGAACGCCGACTTCAGATGCGACATCGACTTGCCTCCATCGGAGCCGCCTCCGGTTCAGTAGTAGCAGGTTTGAGAATCGACCTGGTTGGCGAAGGAGCACAGGACCTGGCCTTCGTGGCCCTTCGTCTTGTCCTTCACGCAGCCCATGTCGCAGAATCCCACGATGTCGAGCTGGTTGTTACCGTTGCCGCTGGAGCAGGTGAGCTCGTAGTCGGTGTACAGAAGCGTTCCGGAGTGGAGACACTGGAAACAGTCGCCGTTCTTCACGGCTCGATCGGCGCCCACCTCGATCAGCCAGCGTCCATTGCGGCCGGCGTGGTGCTGTGACTTTTCCCGGAGATTGAGGGTGAAGGACTGCGCGTGGGGTACGTTGACCGCGACGTTCCCGTCGGGATCGATGAGGCGCAGCTGGCCCAACTCGGTCTGAAATGGGAGGTATTGATTGGGCAGGAAGCGGACGGCGCACCGAACCAGATCCGGGTGCTGGAAATAGGCGACGTGAAGGTTGGACCAGATTGGGAGATTGTTGTCGTCCGGAACCTCGGAGACGATGGAGAACTGTTCCCCGTAGCTCGTCCGGTCTTTGGAGGTGACGTGCTCCCGGGCCTCGTCGTTGTTGTCGAGGTACTTCGCCGCCTCGAACGCCTCTTTGCCGAAGGAGGTGTTGATGATCCGGCAGAGCCCGAAGACGCCGGCGCCTGCCCCGCCGCCGGCCGTGGAGAAGAGGGCGGTCACGTTGCTGTAGTTGCCGGGCGGCACGCCGGCGGCGGCGAACACGTCCAGGAATGGCTGCATCTCGACGGGGGGTGCGGCGCCGGGATCGAGGCTCGCGGCGACGACGCCCATGGGCTGGCCGTTGCCATCGACGAGCCCGACGAACACCGGCACCGGCTCGTTGAGCGCCGCCGCGTAACAAGACGTCCGCCACTGGCTCCCGTCCACGAGGCCGCTCTTGAGGCCGGTGACCGCCGCGAAGCTCCTGTTCCCAGAGAGGTTGCCCTGGGGGAAGCCTTCGACGGTGAAGAGACTTCCCCCGCGGCTGGAGACGCGCGCGCTCGTCAGGAACGTGAGTGAGGCCGGATCATCGGTCGGCCCGGGCACCTCCGGCAGCGCAGAGAGCTCGAGGCGCCCGAAGTTCAGCAAGCCGAGGGATGCCAGCGCACAGGCGGGGTCGAGTGAGAACTCGACCGTCGCGCCCGGCCCGACGGTGGGTGAAAACGGACAGGGATACCGTCCCACATTCGGAGTCCCGACGGCGCCGAAGTAGGTGAGGCGGACCGTGATCGGCTGGGAGCCCGGATTACGGACGTCGATCTCGGTGTGCCAGACGTCTCCCAGCTCGTCCTGCTGGTCGGCCACGAAGGGGATCGTCTGGCGTGCGGCCCGGCCGTAAGGACTCTGGGCGCGGACGTATGGACAGAGGCTCAGGAGAAGGACGGTCAGGGCGGTCCGCCCGAAGAGCACGCACTTCGCGTTCGACATTGACGGGCCTCCACCAGAGCCCGCTCCCGGAAGTTGCCCGGAGGCCCGGGGCGATGACTCTCAACCCTCATTACGGAAAGGGTCGAGCAAAGAGGACATCCCGGTCCCGGGGATGTGAACCAACGCACGCCCGCGCTCGGGGGAATGAGGTCCGGGGAAGCCTCGGGGGCGGCGCGCCGGGGTCAGGAGGAGAGCTGGTGCCGCTCGTTCCAGTGCCGCGCGCGGTGGTAGGCGGTGGCGGCGGCGATGACGTGGCAGATCGCCCGCACCGACTGTCCATGCATCAATCGGGTGCTCAGTACTCGGCCATCGCGTCGTCGGGGTAGCAGTAGAGCCAGCGCTCGCCCGGCTCCGCCGAGCAGACCACCGGGTGGCTCGAGGCGCGGGCGTGCTTGCTCGCGTGGCGGTTCGGCGACGAATCGCAGCAGCGGGTGCCGCCGCAGGTCTGGCAGGTCCGCAGGTGGACCCACTCGCTTCCGATCTTCACGCATTCCTCGCACTCGCGGCGCTTCGCCTTCTTGACGTCCGTGACGCTCTCGAGGTGCGCACAGGCTCCGTTGCCGGCCATCTTTGCGGCTCCTTCCGGCGCTACGCCGGTGAAGGTCGCTCGAGCGCCGGCCGGTCCCACTTCGCGAGGTTCGCTCCCGCCTCGTAGGTCGTCTGGAGGAACTCGAGCAGCGCCGCCCGGGGATCGGGCGCGGCGCGCATGTCGTCGTAACGGTAGATGAAGATCTTCATTTCCGGATGGTAGAACGTCCCGTCGGGCCGGATGGGGGCGCCGGGAAAACCGGCCGGCTCGGGCGCGGCGTAGGCGTAGAACGCGGGGTGGGGATAGTCGACGAGGCCGCCGCCCGGCCACCATCCCGCGCTCGACACCTCGTGCGAGTAGGCCTCGCGCGTTATCGCGTCCGCATCGGGCCGGGGCGGCGCCGGCCGGCCCGAGAACCGCGTGACGGCCAGGTCGAAGCTGCCCCAGAAGAAGTGCACCGGGCTGCACTTGCCGATAAACCGGGCCCGGAACTCGCTCATCACCGCATCGGCCTCGAACAGGATCCGCCAGCAGCGGCGCGCGGAATCGCCGTCGTACGCGCCCGAGGGATCGCGATCGAAGCGGACCGGGTCGGGCACCTCGACGGGCATCGGCCAGATCCGGGCCTCGATGCCGAGGGCGCGGAGGGTGGCCATGAAGCGCTCGTAGAAACGGGCCACGGGCTGGGGCGCGAGTGGGATCTCGCGCCGGTCGCCGCGGCTCACCTCGATGCGCAGCACCTGGTCGACGAAGTCGAACGCCACCGTGAACACGTCCGGCCCCACCGGCATCGGCGTGGTCGTGAGGCCGCGGGCGGTCATGTGCAGCGCCACGTTCCACCAGTGGTTGGTCCGCGGCGTGAGCGCGAGCTGGAGCTTGCCCACCATCTGCGTCCACATATGCAAGGTGTGGTACGTCTCCTTCCAGTCTGCCAGCGGCAGGGCCGGCCAGGCTTCCTCGTTCATGCGGTGGCCATGCCCTCAGTACGTCAAGCCGAAGCCGAACGGGAACTGCGGGTCGTACTTGGCGTCGCCCACGTTGATCGGGATCTGGGCCATCGACCGCGGCCACGAGAACG
>QHVJ01000425.1 GCA_003222275.1 Acidobacteriota bacterium | reverse complement strand
CAAGCGCACGCAATTCAACTCGCCCAAGGTGCGCTTCACGCCCGAAGAGCGGCTGAAGGACATGGACGCGCAGGGCGTGGACGTGCAGGTCGTGTCCATCCACACGCCGTTCTTCGGCTATCACCTCGACCCCGCGCAGGGGCGGCAGCTGGCGCGCGAGGTCAACGACGAGATCGCGGCCATGGCGAAGCAATGGCCGGCGCGCTTCGCGGGCCTGGGCACCCTGCCGGTGCAGGACGTCAAGGCGGCCATCGACGAGCTGGAGCGCGCGGTGACGGTGCTCGGCCTCAAAGGGGCCGAGCTCGACACGCTGGTGAACGGCGAGAACTGGGACGAGCCGAAGTTCCTGCCGCTGTTCAAGGCGGCCGAGGCCATGGGGGCCGTGCTCTTCTTCCACCCGCAGCCGCAGCACAACTTCATGCTGCAGCGCACGACCCGCCACGGGCTGTTCAACAGCCTCGGCGTCATCGTCGAGGACGCCATCGTCGTCGCCATCCTGATCTTCGGCGGCGTGCTCGACGCGTGTCCCGGCCTGCGAGTCTGCATCGCGCACGGCGGCGGTCCGGCGTGCTTCGCGATGGGACGGATCGACCGCAGCTGGCACGGAACGCCCGAAGCGCGCCGCACCATCCCGCAACCGCCGAGCAGCTACCAGCGCCGCCTGTACTACGACACCGTGGTCGGCAGCGAGAAGGCGCTGCGCTTCCTGCTCGACGAGGTGGGCGCCGACCGCGTGGTCCTCGGCAGCGACTGGCCCTTCGTGCCGTGGCACCCCTCGCCCGTCGCCTGGGTGCAGGGCTTGAAGACTCTGACCCAGGACGAGAAGGACAAGATCCTGTGGCGGAATCTCGAGTCGCTGCTGACGCTGTGATGCCGTTCCTCACCGCCTCGCAGGCAGCCGAGGTGCGCGAGCGTTTCGGAACGCCCTGCTACGTGTACGACCGGGCCGCCCTGGAGCGCACGGCGCGCCGGCTGCTCGCGTTGAAGGCGCCCTACGGGTTCACGCTGCGCTACGCGATGAAGGCGAACCCGAGCCGGGAGATCCTGGTGCTGTTCCGCGATCTCGGGCTCCACGTCGACGCCTCGAGCGACTGGGAAGTGGCGCGCGCGCGGCGAGCGGGATTCGCGCCCGCCCGGATTCAGCTCGGCGCCCAGATGCCCTCCACTCGACTCGCCGAACACATCCGTGACGGCGTGCTGCTGAATGCCTGCTCGCTGCACCAGCTGGAGGCCATCGGACGCGCGGCGCCGGGCCACTCCATCGCCGTGCGCATGAACCCGGGGCTGGGCAGCGGGTCGACGAAGCGGACGAATACCGGCGGTCCCTCGGCCAGCTTCGGAATCTGGCACGAGTATCTGGACGACGTGAAGTCGCTCGCCGCGCGCCATCGGCTGACGCTGCGCACGCTGCACACCCACATCGGCTCGGGCACGGACCCCGACGTCTGGCAGCGCGTGACGCGCATGACCCTCGACCTCGCCGAGCAGCTTCCCGACGTCGCCGTCGTGAACCTGGGCGGCGGCTTCAAGGTGGGGCGGATGCCCGAGGAGCCGACCGCGGACCTGGACGACGTCGCGGCGCACGTGCGGCGCGAGCTCGACGCCTTCCGCGCGCGCCACGGGCGATCACTGCATCTCGAGATCGAACCGGGCACGTACCTGGTTGCGCAGGCCGGCGCCGTCGTGGCGACGTGCATCGACGTCGTCGACACCGGGAAGGACGGCTACCTCTTCGCCAAGCTCGACACGGGCATGACGGAGGTCACGCGGCCGTCGCTCTACGGCGCCCAGCATCCGATCGACGTGATGGCCACGGGCCGCGAGGCGGCGGAGGTCGTCTTCGTCGGGCCGTGCTGCGAGTCGGGCGACATTCTCACGCCGGCGCCGGGCGACCCGGAAGGGCTGGGCCCGCGCTGGGTGTCCCGGCCGCGCGTGGGCGATCTGGTCATCGTCGGCGGCGCCGGCGCCTACTGCGCCGCGATGTCAACCATCAACTACAACTCATACCCGCAGGCTCCCGAAGTCATGCTGGACCCCGACGGGACGCTGCGCCTCGTCAGGCGGCGACAGAGCCTCGATCAAATGCTGGAGAACGAGCTCGGCCCGTCTTGAGATTGATACAGCGATGAGATGGCTCGCGCGTGCTAACGTCGAGGCGAGGTCAACGTATGGGCACGTTCTTCGCCGAGGTTCATCTTGCCTCACCGTCACGGCCCGATCGGCGCGAATCCGTCAAGCTGCTGGTCGACAGCGGTTCGATGGACACGTGGGTCTCTGCGGGCGCGCTTCGTGATCTCGGCCTCCAGCCCTCGGAGCGTCGGCGCGTCCTCACCATCGGAGGGAAGAGCCACCGAACGTGGAGCCAAACGACCTCGAAGTCCTGGGCGCCTACACCCTCGAAGGATTCGGGCTGGGGATCGACCCCATCCAGCGTCGCCTCATTCCCGGCATCCTTTACGGCGCGTAGCTCTCACGCTCAGCCCTTCACCTGCACGCCGGCGAGCCGCTCCAGCACCTTGACGACGGCGAGGCCGTCTTCCTTGTTGAGACCGGCCGCGCGCGCCATCTGGTAGAGCTGCTGGGTGAGGTTCGCCAGCAGCAGCGGCACGCCGAGCTGCTTGGCGAACGCCGTCTCCAGCTCCTGATCCTTGTAAGTGATATCCACGGTGCCGCCCGGCGAGAAGTCACGCGCGAGGATCTTCGGCACGCCCGTCTCGAACGCGTAGCTGGTGCCGGTGCTGACGCGCACCACGTCGTAGATCGTCCGCGGATCGAGCCCCGCCTTGACGCCCATCACGAGCGCCTCGGCCACCGCCACGCGGTTGACCTGGATCAGCATGTTGTTGACGAGCTTCATGGCCAGGCCCTGGCCGAGGGCACCGACGTGGAAGAGCTTCGTGCCCATGGCGGCGAAGAGGTCGCGGCATTTCTCGAAGGTGGCCGCGTCACCGCCGGCGATGATCGAGAGCTCGCCGGAGGCCGCGCGCTCGGTGCCGCCGCTCACCGGCGCGTCCAGCGTCGCCACGCCGCGCGCCGACAGCTGCTCGGCCAGGCGCCGCAGGGCGAACGGGTCGATCGTGCTCATGCAGATCACGATGTGGCCGCGCGCGGCGCTCTTGATGATCCCGCGCTCGCCGGCGATGACCGATTCCGCCTGGGCGGTGGTCTCCACCATGACGATCGTCCGCTCGGTCCCCGCGGCCACCTGCTCCGGCGAGTCGACGACCCTGGCGCCGCGCTCGCGCAGCCGCCCTACCTTGGCCGGATCGATGTCGTGGACGACCAGCGCGAAGCCGCGCTGGACGAGGTTGAGCGCCATCGGCCGCCCCATGTTGCCGAGCCCGATGAATCCGACCGGTCCCGCCATGTCGTTCTCCTGTCGTTAGCGCGGCGGCGGAGGCGGCGGAGGCGGTGCGGCGGCGGGGACCCACACCCATTGCCACGCGTGTCGCACGCCGTCGCCGAACAGCAGATACCGGCCATCGGCGTAGACGACTTCACGCTGGAACGGTGGGGGCTCGGGTCGCGCGTAGCCCGGCGCCTGCTGATAGCTCCCCGGCGACGTCGAGTAGACCGGCTGGACATAGGCCGCGGATGGCGCCTCGACGACCACCGGCGGATACGCGGCCGGCGGGGGCGGCGCCAGCGCCCAAAGCGGAGCCGTCGCGATGGTGACCGCGCCGAGTGCGAGGCCGCCGATGAGCGCCGCGGGCCACCACCAGCCGCCGTGGCCGCCGTGATGACCGTGGTGCCAGCCTCCAGCGGCCCACACGGGGCCGGGAAGAATCGCTGCCGCGATCACGAGGAAGATCGCGAGGAGCGCGAGTGCTCGCTTCATGGGCGTCCTCCTGGGCGGCAGCATATCAAAAGAAGAACGTCAGGTTCTTCGCGAGCAGCACGCTCTGGTCCAGGACGATCTTGCGGCGCGCGATCCTCCAGCTTCCGTTCACCCGGCGCAGCAGGTCTTCGCGCTTGCCGACGAGGAAGTCGGTCTCCGTCTCGACGCGGTTGCGGTAGACGAGGAACCGGCTCTTGACCGCGACCTCGGTGGGAGCGGGGCCGTCGGGGCTCGCGCGAAGGATCTGCACGTTCGAGATCATGTGACAGATCCGCGAGGGCGGCTCCTCCCCCCAGTGGATGCCGGTGAGGATCTGCTGCACGCGGCGGGCGAGCGTGTCCTTGCCCTCGTCGAACCAGCTGACATCGGTCCCCTCGCGCGTGAACTCCCGCTCGCTCTCGTCGTGCGGCACGTTGCGCCGGATCGGCATGAAGTAACGGACGTCGTCGGTGAGGAGGTCGAGCCACTCCTTGTAGCGGCGCTCGT
>QHVJ01000156.1 GCA_003222275.1 Acidobacteriota bacterium | reverse complement strand
CTCGCTCGACGTACCCGCCTTCAAGATCGCCTCCGCCGACCTCACCTGCCACGGTCTCATCGCGCGCGCGGCCGGCCACGGCAAGCCGATGATCCTCTCCACCGGCACGTCCAACCTGGCCGAGGTCGAGGAGGCGCTCGACGTCTGCCGCCGGGCGGGCAACGAGCAGGTCGCGATCCTCCACTGCACGCTCAAGTACCCGTGCCCGCCCGAAGGCATCAACCTGCGCATGATGGAGCACCTCATGCGCGCGTTTCCCGAGGTGCCGGTCGGCCTCTCCGACCACTCCCTCGGCATCAGTGTCCCGCAGGCCGCGGTCGCTCTCGGCGCGTGCATCGTGGAGAAGCACTACACGGTCGACAAGAAGCTGCCGGGGGCGCCCGACCACTACCTGTCGGTGGACCCGGCGGAGATGAAGGCGATGGTGCAGGGCATCCGCACGGTGGAGAAGGCGCTCGGCAAGCCCGCGAAGGGTTTGGAGCCGCTGGAGGAGGAGGCCTACCGCTTCGCGCGCCGCAGCGTCACCTCCGGGCGCACGATCCCGCGCGGCGCCACGATCACGCGAGAGATGCTCACGTACAAGCGCCCGGGCACGGGCATCAGCCCGCGCCACCTCGACCTCGTGGTCGGCCGCGTCGCCCGCGTGGACATCCCCGACGACACCACGATCACCTGGGAAATGGTATGAGCGTTGGAAACGGATTCAACGCAGAGGCCGCAGAGAACGCGCAGAGAACGCAGAGACTGAATTTGAATTTCATTCCTCTGCGGCCTCTGCGGGTGTTCTCTGCGCTCTCTGCGTTGAAGAGCCCGTCGGGCCTCCCATGAAGGACGGGAAGCGGGTGGTGTGCGTGGTGCCGGCGCGCGGAGGGTCCGACACCGTTCCCTACCTCAACATCAAGCGACTCGGGGACCGGCCGCTGCTCGCCCACACGCTGGAGGCGGCCCAGGGGGCGCCGACGCTGGACAGGGTCGTCGTCTCCACGGACGACCCCCGGGTCGCCGATGTCGCGCGGGCCCACGGCGCCGAGGCCCCCTTCCTGCGGCCGAACGACCTCGCCGCCGACATCCCGAGCCTGAAGCCCGTCATCGCCCACGCGGTAAAGGAGCTCGAGGCGCAGGGCGAGCGACCCGACATCGTGGTCGTGCTCCAGGCGACGACCCCGTTCCGCGAGTCGTTCGCGATCGAGGAGGCGGTGGAAAAGCTCGTCTCGGGCGGCTACGACACCGTCTTCTCCGTGACCGAGGACCGCACCCTCAACTGGCGGGCCCGGAGCGACGGCGCGCTGGTCCCGCTCTTCGCCCGGGAGGGCCGGCGCGAAGAGCAGGAGCCCGTCTACAAGGAGAACGGCGCGGTCGTCGCCATGTGGCGGCGCGTGCTGGACTCGCCCACGCGCTTTGGAGAGAAGATCGGCTACCTCGTCCTGGACAAGCGGGCGGGCTTCACGGTCCACGACCTCGAGGACTTCTGGATGGCCGAGCGCCTGCTCCGCCAGCCGCGGGTGCTCTTCCGCGTGGACGGGGGGAGCGCGCTCGGGATGGGCCACGTGTACCGCTCGCTCGCCATCGCGGGCGCGCTGCGCAACGTCTCCCGCGCCGACGTGGCGTTCCTGATGAGCGCCGACCATGCCGAGGGGCTGGTCACCGTGTCGCGCCACGGCTATCCGGTGCGCGTGATGGGAGACGGCAAGCTCGAGACCGCCCTCGAGCACATCCGTGACTTCTCCCCTGCCATCCTCATCAACGACCTGCCCGCCCTCGACGACGCGTACCTGCGCGCGCTCAGCCACCTCGGCACCACCACCGTGAACCTCGTGGATACGCTCGACGACCTGGAGACGACCGAGCACTACGCCCAGGTCATCGTCTCGGTCATGAACCAGGAGAAGGAGACGCCGGAGGGTTTCTACGGCGGCCCGGCCTACGCGATCCTCCGCGAGCAGTTCCGGGGCCGGGTCAAGGAGGTCCGGGAGAAGCCGCGGCTGGTGCTGCTGAGCTTCGGCGGGAGCGATCCCCAGGGCCTGACGCTGAAGGCCGCGCGGGCGCTCCAGCGGTTGCCGCCGGACGTCGACCTGCTGGCGGTGGCCGGGCCCGCTTTCTCGTCCCGGAAGCAGTTCGAGGCTTTCGTGGCCCGCCTGCCCCGCCCGGTGAAGCTCATCAACGAGGCCGGGGGCCACATCTCGGAGCTGATGCTGGAGGCCGACGTCGTCGTGGGCTCGGGGGGGATGTCGGTCTACGAGATCGCGGCCCTGGGCACGCCGGGCATCGTCCTCGCCCAGAACGCGAGGGAGGAGAGGCGCATGCGCGAGTTCGCGCGCCACGGCACCGTGGAGTACCTCGGGCTCGGCACCGAGGTCGAGGAGGACCAGCTCGCCTCCGCGGTCGAGAGCCTCCTCGCGGAAGCCGCCCGGCGGCGCGAGATGAGCGCGCGCGGGCGGGCGCTGGTGGACGGCCTGGGGGCGAGCCGGGCCGCGGAGGCGGTCCTCGAGCGCCGCAAGCGGCGGCGGGACGTGCCGCAGGGCCGGGGGGCGTCGCGGTGAAGGCCCTCATCACCGGCGGCGCGGGCTTCCTGGGCAGCCACCTCGCGGAGGCGCTGCTCGCACGCGGGGACACGGTCCACATCCTCGACAACCTCTCCACGGGCTCCATCGACAACATCGAGCACCTGAAGGCGGCGCCGCGCTTCCACTACGCCATCGACAGCGTGACGAACGAGCCCGTGACCGCGGAGATGATCGACCGCGTCGACGTCGTCTTCCATCTCGCCGCCGCGGTGGGCGTGCGCCTCATCGTGGAGAGCCCCGTCAACACCATCGAGACCAACGTGCACGGCACGGAGATGGTGCTGAAGCTCGCCAACAAGAAGAAGAAGAAGGTGCTCGTCGCCTCCACCTCCGAGGTGTACGGCAAGAGCGAGGACGTTCCCTTCCACGAGGACGCCGACCTCGTGATGGGAGCGACGACGAAGGGCCGCTGGAGCTACGCCTGCAGCAAGGCGATCGACGAGTTCCTCGCCCTCGCCTACTGGAAGGAGAAGAAGCTGCCGGTGGTGGTCTTCCGGCTGTTCAACACCGTCGGCCCGCGGCAGACCGGCCGCTACGGGATGGTGATCCCCAACTTCGTGAAGCAGGCCCTGCTCGGCCATCCCATCACGGTCTTCGGCGAGGGCGGCCAGAGCCGCTGCTTCACCTACGTCTCGGACGTGGTGGGCGTGCTCGTCCGCCTGGCCGAGGAGCCGCGGGCGGTGGGTCAGGTGTTGAACGTGGGCAATGACCACGAGGAGGTCACGATCCTGGACCTCGCCCAGCGGGTCAAGGCCCGCACCGGGTCGAAGAGCGAGATCGTGCGCGTCCCCTACGACCAGGCCTACGAGGAGGGCTTCGAGGACATGCCGCGGCGGGTGCCCGACCTGACCCGCCTGAGGGCCCTGACCGGATACGAGCCGAAGGTCCACCTCGACGAGATCCTCGACAAGGTGATCGAATACTTCGTGTCGGACAAGGCCCGCATCTGACTCCTTCCGATCCCGCTTCCACTCGCGGGCTCTTCTCGAACCTCCGCAAGCTCGCCACGCACTCCGCCGTCTACGGCGCGGCCGACGTCTTCACCAACGTCGTCACCGTCCTCCTGCTCCCCCTCTACATCAGGTTCCTCACCCCTGAGGATATCGGCAACCTGGCCTTGCTCATCCTCTTCAGCACGTTCGCGAAGGTCGTCTTTCGCCTCGGCCTCGACGCCGGCTTCTTCCGCATCCACTACGGGCTGAAGACCGAGGCTGAGCGCCGGGCGCTCGCGGGCACGGTCTCCCTCTTCGCCGCCGGCGTGGGCGCGCTGCTGCTGGCGGCGGTGGCGGCCGCCGCCCGGCCGATCACGGGATGGCTCTTTGGAGCGACGCCGGTCCCGACATCCTGGGTCGTGCTCGTGGCGGGGGACGTCGCCGTGGGCACGCTCGCGTTCGTCCCGCTGGCCCTGCTGCGGATCCAGGACCGGCCCGCGCTCTTCTCCGCGTTCTCGGTCGCGCGGCATTCCGTGAACATCGTTCTCAAGGTCCTCCTGGTCAGGAGTGGCTGGGGGGTCACGGGCATCCTGTGGAGCGATCTCACCGCCACCATCGTCTTCTCGCTTGCCCTGTTCCCGATTCTCGTCCGTCACGCTGCGCCCGCCTTCTCCGTTCCGCTCCTCGGCGAGGCCCTGCGCTTCGGCGTGCCGAAGATGCCCCACGGGCTCCTGCTCCAGGTGCAGAACCTGGCCGACCGCAAGATCCTCGACCATTTCGTCACGCGCGGCGAGGTCGGCCTCTACCAGATGGGCTACAACTTCGGCCAGGGCGTGAAGTTCGCGACGTCGGCCTTCGAGCCAGCCTGGGGGCCGTTCGTCTACGCGCAGCTCGGCCGTCCGGACGCGAAGACCACGCTGGCGCGGGTGGCCGGCCACGTCTTCGCGTTCTTCGCGTGGGCGACGCTGGCCGTCGCGGTCCTCGGCGGCGACCTGCTCACCCTGCTCACCCCGCGCAACCCGGCCTTCCGCGCCGCGGCGCCCGTCATCCCGGTCGTGGCGCTGGCCTATCTGCTCCACGGCGTGTTCCTGCTGACCTCCATCGGCATCGGGATCGAGAAGAAGGCCCGCTACTACCCGATGGTCACGGGGGCGGCGGCGGCCGCCAACGTCGCCGCCAACTTCATGCTGATTCCCCGCCTGGGGATGACGGGAGCGGCCTGGGCCACCGTGCTCTCCTACGCCGTGATGGCGGCGCTGGGCTTCACGATCTCGCGGCGGCTCTTCCCCATCCCGTTCGAGGGCGGCCGCTGGCTCTCGGCGGCCGTGATCGCCGCCGCGCTCTACGGCCTGTCGGCGCTGTCCCCCCCCTCGCTCGGCGCCCGCGTGGCCTTCGAGCTCGCGCTGGTCGCCGCCTATCCCTTGATCCTCCTCGCCACCGGCGTCCTGAGGCGTGAGGTATAGTGGAAACCATCCGCGATTCCACAGGAGGCAGCATGAAGACGATCGCTCTCGTATTTGCCGCCGGGGCGGCGGCGGCGGCCGCCGCCGCCCAGCCGAAGCCCGCCGTGACCCATGCCATCGCCGTGCTCATCCCGGGCAAGGACAGCAAGGTCGCGGGCACGATCCACTTCAAGAAGGAAGGGACCGGGGTCCACGTCACCGGCGCCCTCACCGGGCTGGCCGCGGGGAACCATGGCTTCCACATCCACGAGTTCGGCGACTGCTCCGCGGCCGACTTCACCTCCGCCGGCGGGCACTTCAACCCGGCCGGAAACCCCCACGGCGGGCCCAAGGACGCGAAGCGCCATGAGGGCGACATGGGCAACATCGAAGCAACGCCGGACGGCAACGGCACCGTCGACTACGTCGACTCGGAGCTGGGCTTCGACGGAACGAAGTCGATCGTGGGCCGGGGAGTCATCGTCCACGCCAACCCCGACGACTTCAAGACGCAGCCGACCGGCAACGCCGGCGGACGAGTGGCCTGCGGAGTGATCGGCGTCGCGAAGGCCGAATAACTCAGCGGCCGACGGCGACGAACCTCTCCAGGTAGACCGCCACTGCGCGCTGGGCGCCCCAGGCGAGGGCGATCCCGGCCGCGGCGGCGGCCGCCAGCCGCCCGAATCGGCCGCGGCCCGTGGTCCAAACGATCCCCGCGGAGGCCGCGACCGCTACCGGCGCCGCGAGCAGCTCCACCTCCTTGGCGTCGCGAAACACAACGGGGATCACGTAGCGCAGCGCGAGCAGGCCGGCCCCGGCGAGCAGGACCGAGGCGATCACCCGCCGCGGCGCGCGGGGGGCGCCGCGCAGGGCGAGGAGCCCCGGCCCGAGCAGCAGCGGATAGACCACGTCGTAGAAGGTCGCGGCCCGACGGGCGGCGCGGCCGGCCAGGCTGCCCGCCTCGTCTCCCATCGAAGCCGATCCGTCCCCCAGATGCGGCAGCACTTCCCGCCAGACGACCGGCACGAACCGCGCGTATTGCAGGAGCACGACACCGGCGGCGGCGATCGCCCATGCGCCCAGCACGCGCCGCGCCTTGTGCCGATCTCCGGCGGCGAGCTCCCACCCCGCAAAGACGATCACGACGGCGCCCACGTTCAGCATCGAGCCGGTATAGGCGGCCTGGGCCGCGAAGAAGAACGCGCAGGCGGCGGCGGCATCGCGCGCCCCCTCGAGGTGCGGATAGCGGCGCATCAGGTGAACGATCAGGACCAGCTCGAGGGCTTGCCCGAGCAGGGTCGGGAAGAGGGCAAGGGCGAGGCGGGACGACATCACCGGCAGGAAGGCGGCGAGGGTCTGGGCCAGCAGCCCTGCGCGCGGGCCGAGTCCGAGGAGCCGCGCGAGGGCGTGGACGAGCAGCAGGGTCAGCGCCAGCGCCACGACCGCCGCGGTCTTGATCGCAGTGACCTCGCCGAAGACCGCGGCCAGGGGCCACGCCGCCACGTGGAACACCGGTGAGTACGGGAAGGCGACCCGCCGGCCCGCGATCTCCCGGGTCCAGGCCCCGGTGCGGTCCTGGTACTCGCGGGGGTCGAAGAGCAGGTAGGGATCGGTGCGGGCCGCGGCCAGGTAGCGGGCGTGGGTGTCGACGTCGGGATAGTAATAAGAAGGATGCGACAGCGCGGCGAGGGCGAGGACGAGGGCCGCCGCGGGCACGACGAGCGCAAGCTCTCCCGCGCCGGCGAGGGTGTCCGGCCACCGACGGGCGAGCAGGCGGAAGATCGCGGCCACCAGCGCCGCCGCGACGAGGGCGGGCAGGCCGGCCGCTCCCAGCGCACAGAGCCCTCCCAGCCGATCCCACGTCACGAGGGCGGCGCCGATCGCCGCCGCCGCCCCCGCGGCGCCGACGGCGGGAGCCGGCCCGGCCAGGAGCGACAGTGCCAGGGGCACACCCAGGAACAGGGCCAGGAGGCCGGCGAACAGGTTCGGCGCGGGGAGAACACGTCCCGCCCCCCGCAGCTCGACCCAGTCGAGGGCGATTCCCAGGGCTTCCGGATCCTCCGGCCTCGTGCGGAACTGCAGCGTCGGCGCGCCGCGCACCTCGCCCAGCTCCACGGTGCGCTCGCGCCAGCCCCGCGGCGGCTGCGTCCACTCGTCGATCGCTCGTCCCGACGACAGCAGGGTGATGTCGGCCGGGCGGTCGGTGAAGCGCGCGAGGCGCAATCGCGCGGTCAACGAACCGGATACGACGCGCACGGGCAGCTCGACGCGCGCGCCGTCGAGCGCCCACCGGAACATGGTCTCCCCGCTCGCGCGCAATCCGTCGCGCTCCCAGGCGCGGAAGCCGCGGGCGAAGGCCTCGTCGCCCGCGCCCAGGTTGACGAAGAGGGGCGCCGGTCGCTGCAGCAAGGCCAGGATGGCGAGCAGGGACAGGGCCCCGAGGGCGGGTCCGGCCAGGGAGGGCCGAAGGAAGCGGGGCATCCTCAGGCCCGACCATAGCATGCTAAGCTCATCGTTTCGCCCCGGAGGAAAATGGCCGCCCTAGCGGTCGACAGGCGGCGCGAAGAGGACGAGGAAGAGCTCTTCGGCCTCTACCGCGACGTCTTCGGGCACGAGATGACCGAGGCCAGCCGGCGCCGGTGGGCCTGGCAATACCGCGACAACCCGTGCTCCGACGGCGCCCCCGAGATCTGGGTGGCCCGGGAGGGCGGTCGGATCCTCGGACAGTACGCCTCGATGCCCGTCCGCCTCTGGTGGGGCGACCGGGAGGTGCGGGCGTCGTGGGGCATGGACGTGTTCCTGCGCGAGGAGGTGCGCGGGCAGGGGGTGGGGGCGCTCTTGTTCGACACGTGGAGCCAGAACGTGGACGTGGCCCTCGGCCTGGGCCTCACGACCTCGTCCTACAACCTCTTCCAGAAGCTGGGCTATCGCGACGTGGGACCGGTGCCCTTCTACCGGAAGATCCTCGACCCGGCGGCCGTGCTGGCGCGGCGCGTGGGGCGGGCGGCGGCGACGATCGCCGGTCCCCTCCTCGGCGCGGCGCTCCGCTCGCTCAACCCCGAGGCGCCGGAAGGCGGCGCCGGGGTGGCGGTGCGGCCGGCTACCGGCTTCGGGCCCGAGTACGACAGACTGTGGGCGCGGGCGCGGCCTTCCTACGCCATGTGCGTACGCCGGGACGCCGCGTACCTGGAGTGGAAGTACGAGCGCTGCCCCCACCGCCGCTACGCGCGGTGGGAGGCCCGGCGGGGGGACGACCTGGTGGGTTTTGCGGTCAGCCGGCACGAGGACTACCGGGGCCTCCGCCTCGGCTGGATCACGGACGTCTTCACCGAGGCGTCCGACGGCGCGGCACGACAGGCGCTCCTCTCGGCCGTGCTCGCCGACTTCCGCCAGGCGCGGGTCGCGCGGGCCCAGGCCTTCTCGCTCCACGCGGGCCTCGGCAACGAGATGCTGCGCCGCGGCTTCTCCCGCGGCCCCTCCCCGATGCAGTTCTGCGTGCGGTCCCGGGCGGGGGGCAACGAGGTCCTGGCCGACCCGGGACGCTGGCACGTCGTCTTCGGCGACAGCGACATGGACCGATGAGAAGCGCCGGTGTGCCCCCGGCGGTGCTGGTGGGGATCGACACCGAAGCCGACGACCAGTGGTCGGCCGAGGGACGGCGTCGGCTGGGCGTGCGCAACGCCCTTCGGCTGCCCGCACTCCAGGCCCTCTGCGACGGCTTCGGGATCCGGCCCAGCTACCTCGTCACCCACGAGATGGCGGCGCGGAAGGAGAGCGCGGACGTGCTGCGCGGCCTCGCGCGCGAGGGCCGGTGCGAGATCGGCGCCCACCTCCATCCCTGGACCTCGCCGCCTTTTCGCCCCGAGGACGTGGCCGGCCACACCTATCCCCACAACCTTCCCGTCGAGCTGCTGGATCGGCAGCTCACCGACCTGGCCGCGCTCATCACGCAGGAGCTGGGCGTGCGGCCCACCACCTACCGGGCCGGCCGCAACGGCTTCGACGGAGGCTCGCTGCCGATCCTCGAACGGCTGGGCTTCACGGTGGACACGAGCGTCGATCCGCTCTTCAACGAGCGGCGCAAAGGGGGAATGGCCTTCGCGGGCGCGCCCCTCGTCCCCTACCATCCGGACTACGGCGACGTGCGGCGGCCGGGGGCGTCGAAGATCCTGGAGGTGCCGATCTCGGCGGCCACCTCGCCGGCGCTGCCCAAGGCCGCGGAGGCGCTCTACGCGAGGCTGCGGCCGATCCCCTGGCGAGGAGCGCTGCGGCGGCTCGGCCTGAAGGCGGTGTGGCTGCGGCCCTCCTACGCCGCGCTGCCCGACATGGTCGCCTTCGCCTCCCGCCTCGCGCGTGCGCGCGTGCCGTGCTTCAACATCATCTTCCACTCGAGCGAGCTGCTTCCCGGCGGCAGCCCCTACACGCCCGACGAGGCCAGCGTCTCGCGCTTCCTCGAGGACCTGACGCGCCTCTTCGAGCACCTCACCACGCGCCTGGGCGCGGTGGGACGGACCTACGGCCAGTTCCGGGCGGAGTGGGACGCGCGGGCGTGAACGTGCTGATGGTGACGCCGCACCTCCCTCCCCACCAGGCCGCCAACGCGCTGCTCCCCCACCTGCTCGGCCGGGCGCTCGCCGAGCGGGGCCACACCGCGCGCTTCCTCACCTTCGGCCGTCAGGGCGGCCGGCCCGACACGGCGTACGTGCGCCGGCGCGCCGCGCGGCTGCGCCGCACCCGCCTGCCGCAGGCGCTGGAGGCGGCCGAGACGTGGTGGAAGGCCGGCCCGCTCGTGCGGCAGTCGGAGCTCGCCCACATCCACTCGAGCACCTGGATGAACCAGGTGGCGGCGCGGCTTTGTCTCCGTCACCGCCGGCCGTACGTGCTGACCCACTACGGCACGGAGATCTGGCACCACGATCGCGGGGACGACCGCTTCCGGCGCTTCAACCGGGACGCCGCCCACGTCACCTTCTATTCGCAGGCGCTGCTCGACCGGGCCCGCGATCTGGACGTTCCCCTGCGGCGCTTCTCGGTCGTCTACCCACCCGTGGCCGATGCCTTCACGCTGCGGAGCGCCGCCGCGCGCGCCGCGCTGCGTGCGCGCCTCCGGCCCGAGGGCGGCGTCCTCCTGCTGAACGTCAAGCGCCTGCATCCCCTGGCCGACCAGGCGACGCTGCTCGAGGCGATGGCCCGAGTGCGGCGGCGGCGCGAAGACGCCGTGCTCCTCATCGCCGGCACGGGCGAGGCGGAGGGCGATCTTCGGGCCCAGGCCTCGCGCCTCGGCCTCGGGAGCGCGGTGCGCTTCCTCGGCCTGGTCCCCAACGACGAGGTCGCCGAGCTGCAGGCGGCCGCCGACCTGTTCGTCCTCTCCTCCGTCCTCGAGGCGACGCCCACCGTGGCCCTGGAGGCGCTGGCCAGCGGAACCCCGGTCGTATCCACCGACAACCCCGGAGGAAAGGAGCTGGCCGCCCTCTTCGGCGATGACCTGACGGTGGTGCCGATGCGCGATCCCGATGCGCTCGCGGAGCGGATCCTGGCGTTTCTCGCCGCGCCGCGCCGCGCTCGCGAGGCGACCGCCGGCCTCATCGCCGGCCGCTTTCGGCTGGCCGGCGTCGCCGAGCGCTACCTCGACGTCTACCGCGAGGCGCTCGGGAGGTGAGGAACGTCGACGAGGCGGCCATCGCCGCCGCCGCCGCCGCCCGCTTCCGCAGCGAGTACGACTACGCGGTCTTCGAGTACCTGCGCAGCGCGAAGGTGATCCAGGCCCTCGAGCGGGGAGGGGGACGGCTCGGCGGCCGCATCCTCGACGCCGGCTGCGGGGGCGGGGGGACCGCGCTCTCGCTGGCGGAGGAATCGGCCTTCGCGGTGGGCCTCGACCTGGAGGCCCGCTTCCGCGAGGCGGGCACGCGGCTGGCCACGGAGAAGAGCCTCGCCAACGCCGTCTTCGTCCAGGGCGACGGCGCCCGCCTGCCCTTCGCGGGCGAGAGCTTCGACCTCGTCTTCAGCCATTCGGTGATCGAGCACGTCACCTCCGCGGAGGCCTACCTCGCCGAGTGCCACCGCGTCCTGCGCCGGGGCGGAGTGCTCTACCTCTCGACGGCTCCCTTTCTCTCCCTGGCGGGCGCCCACCTCCCGCGCCTGCTCGTGCCCGTTCCCCTTCACATCCTGCTCGGCCGGCGGGCCGCGTTCCGCGCGTTCCGCTTCCTGGCCCGCCATGCCCCGTGGGCGCTCAAGGAGAAGAAGGAGGCCAACACCTTCATCGCCCTCGCCGAGCAGGGGAAGGAGAAGGAGGACGACCTCCGGCAGCGGGTCACGGTGCGGCGGCTCTCGTCGTGGATCCGCGGCTCGGGGTTCCGCCCCCTGCGCGAGGACCGCCACGTCACCGGCTTCTTCCGCCGCGCGCTCCCCGGCCCGCTGCGCCGGCGCATGGAGGCGACGCCGTGGGCGCAGGACGTGATGATCGGCCACATCCAGTGCGTGCTGGAGAAACCGTGAGCCGGCAGCGGTGAGCGAGCCGCGGGAGATCATGATCCTCGCGGACATCCGTTTTCCTCTCGAGCGCGCGAACGGCGTGCAGATCGTGAAGACCGCGGCCGCCCTCGCGCGCGCGGGGAGCCGCGTTCGCCTCGTGGTGCGCCGAAGCGACCCGCGGCCCACGGCCGAGGTGCTGGCGCTCTTCGGCGTCGAGCCGCACCCGTGCCTCGAGGTGCGGCGGCTCCGGGTCATGCACCGCCGGGGAAGCTTCGTCCTCCCGCGGGCCTCGTTCCTCGCGCAAGCCGTGGCGGCCGGCTTCGCCGCGCGGCGGCGCGGCGCCACCGTCTTGACCCGCGACCTCCAGCTCGCCGACCTGCTGCTCCGCCTTCCCGCCGCCGGGCGGGAAGGGGTCGTCTACGAGGCGCATGCCGTCGAGTCGACGATGTACCTCGAGCGGGGAGCGCTCTACGGCACGTCCGAGACGGCCGACGCGGGCAAGGCGGCGCGCATTGCGCGGCGCGAGGAGAGGGTCTGGAAGAGGGCCTCCGGCTTCGTGGCGACCACCGCCGGCATCCGCGACGCGTTCGCCGAGCGTCACGGGCCGCGGCGCGGCGTGCGCGTCGTCCCCAACGGCTGCGACGTGCCGCCCTGGCGAGCCTTTCCCGGGCTCGCCCACGAGGACCCCCCTCGCGTCCTCTACGCGGGCCAGCTCTATCCCTGGAAGGGCGTCGACGTGCTGGTGGAAGCCATGGCCGCCGTGCCGGGCGCGCGCCTCGTGATCCTGGGCGGCATCGAGGGCGAGGCCGACACGCGCCGCATCCGCTCCTTGGTGGAGGCGCGCGGCCTCGGCGCGCGCACCGAGATGCCCGGCCCCGTGCCGCAAGCTCGCGTCGCGGACGCGCTCGGGCGCGCGGCGGTGGTCGTCGCTCCCTTCCTGCGCGCCGGCATGACCGAGCGCCACACGTCTCCGTTGAAGGTCTTCGAGGCGATGGCCGCCGGCCGGCCCATCGTCGCTTCCGACCTGCCCTCGAGCCGCGAGATCCTGCGCGACGGCGAGAACGCGCTGCTCGTGCCCCCGGGGGACGCGGGCGCGCTGGCCGCCTCCCTGCGCCGCGTGCTGGGCGACGATGGCCTCGCCCGGCGCCTCGCGGCGGCGGCGTGGGACGAGGCGCCGCGATACTCGTGGGAGGCGCGGGCGCGCGCGCTGGGCGAGCTGTTCGAGGAGGTGGCGTGAGCGCGGCTCCTCCCGGCGCGGCCCCGCGATGGTCCGGGCGCCGCGGCCTCGTGCTCCTCTTCGTGCTGACGCTCCCCCTGGTCACGCCGAAGATCCGCGGGGCGGACGAGATCGAGTACTTCTCCTACCTGCGCTCGCTCGTCTTCGACCGCGACCTCGAGTTCGGCAACGAGTACGAGCGCTTCTACGCCGCCGACCCGCAGGGACTGGCCGGCTTCAAGGCCACGTTCCTGGAGCGGCTCGAGACCGACACCGGCCGGCACATCAACTTCGCCCCCCTCGGCAGCGCGCTGCTGTGGTCGCCCTTCTACCTGCTCGCCCACGCAGGCGTGCTCGCCGCGCGCGCCCTCGGCGCGCACGTGGCCGCCGACGGCTTCTCCTTCCCCTACGTGGCCGCCGTCTGCTACGCCTCCGTCTTCTACGGGCTCGCGGGCCTTCTCCTCGTCCACGACACGCTGCGCGGCCGTGGGCGCGTGCCCGAGCCCGCGGCTACCCTCGCGGTGGCGGGCCTGTGGCTGGCCACGCCGCTGCTCTACTACATGACGCTCGCCCCCGCGTTCTCCCATGCGCCCGCGGTCTTCGCGGTGGCCCTCCTCCTGTGGCGGAGCCTGCGGGCGGCCGCGCGCCCGGACGCCTCGGGGTGGGAATGGGCGGCCGTCGGCGCCAGCGGCGGCCTGGCCGCGCTCGTGCGCGAGCAGGACGGCCTGTTCCTGATCGTCCCCGCCGGACTGCTGCTGCACCGGGCGATCACCGGCGGGGCCGGGGGCGCGTCGCTGGCGCGGGGGGTGGCCATGGGGATGGCGGCGGGGACCGCCTTCGCCCCGCAGCTCCTCGCGTATCGCGCGCTGACCGGACGCTTCGGCCCTTCGCGGCTCGTGGCCCGCAAGATGAGCTGGTCGAGTCCCCACCTGCTCGAGGTCCTGTTCGATCCTGGGCACGGGCTCTTCGTGTGGAGCCCGCTCCTGCTCGTGGCGACGGCCGGCCTCGCGTACCTGGTCTGGCGCCGCCGCGACGCGACGGTGGTGCTGCTGGCCCTCTCATTGCTGCTCCAGGTCTGGATCAACGGCGCGGTGGAGAGCTGGACGCAGGCGGGCGCCTTCGGCTCGCGGCGCTTCGTCTCGTCGACGCCGGTCTTCGCCTGGGGGCTGGCGGCCCTCCTCACCGCGGTTCCCGCGCGCCGGTTCCGGCTCACGGTGCTGGCCCTGGTCCTCTTCGCATGGTGGAACGTGGGCTTGATGGTGCAGTTCGGCCTCAAGCTCATGGACCGCCAGCACCTGGAATGGCCGCGGGTCGCCGTCAACCAGGTCACCGAGGTGCCGCGCCACCTCGCGCGGTCGGCGTGGCTCTTCTTCACCGACCGCGAGCGCCTCGTGCGGGAGGGCCCGTGATCTCCCCCGCGCTGCTCGAGCGCGTCGCGTGTCCCGTCTGCCTGGAGAGCGCCGGGTGCGCGGAGTGCTCCGCCCCCGCCGGCCACGACGCGTGCCGCGAGGGGTACGCGCGGCGGGTCCGCTGCGCCTGCGGCGGACCCGACAAGGTGCGGCTGGAAGTCCGCGGCGAGACCCTCGCCTGCTCCTGCTGCGGCGCTTCTTACGCGTTGCGCCGCGACGAAGGCTATGCCGACCTGGGGCCGGTGCGGCCGGTGGGCGAGGTCACCCAGTACGCCGACCACGAGTTCCAGGAGCGGCTGGGGACGACCGACGCCGAGCCGGTGCTCTCCGCCCGCGTCAAGGCGGACATGATGCGGAGGATGCTCGCGCCCGGGGCGGGAGAGGTCGTCCTCGACCTCGGCTGCGGGGCGGGCAAGCTCGCGCTCTACGCGGGGCGGGATGGGGCCCGCGCGGCGGGCGTCGACGTCGCGCCGTTCTTCCTCGCCCGCGCCGCGGCGGCCGTGGACCTCGTCCGCGGCGACCTCCGCCGCCTCCCCTTCCGCAAGGGCGCCTTTCCGCGCGCCTACTCCCTGGACGTGCTGGAGCACCTCGACGGGCCGGGAGTGCTCGAGGTGCTCGTGGAGGCGCGGCGCGCCGTGGGGCCGGGGGGACGGCTGTTCGTCTACACGCACGCCATGGAGTCCTCGGCCCTCGCCCGCTTCCAGCGCGCCGTGAACCGCCTCGCCCGGCGGCTGGGCCAGGCCGGCCTCATCGACTACGAGCGCGAAGCCCTGCGCAAGAGCGACCACGTCAACGCGATCCGCAGCCACGAGCACTTCGAGGCCCTCTGCGCGGAGGCGGGGCTGGAAGTGGCCGAGCGCCGCTACTACAACGTCGTCATCAAGGCCGTCGTGGAGGACCTCGGGCTGCGCCTCTACGAGCAGGCGCGGCGGAAAAGAGCGCGCCGCACGGAAGCAAAGGGGGGGCGGGGGGGGCCGGAGAGCCCCCCCCGCTCGATAGCGAGCGCGAATTCATTTCGCGCGAGCGTGGGGGGTCTGGGGGGGCCGGAGAGCCCCCCCAGCTTGATAGCGAGCGCGAATTCATTTCGCGCGAGCGTGAAGACCGGCCGGCTGGCGCTCGCGGCCGCTCGCGCGCTCACGTGGCTGCTGAAGCTCGACGTCGTGCTCTTCGGCGGCGTGCGCACCGGACCGTTCTTCGGCCTCCTGCGCCCCGGGGGGTCCCTGACTGAGCGAGCGCGGATTCACTCCGCGCGAGCGGGGGGGTCCGGGGGGGCCCACAGGGGACCCCCCGGCTTGACTGAGCGAGCGCGGATTCACTCCGCGCGAGCGGGACGATGAGGATCGTCTACGTGGCCTCCGACCAGCACGTGCCCGGTCGCACCGGAGGCAGCGTCCACGTCCTCGAGGTGGCGCGCGGCCTCGCCGGGAGGGGCCACGAGGTCCACGCCGTCGTGCATCGCGAAGACGGCGTCCCCCACGAGGAGGAGCGCGACGGGGTCTTCTGGCACCGCGTCGCCTGGTGGCCCGGTCCTCGGATCTTCAGGTTCCGGGCCCGCGCCGCCGTCGAGCGCATCATCGATTCGGTGGAGCCGCAAGCGGTGATGGAGCGCTACTACAACTTCGGCGGTGAGGGCATCCTCGCCGCCGAGAAGGCCGGCATCCCGTCGCTGCTCGAAGTGAACTCGCCCGCCGTCGACCATCCGGGCTCGCTGAAGGCGGCCCTCGATGCGGCCGCGCTCGTCCGTCCGTTGCGGCGCCGCCGAGAGCGGCTCTGCCGCTCCGCCACCGCGCTCGTGTCGCCTCTCGTCGAGATCGTCCCCACGTTCGCGCGGAGCAAGACCGTCAAGGTGAGCTGGGGGGCCAACGTCGACGTGTTCCATCCTTCGCGGCGCGGCGCCGAACTCCGCGCGCGGCTCGGCGTGCCCCCCGGGGCGGTCGTCGTGCTCTTCGTCGGCAGCTTTCGCCCGTGGCACGGCGTGCACGTGCTGGAGGCGGCGGCGCGGCGGCTGTCCGGGCGCGCCGACCTCCACTTCCTCCTCGCGGGAGGGGCGCACGCGAGCGAGGGTGCGGGCTACCGCGGAAGGCGGCTGGGCAGCCTCGCCTATGAAGAGATGCCGGAGCTGGTGGCCTCCGCCGACGTGGGCGCCGCTCCCTACGACACGAGGCGGCTCCGCCAGCTCCGCCTCGGCTTCTACTGGTCGCCGCTGAAGGTCTTCGAGTACATGGCGTCGGGCCTGCCCACGGTGACGATCTCGCGGCCTCCGCTCGACGAGATCGTGCGCGAGGAGCAGGAGGGGCTCCATTTCCGCGAGGGCGACGACGCCGACCTCGCCCGCGTTCTCGAGCGGTTGGCCGGCGAGGCGGCGCTGCGCGCCCGGCTCGGCACCCAGGCGCGCGCCCGGGTCGCGGAGACCTATTCGTGGGCCCGCCACTGCGAGCAGCTCGAAGGCGTGCTCCGGAGGATCGCGCCGTGAGGGTCGTGCTGCTGACCGAGGTGTACCCGCCCCGCGCGGGCGGCGCGGGCTGGTCCACGCGCGCCCTCGCTCTCGGCCTGCGCGAGGCCGGGCATTTCGTTTCGGTCGCGACCACCAGCCCCGGCCCCCCCGATCCCGACGGGCTGGACGTATGCCGCCTGGTGGCGCGCGGACGCAAGCGTCTGGCCGTGCCGCGGGCCTTCGCCGCCCACGCCGCGAACGAGGTCGACGGCGTCCTCCACGCCCAGCATTCCCTCTCCGCCCTCGGGGGCCTGGCCGGCGCGCGGGCGTCGCAGGTGGCGGTGACGGTGCGCGACCACTGGCCGGTCTGTTTCTGGTCCACCCGCATCAGCCAGGGCGCGCTGTGCCCGCGCTGCGGGACCGTCCCCATGACGCGCTGCGTCAAGGGACGCGTCCCCGGGCCCGCCCCCTTCTCGTGGGGGGCGATCCCCTACATGCGGGCCGACCTCGCCGAGAAGCGGGCCGCCCTCGCCCGCGCGGGGGCGACCCTCGCCGTCAGCCAGGCCATCGCCTCCGAGCTGACGGCGGCCGGCATCCCGCGCGTCGAGGTGTTGCCGAACGTGGTGGACGCGGCCGAGACGAGGGCGATCGCCGCCGCCGAGCCGTCCTTCCCCCTTCCCGAGCGCTTCCTTCTCTTCGTGGGCAAGCTCGAGGAGAACAAGGGGGCCCGGCTCCTCGTCCCGGCGGTGGCCGCGGCCGGCACCGGCCTGCCCCTCGTCGTCCTCGGCGAGGGCTCGCTCGCCCACGCGCTGAAGTTCGACGCCGCCGCCGGCGGCGTGAGCCTGATCCTCCGGGGGTGGGCGCATCGTGAAGACGTGCTGCGGGCCATGGGCCGCGCGACGGCCATCGTCTTCCCCTCCTTGTGGCCCGAGCCCCTCTCGCGCGTCCTCCTCGAGGCGCTCGCCCTCGGCGTGCCCATGGCCGCCATGGACACGGGGGGGACGCGGGAGATCATCGAGGACGCCCAGAGCGGCCTCGTGGTCGAAGACGCCGCGGCCCTGTCCGACGCCGTGGGCCGCCTGGCCGGTGACGCGGACCTCCGGCGGCGGCTGGCCGGCGGCGCGCGCGCGCGCGCCGAGCGCTTCTCCCCCGCGGCGCTCATCCCGCGCTACGAGGCGGTGTACCGGAGGCTGCGCTGAGGGTGGCGCTGCTGAGCCGAGCCGCCCACCCCCTCCACGCGCCCGGGGGCATGGAGACGGCCGTCTACCATCTGGCCGCCCGGCTGCAGGACCGCGGTGTCGAGACCGTGCTCGTGACGCGTCCGGCCACGCGCGCGGAGCCGTTCCCGGGTGACGTGGTCACGATCCCTTATGGCGGCCGCGCCGAGGGTCACGGCCGCATCCTCGACCGGACGCTGCGTTACCCGCGCTTCTCGGCGAGGGTCGGTGAGGCCGTCGCGGAGATGGTGAGGGCGGGTCGCGTGGACCTGGTCGATGCGCAGGGGCTTTGCGCCCTCGGTTACGGGCGGCGGCGGCAGGCGGATCCTGCGTTGCGAGCCCCGCTCGTGATGAACCCGCAGGGACTCGAGGAGCACAAGACGACGGGACTCAAGCGCCTGGCCCTGTCCCGGCTGCGGGCGCTGTCTCGGGAAGCGGCGCGCCTGTCCGACCGCGTGATCGCCACCGACGAGGCCACGCGCGAAGACGTTCCGAGGATTCTCGGCGTCGACGCCGCGCGGGTGGCGGTGATCCCCAACGGCATCGAGCCGGCGGAGGTCGCGCGCCTGACGCCCGCCGACCCGGAGGCGGTCGTCCATGCCGCCGTGCCGGCTCTGGCGGGAGTGCCTCTCCTGCTCCTCTCCGTGGGGCGGCTCGAGGGCTACAAGGGCTTCCGGGACGTGCTCGCCGCCCTCGCCCTCCTCCGCGGCCGCGCCGCGCTCCCCGCGCGCTGGGCGTGGGTCGTGGCGGGCGACGGACCGGACCGGCGCGCGCTGGAGCAGCGGGCGCAGGCCGACCTGCCCGGCCACGCGCATTTTCTCCGCGGCGTGGGAAGCGCGACGCTCCACGCGCTCTACGCCCGCGCCGACGTCTTCGTCCACGCTCCGCGCTACGAGGGCTCGAGCCTGGTGACGCTGGAGGCGATGGCCCATGGCCTGCCGGTCGTGGCCAGCCGCGCCGGCGGCATCCCCGACAAGGTCCGCGACGGGGAGACGGGCCGCCTCGTGGCCGCCGGCGACGTGGACGGCCTCGCCGCCGCCCTCGCCGACGTGGCCGCCGACCGCTCCCGCCGGCAGGAGATGGGCCGGCGGGGGCGGGAGCGCGCGGAGGCGGATTTCGCGTGGGAGAGGATCATCGAGCGCGTCCTCGCGCTCTACCGTTCGCTCCTGTGAACCCCGAAGAGTACGGCCGCATGTTCGACGCCGAGGAGACGCAGTGGTGGTATGCCGGGATGCGCGCCATCAGCATGGCGCTGCTGTCTCCGGCCCTCGCGGCGCGGCCGGAATCGGCCTGGATCCTCGACGCCGGCTGCGGCACGGGCAACAACCTCCTCCACCTCTCCCGCCTCGGCCGCGCGGTGGGGGTCGACCTTTCCGACGACGCGCTCCGCTTCTGCCGGATCCGGGGCGTTTCCGCGGCCAAGGCCGACCTGCTCGCGCTTCCGTTCGCCGACGCGGCCTTCGACTGCGTGACCTCGTTCGACGTCCTCTACCACCGGTGGGTGGAGGACGACCGGGCCGCCGTCGCCGAGCTGGCCCGGGTGCTACGGCCCGGCGGCGTGCTCCTCCTGCGCGTGCCCGCGCTCCGCGCGCTGTGGGGAGCGCACGACGAGGCCGTGCACTCCCGCCACCGCTACACGCGCGGCGAGGTGGAGGCGCTCGTCCGGACGGCGGGGCTCCAGGTCGTGCGCGCGAGCTACGGCAACACCCTGCTCCTTCCCCTCCTGGCCGCACGCCGTACCCTCGACCGCATCACCGGCCGACATGGCTCCGACGTCTCGTTCCTGCCCGCACCGGTCGAGCGGGCCTTCCGCGCCCTGCTCGAGGTGGAGGCGCGGCTCGTGCGGGTCGTCTCCTTCCCGATCGGGGCGAGCGTCTTCGCCCTCGCGCGCCGCCCGCCCGCGGCGGGCTCCGCCGGGCCCTCCGGTTACAATCCGCGGATGGAGCGGTCCACGCGATGAAGACAGACAACGGGGGGGCCGGGAGGCCCCCCCGGCTCGATAGCGAGCGCGAATTCACCTCGCGCGAGCGTGACGAACGCACCCGCGTGGCGGAGGAGCTGCGGCGGATCCGGGACGGAGTGCGGGACCGCGCATTGCTCGAGCCCGACCCGTGCTCGCCGCTCCCGTCTCCGGCTCCGGTGCGCACGCCCGAGAGGATGGCGCCCCTGCCCGAGGCGGAGCCGCTACCGGCGCCGCCCCGGCCCGACAACTCCGCTCTCAACGCGATGTGGCGGATCCTGGACGCGCCGCGGCGCTCGCTGCGGGGGATCCTCCTCCGCTTCGGGGGCGGCCTCGGGCCCCTGCTGCGGCGGCAGCAGGACTTCAACGCCCGTCAGGTCCAGTTCGACAACGAGCTGCTCGGCTACCTCGACGCGCGCCTCGACGCCACCCACCGCCACTACGACCGCGTCCTCGGGCTGTACGGCCACCACATGGGGGAGATCGACGAGCGCCACCTGATCCTGCAGGAGGAGCTCGTCGCCCACGTCCACGACCTCGTGAAGCGCATCGACCTCGTCCTCGGGCAGGCCGAGCGTGGCCGGCTCGGCCTCGAGTCCGCCCTCAAGGACCTGCGGGCCCGGATGGCGGCACTGGAGGAGCGGCTCCGTCACGGATGAAGACCGTCCTCGTCTGCGCCGCGCAGGCGCCGTTCATCACCGGGGGAGCCGAGATCCTGGTCTCCGAGCTGAAGGCCAACCTGGAGCGCCGGGGCTTCCGCGCCGACGTCGCCGCCGTTCCCTTCAAGTGGTACCCGGTGTCGGAGATCGTGCGCCAGGCGCTGGCCTGGCGGCTGCTCGACGTGACGGAGAGCAACGGCACCCCGGTCGACCTCGTGATCCCGACCAAGTTCCCGACCTTCCTCGTCCGCCACCCGCGCAAGGTGGCCTGGCTCTTTCACCAGCACCGCGAGGCCTACGACCTCTACGGCACGTCCTACTGCTCCTTCACGGACAGCCCCGAAGACCGCCAGGTGCGGGAGGCGATCCGGTCCATGGACACGGCGTCGCTCTCCGAGTGCCACGACCTCTTCACCATCTCCCGCAACGTGGCGAATCGTCTCCACCGCTACAACGGGCTGCAGGGCACGCCGCTTTACCCGCCTCCCCACCACCTCGGACGATACCGCCGCGACGAATACGGCGACTACCTCTTCTACGCGGGCCGGCTCGACCGGCTGAAGCGGCTGGACCTGGCGATCGACGCGATGAAGCGCGTGCGCAGCGGGGCGCGGTTGAAGATCGCCGGCGCCGGGCCCCTCGAGCCCGAGCTGCGCAAGCAGATCCAGGGGCTGGGGGTGGAGGACCGGGTGGAGCTCGTCGGCTTCGTTTCCGCCGACGACCTCGTCTCGCTGTACGCGGGCTGCCGGGCCGCCTACTACGCGCCCCTGAACGAGGACTACGGCTACGTGACCGTGGAGGCCTTCCTCTCCCGCAAGCCGGTCCTCACCACGACCGACGCCGGCGGACCGCTGGAGTTCGTGAGCCCGGGCGAGACGGGTCTCGTGGCCGAGCCGGCGCCGGAGGCGATCGCGGCGGCCATCGACGAGCTCTGGTCGCTCCCGGAGGCGCGGCTGCGCGAGATGGGCGAGGCCGGCTTCGATCGCGTGCGCGAGATCGGCTGGGACCAGGTGATCGACAAGCTCACGGAGGGATTGTAGTTGCGCGTAAACATCTGGTCCCCGCTGCCGCCGTCGGCTTCCGGGATCGCCGACTACGTGGCGGAGTCGCTCCCCGCGCTGGCCCGCCACCTCGACCTGTGCGTCGTGGCCGAAGCGCCGGAGGCGGGGGCGCCGTCGCTTCGCGAGCGCTTCCCGTTCGTCACGCCCGCGGCCGCCCCCGAAGCCGACCTGGATCTGTACCACCTCGGCAACTCGCCGCCTCACGCCTGGGTCTATCGCGCCGCCTGCGCCCGGCCGGGGGTCGCGGTATTGCACGACTGGAGCCTCCACCACCTCGTGCTGCGGGAGACGGTGGAGAGAGGCGAGGTGGGCGCCTACCTTCGTGAGATGAGGCGGGCCCACGGCGCGACCGGCACTTTCGTCGGCCGCCAGGTCGCCCGTGCCCTCGGCGGTGACCTGCTGCCGTCGCTGTTCCCCCTCAACGACCGCGTGCTCGAGGGAAGCCTGGCGGTGGTGGGACTGACCGAGCACGTCCGCTCCCGCGCCGCCCACCGGCTGCCCGGCCGTCCGGTCCTCCATCTGCGCCATCACCTCTTCCTGCCCTTGGATCCGCCGCCGTCGAGGGAAGACGCGCGACGTGCGCTCGGCCTCCCGCAAGGCGCGCTCGTCGTCACCGCGCCCGGCCTCGCGACGGCTTCCAAGCGGCTCGACCTCGCGGTGCGGGCGGCCGCCCGGCTACGCGCGGCTCATCCCTCCCTGCGCCTCGTGGTGGCCGGGGAAGCCGATCCTTCGCTGCCGCTGTCGGCCTGGGTGCGGGAGGCACGCCTGGGCGAGGGTTTCGTCCTGACGGGACGGCTCAGCCTCGAGGACTTCGAGCGCCACCTCTGCGCGGCCGACGTCGTGCTCTCGCTGCGATTCCCCACCCACGGCGAGATCTCCGGCGCCCTCGTGCGCGGGCTGGGGGTGGGGCGGCCGGCCGTGGTCACGGCCGGCACGCCCGCGGCCGAGGAGTTTCCCGAGGGGATCGTGGCCCCGATCGACCCCGGCCCGCGCGAGGAGGAGGAGCTCGTGGCCGTGCTCGGCCGGCTCCTCGAAGACGCCGGCCTGCGGGAGGACATGGGACGGCTCGCGCGCGCGCACGTCCGCGACCATCACGGCCTCGACCAGACGGCGGGCCGGCTGGCGGCGTTCCTGGAGGAGGTGGCGGCGCGCAGGGAACCCCTGCGCGCCGGCATCCTCGCCGACCGGGCCGCCGAGGGCGGGTTGCTGGGCTTCCTCATGGAGGAGGTGCTCTGGGGGGCGCGCGACCTCGGCCTCTCGCGGGTGCCGCTGGGACTGGAAGAGCTCCTCGGCGAGCTCGCAGGCATTCACTCCCGCGTGCGCGAATGACCGAGCCGGCGCTGTCGGTCGTCGTGCCCGCCCTGAACGAGGAGGATCGTCTCCCGCGCACGCTGGAGCGCATCGTGTCCCATCTCGGCCGCCGCCGCGAGGGCTACGAGCTGGTGGTGGTGGACGACGGCTCGCGCGACCGGACCGCCGAGCGCGCGCAGGCCGCCGGCGCCACCGTGCTTCGCAACGAGGCCACCCGCGGCAAGGGCTACGCGGTGCGGCGCGGCATGCTGGCCGCGAGCGGGGCGCGGAGGCTGATGACCGACGCCGACCTGTCGACGCCCATCGAGGAGCTGGACCGGCTCTGCGCGCGGATGGACGAGGGTCACGACGTCGTCATCGGGTCGCGCGCGCTGCCCGGGGCGCGGATCGAGGTGCACCAGCCGTGGTACCGCGAGAACATGGGCCGGCTCTTCAACCTGTTCGTGCGCGCGCTGGCGGTGCCGGGCGTCACGGACACGCAGTGCGGGTTCAAGCTGTTCTCGGCGTCGGCGGCCCGCGACGTGTTCTCCTCCGCGCGGCTCGACGGGTTCTCCTTCGACGTGGAGGTGCTCTTCCTCGCGCGGAGGAAGGGCTACCGCATCGCCGAGGTGCCGGTCGTCTGGCGCAACGACGCCGCCAGCCGCGTCAGCCTCGTGCGCGGCTTCCTGGCGTTTCCCGACCTGCTGCGGATACGGACCAACGATTGGAGGGGACGCTACGGGTTGTAACGTATCTCGGCGCCCGCGCGCAGCTCCTTGATCCAGGCCTCGATCTTCTCGCCCAGCTCGCGATCGGCGAGCTGGCGGCGGATCTCGGAGGCCGCCGCTTCGAAGGACGGCGGATCGGCCCGCGGCCCGTATTCCTTCTCGTAGGCGTCCCGCACGGCGGCGTCCGCGACCTGGACCTGGGGCCGGAAGCGGTACTCCACGTACTTGAGGATGGCCGCCTGCCGGCGGACCACGCGCCGCAGGTCCGCCTCGGGAAGGGCCGACGCGTTGCGATTGCGCTGGAGGAGGCTCTCGTAGGCGCGCTGCTCGTCCTCCTCGCTCACGACCGACTGGGCGAGGCGCGAGGCCTCGCGCAGCATCAGCTGCTCGTCGACGAGGGCTTCGAGCGCGGGGACGCGCTCGAGCCCGCGGAGCTGCTGCACCAGCCGCACCTCGGACAGCATCAGCGGCCGGCCGTCCACGACGGCCAGGATCCTCTCGACGACTTCACCTCTCGCGGCCGACCCCAGCAGCAGCGAAGAGAGGATGACGCCGAGGACGGGCCTAAAACGCATGACCGATCGTCAGGTGTACGTGATAGGCCGATTCCCCGGGCCGCCGGTCGAGCTTGTAGCCCCAGTCCACGCGCAGCGGGCCCAGCGCGCTCTTGTAGCGCAGCCCCACCCCGGCCGTGTAGCGCAGGTCGCGCAGGTCGAGGTCGGAGACGAGGGGATAGACGTTGCCGACGTCGCTGAAGACCGCGGCCGCGAGGTAGCGCCCGGCGTCCACCCGAAGCTCCGCGCTGCCGAGGACGACCGCGTTGCCGCCGGAGGGGAGGACGCTGTCGAGGCTGAAGCCGCGCAGCGAGTAATCGCCGCCCGCGTAGAAGCGCTCGGCCCGGGGCAGGAAGATCGACTCCTCCAGCCCGATCGTGCGGGCCAGGCCGAACCGGGCGTTGACGGCCAGCACCAGCCGCGAGGTGAGGCGCTCGAACGCGGAAGCCTGGACGAACCCCTTCACGAACGTGTCGCCGCCGAGCCGCTTGTCGGAGTACTCGACGTCCGCACTCAGGAAATGGCCGCGATGCGGCTCCAGCGGGTCGTCGCGGGTGTCGTTCACGACCGACGAGGACGGGCCGGCCACCGCATAGTTGCCGAACTCCCGGGAGACCTCCCCCGGGTTGATCACGTTGAAGACGTGCACGCGCTGGTAGCCGCCGCGCACGATCAGGCTCCAGCGCGGGGACAGCGCGCGGGCCGTCTGGAGGAGGCCGCCGTAGCGGACGAAGTCGAAGAACGGCCGCTCGCCCTCTTCCCGGAAGCCGCTGGCGAACATCTCCTGCCGGCGTCCCAGGAAGTAGGGCTCCCGGAAGGTGGTGAGAAAGCGGCTGCCTCGGAAGCTGAGGCGCGCGAAGGCGGAGAGCGTCCGGTCCATCCCGAACAGGTTTCGCCGGGTGACCTCCAGGCTCCCGCGCAGCAGGTCGTTTTCGGAGTAACCGATGCCGTAGGCGACGGTGGTGAGGGGCGCCTCCTCGGCGGAGACGAGCAGCGTGCGCTGGCCCGCGCTCTCGGGATCGACCTCGGCGACGCTCACCCGCTGGAAAAGGCCGAGCGCCCCCAGCCTCCGCTGCGACTCGATGACCTGCTGCTGGCCGAGCGGGCCTCCCTCCTTCACCGTCATCTCCCGCCGGACGACCTGCTCCTCCGTCCGCTCCAGGCCGGCGACGACGACGTGGTCGACGCTGAGCCGCGGGCCTGCGATCACGTGCAGGACGACATCCGCTTGCTGGCGGTCTTCGGACAGGGCCGCCTCCGGCTTGACCTCGACCTGGGCGTAGCCCGCGTCACGGTAGGCGATGAGCAGCGCGTTGCGGTCGCGCGCGAGGTCGCGAATGCGGTACGGGATCCCCACGCGGACGGACAGCTCTCGGGCGGGATTGTCGGTGGGAAGGGGCACGGACGTGTCCACCCGGACGGAGGCGACGAGGGTTCGCGGCCCGGCCTGCGCGTGGAACACGACGGGCACCGCGCCGCCGCCCTCCGCCGCCGCCGCCTCCACGCGCGACGAGGCATGACCCGCGTCCTCCAGGGCGCGGGCAAGCCGGCGCGCGTCTTCCGCCGTGTCCGCGTCGCGCAGCGGCCGGCCGGGGGCGGTGGCCAGGCGCGGCCACTCGACGTCGCTCACGTCGGCATCGATGCGGACCGAAGCGACCTGGGCCAATGCCCCCGGCCGGACCTCGTAGACCACCACCTCGCGGGGTCCGCGGGTTTCCTGGCGCCGCGAGACGGTTGCGTCGCGGTAACCCTGGCGGTGGAACGCCTTCTCGAGGACGTCGATCGCCTCCTCGAGGGAGTCGGCCTTGAGGCCCCCGTCACGCAGCAGCCCCTCGACGGTGGCGCGAAGGCCGTGG
The DNA here is from genome assembly GCA_003222275.1 of Acidobacteriota bacterium. GTDB lineage: Bacteria > Acidobacteriota > Vicinamibacteria > Fen-336 > Fen-336 > AA32. Next base: position 15,433 of record QHVJ01000156.1, on the reverse strand, counting down.
CCGATGCGGGCGCCCTGGAACTCGACCCCGGTGAGGGGGCCGGGCTGCGCGCGGAACAGCAGCGCCACGCGCGCCGACGCCGGATCGTAGGACTCTTCCAGCTCCACTTGCGCCCGCCAATGGCCGGAATGGACGAGCTGCCGCCGCATCGCCTCCGCGGCCGCCTTGGCGCGCTCGCGGCGGAAGATGTCGCCCGGCGCCGGCCGGATCCGGGACCGCAGGGCGCCATCCAGGGCACCCCCGCCTTCGACGTGAGCCGTTCGCACCCGGGCCCGCGGCCCCGCGCCCACCGTGAAGATCGCATCGGCGCCGCCGGGAGAGCGGCGGACCGAGCCCGTGACCTGCGCCTCGAGGTAGCCGCGGGAGGCCAGGGTGAGGGCGACGTCTTGCGCCGCGCGCTCCAGCCGGACGCGCCACAGCGTCTCCCGCGGCCGCAGGCGCGCGATGCTGGCCAGATCGCCGGGGGAGATCACGCGCGTCCCCTCGACGAGGACCGAGAGAAGGCGGGGAGCGGGGATGGGCCGGAAGACGACGTCGAGGCCGGCGGGGTCGGGCTCGGCCTCCACGATCACGTCCTCGTATTCGCCGGTGGCGTAGAACAGCTCCACCACGTGTCGGACCACGTCGGCGCGGAGGGGCTCCCCCACCTTCACCTCGACGTAGCGCGAGAGCCGCTCGACGTCCGCGGCGGGGGCGGCGATGCGCACCGAGGCCACCACGTCGCCGGCGACGGCGCGGCGGGGAGCGGGGAGGGTGGAGAGCAGCAGGGCGGTGGCGAGCGCGCTCATCGCCGGGTCTGGCGGACCCTCACGTCGAAGCCGTAGCCGTTGATGTCGGCCCGGCTCAGCACGAGCGAGAAGCGGTCGGAGAGCGTGTATTCCACGGTCACGATCCGATCCTCCGCCGCGCTCAGGTCCACGGAGTAGACGACGTTCACGTCGGGCGTGATGCGCTTGCCGACCGTGACCCGGGCCGCGGGCTTTATCCCCTCGCCCCGCGTCACCGCCGGATCGATCGAGAAGCGGTTGAGGCCCAGCCGGGAAGCGCCCCTCTCGAGCCCCAGCTCTTCCGAGATGCGGCCCGTGAAGAGCGTCGCCGCCCCCGCCACTCCCAGCTTCCGCTGCGCCAGCTCCCGCTGTGTGGGGTCCACGACCTCCTGCTCCTCCGGGGGCGCGCCCGCGAGCACGGCCAGGATCTGGTACTCGGCCAGCGGCGGGTCGGAGGTGAGCGTGGGGTAAACGCGCTCCAGGGTGCCGTTCATCCGGAGCGTGATGCGGTAGCTCTGGATGCGCGTCTCGGCTTCGATGTCGAAGAGCGGGTCCGCCTTGCGGAGGTTGGTGAAGTCGATGGTGCCGCGGCGGATGACGTAGGTGTTGCCCTGGAAGTAGACGCGGCCGCGGTCCACCTCGGCGTGCCCGAGGACGACGGGCTCGTCGTAGGTCCCCTGGAGGTTCAAGTCGGCGCGGGCCTGGAGGGTCGCCAGGTTGTTGTCGACCTTCAGCGTGCCCGGCGCGCTGACCTTGACGTCGTAGCGCAGGCCGCGGCCGAGCGACGCGCCCTCCTCGGACGCCGGGCGACCCTCCGCCATCAGCTCGGTGGCAAGGTCGTAACGGCGCGTCCACGTGGCCTGGCGGACGTCGACCGTGCCCGTGAGCCAGGGACGCACGGGATCGCCGAAGAAGCGCAGGTCGGCGTCCACCACGCTTCGCAAGCCCTCGGGATAGCGGAGCGCCAGCGAGCGGCCGGTCGCGTGGACGTCGAACGCGGTGAGGCGGGCGTTCTCGTAGACGGCCTGACCTTCCAGCTCCACCGGCCCGCCGCCCACCGTCCCGGTCACGCCGGAGAAGTGCGCCCCGCCCTGCGTGAAGCGCACCGTGCCCCTCACGTCGTCGACCCCGTGCGGGAAGCCCCGGAGCCGGACCGCGCCTCCTTCGACGTCGAGCGTCCCGTCCAGCCGGGGGACACCCCGCGTTCCGCCCACCGTCACCGCTACCCGCGCCGCGCCCTGCCCGCGCAGGTCGCGGGCGAGAAGCGACACCAGGGCGAGGTCGGCGGTGCCCTTCACTTGGAGGTCCACCGTGCCGTCGGCGACTACGGCCGCGGTGCCCCCCACGGTGAGGTCGGTACCCTCGCCCGCGAGGTGCATCTGCTGCACCTGGAGGCGGCCGCCCTCCACGGCCAGCCGCAGGGGCTCGCGGTTCGCCACCGGGTAGTCGGGAAACTGCAGGGCGATGCTCTCCACGACCGCCTCGGCCCGCATCTGCTCCGGCGACTTCAGCGGCCCCTGCAGGTGTGCCCGCCCGCTGGCCACGACGCTGACCGAGGGCGGCCAGGACTTCATCGCCGCGTGGAGGAACGCGTCGAGCCTCGTCGGGCGGACCTCCAGGCTGAGATCCGACTCGTAGGGCGCGAGGAGCCCGACCCGACCGCTCGCCGAGACGTCGATCGTCTCCGCGCGGCACTGCGCCTCCACCGCCAGCGTCCCGTCGCCGGGCCCCTGCACCCGCGCATCGAGGGGGCCGAGCGCTTCGCCCCCCAGCGTGAGCCGGGGAGCGAGGAGGCGCGCCTGGAGGCGGGGCCGCGCGCGCGTGCCCTGCATCACGACCTGGCCCGAGAGCGCGCCCCCCCATCGGAGGTCGGGGGGGGCCGGCGGCAACAGCTCGCTCAGATCGAGGCCCGAAGCCTCCGCCGCGCCGTCGTAGACGCCGTCGTCGCTGAGGCGGCCATGGAAGCTCACGGTGCCGCCTCCGACGCGCGCCCGCCCGGATCGGACCTCGGTCGCCCCAGCGGCGAGGACCGAATGCACGTCGAGGTCGGCGAACGCCACGCTGTAATAGCGTCCCTGCGCGGAGGTGACGTGGACGGCGCCTTCGGGTGCGCTGCGCCGGCCCTTCACGTTCGCCTCTCCCGAGACGAGCCCCTGGACCTCCACGTCCCACGCCAGCGCGCGGGCGAGGTCCTCGGCCGGCCAGTCGCGCACCCGCATCGTGAGATCGAGGCGGTCGTCCTCGCCGTAGTCACCGGTCCCGGTCGCGCCGTCGAGCCAGAGCTCGCCGCCGCCGCGCTGGAGCACGAGCGAGTGCGAACGTACCTCGGACGAGGTGAGGGTCCCGGCCCACTCCGCCCGCCCCCATCCCACGCCCAGGTAGCCCACGTCCTGGCCGCTGAAGCGGCCCTGGAAGACCGGATCCGAGACCGTGCCCAGCCAGCGCCCGTGGAAGGCGCCGGCGCCGGTGAAGCCGGCCTTCTGCGGAGAGCGCGTCCCGAGGGCATGGCGCAGCCGCACCAGCACGTCGTCGGTGGCGGCCAGGTCGCGGCTCTCCGCGTCGAGCGCGAGATCGGCGCGGTTGTCGCGCTCGATGCGGCCCTCCAGGCGCGCTTCCGTCGAAGGCGTGCGCAGCTCGGCGCGCTCCACGAGCTGCACGCCGTTGACCGCTCGCCATTCGACACGTCCCGACAGCGGCGTGCGGCCGTCGGCGCGCGCGGCGAGGTCGAAGGCGAGGGTGCCGGTCAGATCCCGGATCCTCCCCCGCGGCCACTCGAGCGCCAGAGGGCCGCTCGCCGACGCGCCCAGCCCGGCGGCGCCGACGCCGAACACGAGCCGGCTGAGCCCCTCGGCATCCATCCCCCGGATCTGGCCGGAGAGTCGGGCGGCACCCGCCGATGGCGGCACGTCCACGTCGAGCGCGGCCGCGCCCCCGAAGGCCTCGACGTCGAAGCCGCGCAGGCGCACTCCGTGCTCGTCCCACACGACCTCGCCGCCGTAGCGTGGAACCGGCGCGCCGCTGAAGCGGCCTCCCGTCCCCTGCAGCCGGCCGCGGACGCCGATGCGCGAGCCTTCGACGAGCACTACGCCGTCGTAGCGCGCCGCGCCGGCCACCCCGAAGCCGGTCCGCATCACGTGGCGCTCCAGCACGGCGAGATCGACCGGCCCGTTGACGAAGAACTCGCCCCTCAGCGGCGCGATCTGCAGCGCGCCCCGATACGCGAGGTCGGTGCCGTCGGACTGCAGCCGGCCGGAGGTGATGGTGAGCCGCGGCCCGTCCACGGTCAGATCCATCGCCGTCGTCAGCGGCAGCGGCGGGTTGTCGCCGAAGCGGACGTCACCGGGACCGAAGGCCACCCGGCCCGAGAGCGCGCGGCCGGCGGCCTGCCGGAGCTGGCCCTCGAAGCCGGGCAGGTCCAGGTCGAGAGGGACCCTCTGGTGATCGACGAACACCTCGCCCCCGCGGATCACGAGCCGGCCGATGCGCATCTGCATCCCGCCGGGTCCGTCCCCGGCCCGGAGTTGCGGCAGGTCGTCGCCGCCTTCGCGGAAAGCATTGACGCGGATCGTCGGGCTCTCGATCTCCAGCACGCGGAGGAGCAGGCGGCGGTCCCACAGCGGCCGCAAGGACGGTGCGGCGAGGATCCGCGGCACCTCGAGGAAGGGGGGCGCGGAGGCGCTCGCGCCGGCGACCCGAACGTCGCGGATCTCGGCCGTGAAGGGGAAGAAGCGGTAGCGCACCGAGCCGACGGTCGCCGGGCGCCCGAAGAACGACGAGAGGCTCCCGGATACGAGCTGCGCGGACCACAGGGGCAGACGAACAATCGCCGCCGCCATCAGGGCCACCAGCGCCACGGCCAGGACCAGCGCGGACCGGCGGCGGCGGCTCAAGGAGATCTTTCTCAGGACCGGCGGCTCACTCCACGACCACGAGCAGGAATCCCGTCTCGACGGTCTGGAGCTCGCGCGCGTGGACCTCGACCACCCGGCCCGCGCGCGGGGAGCGCAGCTCGTTCTCCATCTTCATGGCTTCCATGACCACGAGGCCCTGACCCGCCTCGACCTCCTGCCCGGGCTCCGCGAGCACGCGCACGATGCGGCCCGGCATCGGGGCGACGAGGCGCGCGGGGCCGGCGGGCCCGCGGGGGGCGAGGACCGCGTCGCGGGTCGTCTCGAGCACGTCCACCGCGAAATCGTGGCTGTCGACGAGGACCCGGTAGCCCCCGGGACGAGGCTCGAGGGCGACGTGGTGGCTGCGGCCGCCCACGAGCAGGCTCACGAACGGCCCGCCCACTTCACGCCAGTCGACCTCCAGCGGCCGGCCGTCGACGGCGACGGTGTAGCGTCCCTTGCTTCCCGTCACCTCGACCCGATGCGTCTGGCCGTCCACGGCGGCGTCGAAGATCACCCGCGGCCTCCCATGGCCTCCCGCCGTCCCTCCCGGCGCCAGGCCGAAGGAGCCGGCCCCGCGCCGGGTGTGGTCCGAGCCGCCCGCCGGCGCGCGAGCGCGCCGATGGCCGCCGCCGCCGCCGCGACCGCCCACGGCCGCTCCTCCTCGGCCTGCTTTTCGCGCCCCAGCCGCTCGACGAACGACGTGTCGATCCGGCCGGCGAGGAAATCGGGATGGCGCAGGACGCGCTCGAAGAACGGCAGCGTCGTCTTGATGCCGAGGACCTTGTACTCCCGCACCGCTCGCCGCATGCGCGCGATCGCCGAGGCGCGATCCTCCCCCCACGCCACCAGCTTGGAGACGAGCGGGTCGTAGTAGGAGGGAACCTCGTCTCCCTCCTCGACCCCGGAATCGTCGCGGATCCCGGGGCCGCCCGGCACGCGCAGGGCGAGGATGCGTCCGGGGCAGGGGAGGAACCCGGCGTCCGGGTCCTCGGCGTAGACCCGGCACTCGATCGCGTGGCCGCGCTGGACGAGGTCCGCCTGCGCGAAGGGGAGCGGCTCCCCCTGCGCGATCCCGATCTGCAGCTTCACGAGATCGACTCCGGTCACGAGCTCGGTCACGGGATGCTCGACCTGCAGCCGGGTGTTCATCTCCAGGAAGTACGGCTCGCGCGACTCGTCCATCAGGAACTCGAGCGTGCCCGCGTTCACGTAGCCGGACTTGCGCACCAGGGCCACCGCGAGCATGCCCATCCGCGCCCTCAGGTCGGGCGTGAGCAGGGGGGAGGGGGTCTCCTCGACGACCTTCTGATGGCGCCGCTGGATGGAGCACTCCCGCTCGAACAGATGGACCACGTTGCCGTGGTGATCGGCCATCACCTGTATCTCGACGTGGCGCGGCCGCACGAGCGCCTTCTCGACATAGACCCGGTCGTCGCCGAACGCGGACCGCGCCTCGCTGCGGGCGCGCCCCGCGGCGGAGACCAGCTCCGCCGCGCTCGCCACGAGCCGCAGGCCCTTGCCGCCGCCTCCCGCCGCGGCCTTCAGCATCAGCGGGAAGCCGATGCGCTCCGCCTCCCGCCGGATCGCCGCGTCGTCGACGAGGGGCTCCAGCGTGCCGGGCACCACCGGAAGGCCGGCCGCGACCGCGAGCCGGCGAGCCGAGGTCTTCTCCCCCACGAGGGCGATCGTCTGGCTGCGGGGGCCGATGAAGACGAGCCCGGCCTCCTCGCACGCCCGGGCGAAGCCCGCGTTCTCGGCCAGGAACCCGTAGCCGGGGTGGACGGCGTCGGCCCCCGAGGCGCGCGCGGCGTCGATCACGCGGTCGATCCGGAGGTAGCTGTCGGCGGCGCGCGGGGGCCCGATCGGCCACGCCTCGTCGGCGAGGCGGACATGGCGGGCGGCGCGGTCGGCCTCCGAGAAGACGGCCACCGACACGATCCCCATCTCGCGGCAGGCCCGGATCACCCGCACCGCGATCTCCCCGCGGTTGGCGACCAGGATCTTGCGGAAGATGCGCTCACTCATAGAGGGACACTAGCGCTACAACGCAGAGACCGCAGAGGGCACGCAGAGACCGCAGAGTAAGAGAAGTACCGTAAAGACTCTCTGTTCTCTGCGGCCTCTGCGTCTCTCGGCGGCCTCTGCGTGGAAAGGCCGATCGTCATAGGGGAATGTTGCCGTGCTTCTTGGGCGGGTTCTGGTCGCGTTTGTTCTGCGTCATCTCGAGACCGGCGACGATCTTGCGCCGGGTGTGCCGCGGCTCGATCACCTCGTCGACGAAGCCGCGGTCGGCGGCCACGTAGGGGTTGGCGAACTTCTCGCGGAACTCGGCCGCCTTCTGGGCGCGCAATGCGTCGCTGTCGGCGGAGCTGGCCAGCTCGCGCCGGTAGAGGATGTTCACCGCCCCTTCGGGACCCATGACCGCGATCTCCGCCATGGGGTAGGCGTAGTTCAGGTCGGTCCGGATGTGCTTGCTCGCCATCACGCAGTACGCGCCGCCGTAGGCCTTGCGGGTGATGACCGTGATCTTGGGCACGGTGGCCTCGGCGAAGGCGTAGAGCAGCTTCGCCCCGTGGCGGATGATGCCCCCGAACTCCTGGGCGGTGCCGGGCAGGAAGCCGGGCACGTCCTCGAAGATCACGAGCGGGATGTTGAACGCGTCGCAGAAGCGGACGAAGCGCGCCCCCTTCACCGAGGCGTCGATGTCCAGGCACCCGGCGAGCACCGCGGGCTGGTTGGCCACCACCCCGACGCTGCGCCCGCCGAAGCGGGCGAAGCCCACCACGATGTTCGCGGCGAAGTGGGCGTGCACCTCGAGAAAGCGGCCGTCGTCGGCCACCGCTTCGATGAGCCGCTTGATGTCGTACGGCTTGTTGGGCTCGGGCGGGATGAGCGTGTCGAGGGAGGCCTCCTCGCGGTCCGGGGGGTCGTCGGTCGGGTGAAGCGGCGCGTCGTCCAGGTTGTTGGACGGGAGGTAGCCCAGCAGCTCGCGCAGGAGGGCGAGACAGGCCCGGTCGTCGTCGACCGCGAAATGGGCGACGCCGGAACGCGAGTTGTGGGTGAGGGCGCCGCCCAGCTCCTCCTTGGTCACCTCTTCGTGGGTCACCGTCTTGATCACGTCCGGCCCGGTCACGAACATGTACGAGGTGTCCTTGACCATCACGTTGAAGTCGGTGATGGCGGGGCTGTACACCGCGCCCCCCGCGCACGGACCCATGATTGCGGAGACCTGGGGGATGACCCCGGAGGCGAGCGTGTTCCGCAGGAAGATGTCGGAATAGCCGCCGAGCGAGGCCACTCCTTCCTGGATGCGCGCGCCCCCCGAGTCGTTGAGCCCGATCACGGGCGCCCCCATCTTCATGGCGAGGTCCATCACCTTGCAGATCTTCCGGGCGTTCGTCTCGGAAAGGCTCCCTCCGAACACCGTGAAGTCCTGGGCGAAGAGGTAGACGAGCCGGCCGTCGATCTTCCCGTAACCGGAGACCACCCCGTCGCCGGGGATCTTCTGGTCGGCCATTCCGAAGTCGAGGCAGCGATGCTCGACGAGCTTGTCGAGCTCCTCGAAGGAGCCCTCGTCGAGGAGCAGGCCGACCCGCTCGCGCGCGGTGAGCTTGCCCTCGACGTGCTGCCTCTGGACGCGATCCGGGCCGCCGCCCGCCTCGGCCTGTCGAGCCTTCTCCCGCAGAACGTCGAGCGCGGAGAGTCGAGCCGGTGGCTCGGCGCTCGGCTTCACTCGCTTCTGGACGGTCGGCTTTTCAATGGCCACAGCCGCATCCGCCCCGGCCGCAGCCGCAGCCTCCGCCGCCGGAGGGGACGAACCCCCCTTCGCCCGCGAAGGCGAAGCGGGACACCTGCTTCTCGACGTCCGAGCCCTCGCAGCGCGGGCAGGCGACCGCCTCGCCCCAGGCCCGGACGTACTTCTCGAAGGCCTGGTCGCACGCGTGACAGACGTACTCGTAGACGGGCATCGGCTCGCTCAGCGGGCGGTCTTGGCGCCCACCTCCTTCTTGGCCTTCTCCCAGTCCTCGAGGAACTTCTTGAGGCCGATGTCGGTGAGCGGGTGCTTCACGAGGGAGGTGAAGACCGCGTAGGGCATGGTGCCGATGTGGGCGCCGGCCTTGGCCGCCTCCACCACGTGAATCGGGCTGCGCAGGCTCGCCGCGAGCACCTCGCACGGGAAGGAGTAGTTGCGATAGATCTGCACGATGTCCCGCACGAGGTCCATGCCGGGGGTGGCGATGTCGTCGAGCCGGCCCACGAAGGGGGAGCAGAAGCTCGCCCCCGCCTTGGCCGCCAGCAGGGCCTGCGGCGCGGAGAAGACGAGCGTCATGTTGATCCGGATCCCCGCGCTGCTGAGGGTCTTCGTAGCCTTCAGGCCCTCGACCGTGCACGGGCACTTGACGACGATGTTCTTGTGCACCCCCGCCCAATGCCGCCCCTCCCGCACCATCCCCTCGGCGTCGGTGGCGACCACCTCGGCGGAGATGGGCCCGTTCACGGTCTCGCAGATCTGGACGAGGATCTCTTCCGGCTCGCCGCTCTCCTTGGAGAGCAGGGTCGGGTTGGTGGTGATGCCGTCGATCACGCCGAGCGCCGCCCCTTCGCGGATCTCCTTCAGGCTCGCCGTATCCAGGAAGATCTTCATGAGTGCCTCCCCTGGAATCATATCCCCACGGGGGACCGGCATCACCCTCAGGGCCGGGCCTCCACGGCCGCCGAAGGCGGGCTCTCGTTGCCATCCCGGTCGAGCGCCGTCACCGTGTAGGCCAGGGCGGCCCCGCGGGGAGCGCCGGTATCGCGGAAGGAGGTGTCGGGAGCGGCCACCTCCCCCACCCGCAGGGACGGCGCGCCGGCGGCGGTGCGGTAGACGCGGTAGGAGGCGAGATCGGCCTCCAGCGACGGGCTCCAGGACACCTCGATGCCGTCGTCATGGACGAGGGCCGCGACACCCGTGGGGGCGGCGGGAGCAAAGACGTCCTTGTTCTCGACGCACGCTTCGCCTGAGCTTGCGCTCTCGACGACCGGCTCCGTCGAGGCCACCGTCCGCACGACGTAGCACCAGCGATCGCCCGGCGCAACGGTCGTGTCGCGGAAGGGCGGGGCCGGCACCGGTACCGGCATCAAGGGCCGGCGGTACGTGCTCTCGGGCTCCCGGCGGTAGATCCAGAAACCACCCTGCGGCTTGGGGGTGGGTGAGGGTGAGGGTGAGGGCGAGGGTGAGGGCGACGGACGGGCGCCCGGCGGTGACGGAGAGACCGATGGTGAAGGAGAGACCGACGGCGACGGGGACGCTGCGGGCGGCGGGCTCGCCGTCGGCGTGGCGGACGGTGAGGGGATCGGCGTCGGGGGCGGCGTCGGGGGCGGAACCCAGGCGAGGTTGACGGCCTGTGGCTCGAGCTGCGCGGTGAAGCCGGTCGGCGGCGCCGGAGGCGGCTGCACCGTGAGGGTCACGACCGGGGAGAGCGCGGAGGCGTCGCCCCCGGCCCTCACCCGCGCCGCCACCCGGATCACGGCGCCCGCGGCCGGCAGGGGTCCCGCCTCCACGAAGGTCTCCCCCGGCGCCATCCTTCGCCGGCTGCGATGCGCGAGCTTCGCGAAGTCCCCGGCGACGTCCGCCCGCAGCAGCTCCACCTCGAGCACACCGAGGCGCACGCCCCCCGCGGAGGTGCGCGGCGCCACGAAGCTCAGCTCGAGGGTCTGGCCGCGCTGCGCCAGGTGCAGCTCCGTGACACCCTGCGGCGTGCGGGAAAGGGGCGGCAGCGGATCACCCCGCTTGCCGCATCCGGCGGCGGCCAGCGCGGCCGCGAGCAGCACGACGGTGCTCCGCGTGAACACCTCCGCCGCGCGGGGGCGTATCAAAGAATGAATCGGCTGAGGTCCTGGTCCTTGACGAGGGGCGCCAGCTTGGCTCGCACCTCGTCCGCGTCGATGCGGACAGTGCGGGGACCGGCGCTTCCCCCCTCGAAGGACACCTCGTCGAGGACCGTCTCCAGGATGGTGGAGAGGCGACGGGCGCCGATGTTCTCGGTCGAGTTGTTGACGTCGGTGGCGAAACGGGCCATCTCGCGGATGGCCTCCTCGGTGAACGACACCTCCACTCCTTCGGTGGCGAGGAGGGCCTGGTACTGCTTGATGAGCGCGCTGCGGGGCTCGGTGAGGATGCGCACCAGATCCTCGAGGCCCAGGCTCTCCAGCTCCACCCGGATCGGGAAGCGGCCCTGCAGCTCGGGGATCAGGTCCGACGGCTTCGACACGTGGAACGCGCCGGCGGCGATGAAAAGGATGTGGTCGGTGCGCACCGGCCCGTACTTGGTCGACACCGTCGTACCCTCGACGATGGGCAGGATGTCACGCTGGACGCCTTCGCGCGACACGTCGGGGCCGTGCCCACCCTCGCGGCCCGCGATCTTGTCGATCTCGTCGATGAACACGATGCCGGAGCCCTGCACCCGCTCCACCGCGAGCCGGGCAACCTGCTCGGCGTCCACCAGCCGTGCCTCCTCCTCGCTCAGCAGCACCTCCCGCGCCTCGGGGACGCTGAGGCGCCGCTGCTTCGTGCGGCCGCCGAAGAGCCCGGGGAGCATGTCCTTGAGGTTGACGTCCATCTCCTCGACGCCCTGGGAGGTGAGGATCTGGAAGGAGGGAAAGCTCCGCTCCCGCACCTCCACCTCCACCGTGCGCGCGTCGAGCGCGCCCTTGCGGAGTTGCTCGCGCAGCTTCTCGCGCGTCGAGCGCAGCGGCTCCTCGCCCGGCCGTTCCGCGGCGGCGTCTTCCCCGCCGGCGCCGAAGCCCGGACGGCTGGGGGGCAGGAGCAGGTCGAGGAGCTGTTCCTCGACGTTCCGCGCCGCCTTGTCCTTCACCTCGGCGCGCTTCTCCCGCCGGACCATGTCCACCGCCGACTCGGTGAGGTCGCGGATCATGGAGTCGACGTCCCGACCGACGTAGCCGACCTCCGTGTACTTCGATGCCTCCACCTTGAGGAACGGGCTCCCCGAAAGCCGGGCCAGTCGCCGCGCGATCTCCGTCTTTCCGACCCCGGTGGGCCCGATCATCAGGATGTTCTTGGGCGTGACCTCGGAGGCCACGTCGGGAGGCAGGCGCTGGCGGCGGATCCGGTTGCGCAGCGCGACTGCCACCGCGCGCTTGGCCGCCTGCTGGCCCACGACGTGGCGGTCCAGCTCGACCACGATCTCGCGGGGGGTGAGGCCGTCCAGGTTCCGCAGCTCTTCGGCCGCGGAGGGCAGGTGGATCGTCACCCTAGAGGGACTCCACGACGATCGAGTCGTTGGTGTAGACGCAGATGGAGGCGGCGATCTTCAGGGCCTCGACCGCCAGCGTGGGGGCGTCCATCTCGGTGAAGCGCGCGAGGGCCCGGGCGGCGGCGAGCGCGTAGGGCCCGCCGCTGCCCACGGCCACGATGCCGTCGTCGGGGGTGATGACGTCGCCGGCCCCCGACAGCAGGAAGGCCGACTCGCGGTCCGCCACCACCAGGAACGCTTCCAGCCGGCGCAGCACGCGGTCGGTGCGCCACTCCTTGGACAGCTCCACCGCCGCCCGCTCCAGGTTCCCGCGATACTCCTCGATCTTGGCCTCGAACTTCGCGAAGAGCGCGAGCGCGTCCGCGGTCGAGCCGGCGAAGCCCGCCAGCACCTGCCCGTTGTGGAGCCGGCGGATCTTGCGCGCCCCGTGCTTCATCACGGTCTTGCCGAGCGTGACCTGGCCGTCGCCCGCGATGGCGCTGCGGCCACGGTGGCGCACGGCCAGGATCGTCGTGCCGTGGAGAGTGGAGGATTCGCCCATGGAGGTGGCCCGCCGGCGGGCTCGACCCCCCAAGTATAGTCTCAGTACTCGGAGTACTCGATGCGCTGGTGAAGCTCGGCGGTCCCGAGGCGGCCGGCGCGGTGATCGTCGAGGTCGCGCTTGCGCGCCTTGATCACCATGGTCTTCTGCGCACGGCGGTCGGCCACGGTCACCCGGGGAACGAAATCAACGGCCACGGCGAGGTACTCGTCCGCCTTCAGCTGATGCAGCGACGGACCTTGCTTCTCGAGCAGCGCCGTCACCGCCGCCCGGACCTCGCGGACGACCGTCTCCCCGGTCCGGCCGTCCGCGGGCTCCTCGATGCTGAACCACAGCTGCCAGGGCGCCGGGGCGAGCATCGGTGGGATGAAGACGTCGGGGTTCGGGGGCTCGGGGGCCACCGGGGCGGGGGGTGCTTCGGCCACCGCGGGCGCGTCGGGGGGGGCGGGGGGGGCGGGGGGGACGCCGAGACGGATCTCGACCTGCCTCTCCGCTTCCACGCGCGCGCGTTCGGCCTCGCGTCGCATCGCCTCCATGCGCGCCTGCAGCTCGCGGAACTGCGCATCCATCCGGCGCGCCATCTCCTGCTCCTGGTCCCCGTGCGATCGCTCCGCTTCCTGGAGCGCGCGCATCTGCTCGGCCATCTGCGCCTCCAGCGCCCGCTGCAAGTCTTCGAGTCGCGGCTGGTCCGGCTCCGCGTCCTCCCCCGCCATGACGGCGGAGACGGTGGGCGGCGACAGGACGACCGCGCCCGCCGAGCGGTCGCGGGCGGTGCCCCGCAGCTCGGCACGCGTCTGGCGCAGCGCGCGCAGGTTCTTCTCCATCTGCGCGCGGAGCTCCGCCGAGGAGGCGGTCCGCAGCCCCTGCTCGAGGTGGTGGATCGCGTCGTCGAGCGACCGGGCCGCCTCGCGCTCGGCGAGGGAGCGCGGCGACGCCGAGGGGAGGGCGCGTGGCGGCAGAACGAAGAGCGCGCCGAATCCCGGCACACGGTAGCCGCGGGCGCCTTCGCGGCCCGCGAGCAGGGCCGGGCTGGAGCGGCTCACGCGCCTCACCGCCGCGTCGAGCGCGGCGGCGAAGCCGTCCATCTCGGATCGGGGATCGCTGCGGGTCTGGCCGAACGACAGCCCCGGGGCGAGGATGCAAACGGCGCCGACAAAGCGGAGCGGGAAGGGGAAAGCGCGCATCGTCACCTCTTCTGGGAAGCCTGCAGGACGTGGCCCATCAGCTCCGTCGTCCGGGCCGCCTGCAGTCCCGCCTTCCCGTCGAGATAGCTCAGGCCCGCCCCGACCTGGGCGAGGTCGTATTGGCGCCGGGCCTCCGTCCGCTCTTCGAGCCGGGTGAGGCCGGCGCTCACGATCGTGGCCTGCCGGGCCTCGCTCTCCTCGATCATCCGCTGCACCTTGCGCAGCGTGGCCTTCTCGGACATGGCCGCGACGGTGGCCTGCAAGGCGTCGATCTCACGGCGGTGGCGCTGTTCCTGGGCGGCGAGCGCGGCGGACAACGCGGAAGGCTCTGGCGCCCGGCCCAGGCGGAACGCGAAACGGCCCTGCTCGTAGCGGAGCTCGGACCCCTTCAGGGCCAGGCCGCCCGTTACGAGCAGCAGGAGCGCGGCCGCCATCGCCAGGTAGGGGCGCGCGGACGAGAACCGGCGCGGGACGCGGCCGAGGTCGGGCGGCGTGCGCCAGGACGCCAGGTGGCGCCGGAGGCGGCGGAAGGACGAGAGCTCGTCACGGCATGCGCGGCAGGCCGCCTGATGTTCGTCGAGGCGCCGCGCGACCGCAGGCGCCGCCTCCTCGTAGAGCAGGTCCATCATCTCTTCGCGAAAAGCATCGCAGTCCATCACGTCTCCCCCGGGCCCGCGTGTCCCTTGCGGCCCATCATGAAGTCGGGGCCGGCACCGGGGTCCCGCCCCGGACTCCCTGGCGGACCAGCTCCTGCCGGAGCTGCCCCAGGCCCCGGTAGAGCCGCGTCTTGACGGTCGACAGGGGCACGTCCAGCGCCTCGGCGATCTCGAGGAACGTGAGCCCCTGATACTCCTTCAAGACGACCACCTCACGCTGCTCCTGAGGCAGGGCGGACACGGCGGCCGCCACCTGCCTCGAGAGGTCGCGCGCTTCGATGAGCTCCAGCGCGCTCGGCCCCGGCTCGGTGCCGGTGTCGCCGGTTTCGGACAGCTCGTCGAAGCTGACGTAGCTCTTCCCGCGTCCCCGCCGCATGCGGTCCCGGCAGACGTTGAGGGCGATCTGGTAGAGCCACGACGAGAAACGAGCTTCCTGCTTGAACGTCCCGAGGCCGCGATAGGCCTTGAGCAGCGTCTCCTGGCTCAGGTCACGCACGTCTTCTCCGGGTCCCACCAGCCGGTAGATGGCCCCTTGGACCTTTCGCTCCCAGCGGCGGACGAGCACGTCGAAGGCAGACGAGTCCCCATTCTGGAACTGTTCCACCAGCTCCTCATCGCTAGGCGCCATCGACCTCGTGAACTTAGACGCACGGGGCATCGTTGCAGCCGTTATTCTGTATTATAACAGAATAGTTTATGCGCGCGGGTGTGTCTTACTGTAGATCTCCAGAATATGGCGCGTGTCGAGATGGGTGTACTTCTGGGTCGTCGACAGGCGGGCATGGCCGAGCAGCTCCTGGATGGACCTCAGATCAGCCCCGCGCTCCAACAGATGCGTGGCGAAGCTGTGCCGGAGGCCGTGAGGGCTGATGCGCTGCGAGACCGCCGCCTGGACGACCCGCCGCTGCACGATGGACCTTACCGAGCGGCCCGTGAGCCGGCCCCCGCGGGCGTTCACGAAGACCGCGTCGGTGCGAGGCCGGCACGTCGCGCGCACGGGGAGGTAGGCGCGCAACGCCTTTTCTGCGGGGGCGCCGAAGGGCACCAGCCTCTCTTTCTGCCCCTTGCCCAGGACACGGACAAACCGTGCCTCGAGGTCGACTTCGGGGAGATCGAGGCCGACGAGCTCGGCA
>QHVJ01000048.1 GCA_003222275.1 Acidobacteriota bacterium | reverse complement strand
AAGGACAGCCCCGAACACGACTTCGCGCAGAAGATGGTAGGCCTCCCCAAGGTGGTGTTCAGCAAGACGCTCCCGCACGTCGAGGGGAAGAACGTCCGGGTGGAGAACGGGGACCTGGTCGACGCGGTCAAGCAGCTGAAGAGCCGGCCGGGGAAGGACATCATCGTCTACGGCGGGGCCGCGTTCGTGGCCTCCTTGCTCGAGCACGGCCTGATCGACGAGATGAACTTCTTCGTCAACCCGGTGGCGATTGGGAGCGGGATGCGGGTCTTCAAAGGGAAGACACCCCTGAAGCTGGCGGCCTCGACCGCCTACCCGTCCGGCATCGTGGTGAACAGCTACCTGCCGAAGTAGCCCGTTTCGTCAGCATGGGGCATGATCTGCCCCACACGTGCCAGACGCAGCCAGGTCCAGCCTCCGGAGCAATGGGACACAGAGCTCCGATCCCGCGCTCGATGTCGGAGCACGCGGGCAAACGCTCCTGCAGGAGCGGCTCGCCCTCTACGGCTCCTCACCGCCTTCAACGTTGCCTTCTTCATCGGCAGCCAGCTGACGTGGGGAGGTCCGCAGCCGCCTGGTCGCGTGGTCCATCTCCTGGCCCAGGCGTGTGGCGCGCTGGGGGAGGCCCACCAGCTGGGGCTCATCCACCGCGACATCAAGCCGGCGAATCTCTTCCTGTGCCAGCGCCCCGAGGAGCCGGACTTCGGGCTGGTCAAGCACCTGAACCGCGGGGCGCACCCTAGCGCGACCGACGCCCACGCCGTCCTGGGAACCCCGCACTACATGGCGCCCGAGGACGCGTCGCGCCCGACGCTCCGGCGGAGAGGGCCTGGCATCTTGACGTGGGTCGCGGTCCGGGCGTAGCCTCTGCGCACCTATCCAAGGGGACAATGCCGTGTGTATCCAATGTCGCGGGCGGCAGCGCCCCGCCTTCCTACAGGCTGGCACGCCGCCCCTTCCGTCGACGACTCTCAGCCTCCTCGCGAGGTCTGGCGCGGCCCCCAAGCGCCCCCGCAGCCCCGCCGATCACCGGCGGGACATAGGAAATTCCCATCGTTTATCGTTGGAGGTTCCGATGTCCCGAGAAGCACGCAGATGGACAGTCTCGCTGCCGTGTCTGTTGTTGGCCGCCTTGGTTGTGGTCTTTGCCGTCCCCCGAAGAGGCAGCGCGCAGGTTCTCTATGGATCGATCCTCGGCGATGTCAAAGACGCCTCAGGCGCTTCCATCCGGGGCGCTTCGGTCGGTGTCGTCAACAAGAGCACCGGCCTGGCGCGCCAGGCAATCACCGACGGGGCCGGGCGTTTCAACTTCCCCGACCTGCCCGCGGGTGTCTACGGTCTCAAGGCCAGCCAGCAGGGCTTCAAGACCTTCGAGCGGACCGAGGTCACGGTCAACATCAACAGCGTCGTTCGCGTCGACGTCAGCCTCGAGATCGGCTCCATGGGCGACACCATCACCGTCAGCGCCGAGCCGCCGAAGCTGCAGACCGAGACCGCCGAGGTCCACGTGAACTTGATGGGCGCGGAGCTGACGAACCTCCCCGTGCCCCTGGGTCGGAACTATCAGCAGGTGTACCGAATGCTGCCCGGCTTTGCGCCCCCCAGCAACTCGCACTCGATCCCCACCAACCCGGCGCGGTCGCTCGAGTTCACGGTCAACGGGACGAGCGACGATCAGAACAATACCCGCATCGACGGCGTCAGCACCGCCCACATCCAGCTTCCGCACGTGGTCTCCTACATCCCGACTCTCGAGTCGATCCAGGAGGTCAACGTCGTCACCAACAGCATGGACGCGGAGCAGGGCCTCGCCGGCGGGGCGGCCGTCAATCTGCAGACCCGGAGTGGAACCAACGCCATCCACGGATCGGCGTTCGAGCATCACACCGACCAGCACCTGAAGGCGTGGCCGATGAGGTTTGGCGACGTCGCCCTGAACACCGGCGACAAGCCGCAGGCGAGCTACGACCAATTCGGCGGCACCATCGGAGGCCCGATCAAGAGGAACAAGGCCTTCTTCTTCGTCAGCTACGAGTCCACCCGAGACCACCGGACCGTCGACAGGACCGTGACGGTGCCGACGGTGGCGATGCTGAAGGGCGACCTCTCCCTGTCTCCAACTGCGGTCTACGATCCCCTGTCGGGCAATCCCGACGGCTCGGGCCGCACGCAGTTCCGGGTGTTGCCGGGTGACCCGAACTATGCGCTCTGCAACCGAGCCACGAACCCGAACTGCCTCAACATCATTCCGGCGGCCCGGATGGACCCGATCGCGAAGAAGGTCGCGAGCTTCATCCCGGCCAACAACATCGACCGGGATCGAAGCAACTACTTCGTCTCCGGCCCGTTCACGTTC
Source organism: Acidobacteriota bacterium (assembly GCA_003222275.1). Taxonomy (GTDB): domain Bacteria; phylum Acidobacteriota; class Vicinamibacteria; order Fen-336; family Fen-336; genus AA32. The sequence continues at coordinate 13,334 of QHVJ01000048.1, read as the reverse complement.
GACCGCCACCAGGTCGATTCGAGGCTCGACTACAACGTCAATTCCAAATTGACGCTGGCCGGCACCTTCGGGATGCTGCACTACCGCACCAACGTGCCGACGGTGTTCGGCGACACGGCCGTCGGCCGGCCCATCGGCGGAAGCAGCAACCCGGGGCACGGCCACGGCAACACGTACCGGCTCACGGTCATGGGGAACTACATCTTCAGCCCCAACTTCCTCATGGACGCCCATTACGGCTGGGCGAAGCAGGGCACCGCTTCGGAGCAGCCCGGCCTGGGTAAGAACATCGGGCTGGAGGTGCTGGGAATTCCAGGGACCAACGGTCCGCGCCAGTTCGAGAGCGGCTGGCCCGCCTTCGAATTCGAGGGAGGCGACGACTTCGCGACGGTCGGGATCAACGAGAACTTCATGCCCTACTATCGCCACGACCCGCAGGCGCAGTACGTGGTGAACTTCAACCTGATCAAGAGGAAGCACAACGTCCGTTTCGGCGCCGACTTCTACCAGATGGCGCTGAACCAGGCCCAGGCCGAGTTCATCACGGGCGGCTTCGGCGCGCAGGGAGGATTCGGGTTCGACCGGGGCGTCACGCTGCGCTGCGAGAGCGTCGATCCCGCGACCGGGAACTGCGAGGAGACCTCCTCCAGCTCCCGGTACAACAGCGTGGCGGGTTTCCTGATCGGGCAGGCCAGCCATCTGGGCCGGACGCTCCAGGTCCCGGACGAATATCACGTGCGGGCCCGGCTCTTCAGCCTCTACGCTCGCGACCGCTGGGCCGCGACGGACAAGCTCACCGTCGATTACGGCCTTCGCTGGGAGTACTTCCCGGTGCCCACTCGTCCCGGTCGAGGGATCGAACGCTACGACGTGGACACGGGAAAGGTGCTGCTCTGCGGCGTGGGAACCGTCCCCATGGACTGTGGTTTCGAGACGAGCAAGACGGGTTTCGCCCCCCGGCTCGGGCTGGCCTATCGCCTCGGCGAGAAGTCGGTTCTCCGGGCCGGCTACGGCCTGACGAGGGATCCCTACCACGCGATGGAGCTTGTTCGCGCCCCTTATCCGATCCTCATACAGGTGAAGCGCGAATCACCGGACGGCTTGACCCCTGCCGGCTCGCTGTCCGGAGGGATACCCGCCCTCCAGGTTCCCTCCGAAGCAAACGGCATCCTGGACATCCCCAGCGACTACGCGTGGACGGGATACCCGAAGAAGCTGGACCGGGGCTACATACAGTCCTGGAACCTGACCCTCCAACGCGAGCTGCCCTGGAACTTCACGGGCCAGATCGGCTACGTGGCCACGCGCTCGATCCGCCAGCTCGGGCTCGTCGACATCAACGCCGGCCAGGTCATCGGCGCCGGTGACGAGGGCAAGCCGCTGCTGGCCCGGTTCGGCCGGACCGCATCCACCGTGCTGCTGCAGCCCGTCGGTACCGGCCGGTACGACTCGTTGCAGGTCCAGCTGCAGCGCCGCTTCACCGCCGGCCTCAGCCTGAACGTGAGCTACACCTGGGGGAAGGCCATCAGCCCGAACGAGAACAGCTCAGCGCTTCTGGGGGACCACGGCGTCCAGGCGGTGGCGTACATGAGCCGCAACCGTGCCCTCACCAGCACGGATCGCACCCACAACCTGGGGATCACCAGCGTGTGGGAGATCCCGCTCGGCAAGGGCCGGCGCTGGCTGAACGAGGGCGGCGTGCTTTCGGCCATCCTGGGCGGCTGGCAGATCAACAACATGATCAGCGTCATGAGCGGCCCCCCGTTCACCGTCCTCGCCGACGACACTTCCCTGAACCTGCCGGGCAGCGTCCAGACCGCGGACCAAGTGAAGCCCGTGAACAAGCTCGGCGGGGTGGGGAGAGGAACGCCGTACTACGATCCGACCTCGTTCGCGGACGTCACCGCCGCGCGGTTCGGCAACACCGGCTACAACATGCTTCGCGGGCCGGGCCTGTTCAACTGGGACTTCGGGCTGACGCGCGAGTTCCCGCTGCGCAAGGACGTCAAGCTGCAGCTCCGGCTGGAGGCGTTCAACTTCACGAACACGCCCCATCTGGCGCTGCCGGACAACAACATCGGAGACGGCGAGGATTTCATGACGATCACCAGCGTCCAGGATCTCAGCCGCGAGGGGATCGATGAACGGCAGTTGCGGGTGGGTCTTCGCGTCGTCTTCTAGCGGAGTCGAGCGCCCGCGGATCGCCGTGAGGAATTGATGGCCGCGCGACGCGAGCCTCGTGGCCGGCCGCGACCGGGGCGGAGCCATCCCCATGCCTATCGCTCGACGCATCCTGGCCCTTGTCGGTGTGGGCGTACTGCCCGCGTGGCTTTCGGCCCAAGCGCCACCGTCCCCGGCCCCATCGGCATCCGCTCCGGCGAACCCGTTCCTGCTCAGCCCCGAGGAGCGCGCGCGTCTGGATCAGCTCGCGCGCGAGGACCACGCCGACATGATGGGACAATTGGGGATCACGAAGCTTCGGCCCGGCGCCAACGGCCGTGCGGCCGCCGGCGAGCCGGGCGCGGCGAACTACGATCCCGCCCAGGCCAACCCGTACCCTGACTGGCCGGACGTCCTGACCCTGAAGGACGGCCGCAAGGTCACGACCGCGGAGCTGTGGTGGCAGAAGCGGCGTCCGGAGATCGCCCTTGACTTCGAGCGCGAGGTCTACGGCCGCGTGCCCAAGGACGTGCCGAAGGTCATGTGGACGGTAGCCGAGACCGTGCAGACGACGGTCGGCGGCCAGCCGGTCGTGGCCCGGCGGGTGATCGGTCACGTGGACAACTCCGCCCATCCCGCGGTCGCGGTGGACATCAAGATGGCGGTCGTCGTCCCCGTCCGCGCGGAGGGCCCGGTTCCGGTCCTGATGATGTTCGGCGGGGGCAACATGCCTGGCGAGTCGCGGCCGCGGTTCCCGGGCGCCCAGGAGCCTGCCGCCCCGCCGTCCACGGACCAGCTCATCGCGGCCGGGTGGGGCTACGTGTCGCTCAGCACCGCCAGCATCCAGGCCGACAACGGCGCCGGCCTCACCTCGGGCATCATCGGGCTCACCAACAAGGGCCAGCGGCGGACGCCCGAGCAGTGGGGATCGCTGCGTGCGTGGGCCTGGGGTGCGGCCCGCGCGCTCGACTACCTGGAGACGCTGCCCGCCGCCGACGCCAAACGCGTGGGCATCGAAGGGGTGTCGCGCTACGGCAAGGCCGCCCTCGTGACCATGGCCTTCGAGCCCCGATTCGCGCTGGTCCTGGTGGGCTCGTCCGGCGAAGGTGGCGCCAAGCCACACCGTCGCAACTTCGGGGAGCGGGTGGAGAACCTCACCGGGTCCGGCGCGTACCACTGGATGGCCGGCAACTTCCTGAAGTACGGCGCGGCCGAGGCCCGGTTCGGGAGCAAGAACGCGAACGACATCCCGGTCGACGCGCACGAGCTCATCGCCCTCTGCGCACCGCGTCCCACCTTCATCAGCTACGGCGTCCCGGAGAAGGGCGACGCGAACTGGCTGGATCAGCAGGGCAGCTTCATGGCCACGGTGGCGGCCGGCCCGGTGTTCCGGCTGCTCGGTGCCCGCGACCTGGGCGTGACCGAGGACTATCGCGTGGCGAAGATGCCGCCCTGCAACACGGGCCTCCTCGACGGCGAGCTGGCCTGGCGCCAGCACGACGGCGGGCACGAGGACCGCTCGAACATGAGCTTCTTCATCGCCTGGGCGAACCGCTTGCTCCATCACACGCCGCTGGCGCCTGGAGAACGGCGAACTCGACGGCGTCGACCCGGAGGATGGCCGACGGGAAGTCGATCCGTTTTGTCGACGTCAACGCCAGGCTCGCCGATCCGAGCGGCACCCTGTTCGAGGGGATGATGGTCGACGGGCTGCACCCGAGCCTGAAGGGCTACGAGGTCTGGGCCGAGCCTGCGCGGCCTGCGCGGTCGGCACGAATGCCGCCATCGCGATCGTCGCGAACCGCGTGGTCAATGACGCATCATTCTTCCCGGCGCGTCGCTGCCAGCCGCGCGAACAGGACAAGGGCGGCCGCGCCCAGCCATCCCGCGGCGCCTGACCACTGACCAAGGGACAGCGGGCCCGAACGAGCCCCGGTCTCCACGTAATCCAATTGATAGAACGACTGGTCGTAATTACGATCCTGCGCCGTGACCCGGATGTCCGGGTCGCTCGGAACCAGGCAGTTCACGAGGTAGGCCGCGATCCGGCTCTCGTGATGGTTCTCGAATACGAGTCTCCGGTCGTGGCCGCCGTGCGGCACATTCCCATCGACGTCGAGTTGAATCTCGCCGCGTCCATCCATCATCTCCTGGACGTTCGAAGCTCTCGACGAGACCAGCCGGAGCTGCACCCGGTCGCCGTCAATCGTGAGCGACAGGTCGCGCAGCACCCGCTCCGCATAAGCATGCTGCTCGGCTTCTGAGATGATTCCGTCCGCATCGCTATCGATGCTGGCGAACACGATGGGAAACACGGCAACGCCCGGCGTCAGACGAATCTGCGCCTGAACGCGATCTTTCTCCAGCGAGATCGTTGTCGCCTGCAAATACTCATCCAGCCTGTGCGCGAAGGCCGGCGTACTGACCGAGAGAAGCATCGTACCCGCGGCCGCCAGCCACCCCTTCATTTTGCGGTGAGCTTCCGGCCGTAGTCGTTTGTCGGATCGCGGTACATGGTGTGGACGTGCATGGAGGGATCGCCGCCCAGTCGCTGAGGCGCGTACTCGATGACGAGATTCGGCCCCTGTACCCGGTAATAGGCGGTGCCGTTGTGCCCGGCACTGACGGTTGTCGGACCGCTCCATGCGAACCAGGTCTCGCCCAGGCCGGCCTTGATCTCCGCCATCCTGGCCGCGGCCGCGCTTTCGTGGACGATGCCGCTCCATTCCGAGATCAGGTCGACCAGCACGGCCCGTTGCTGGTCGTTCATGGCGGAAGCCTTCAAGCCCTCAGGCTGGATCGTCTTGCCATCCTGCCCGGGTCCGAGCACGAGATCCGCTACACGGTAGGTCAGAATCGCTTGTTTTCGCTGGGCCTCGTCGAGAGCGTTCAGCAAGGCGAAGGCCTTGTCGCTCTCTTGACCCAGAGGCCGCACCGTCTTCCCATTGGCCGTGTAGAGGGCAGGTTGAGCGCCGATGAGGCTCGGCGTGAGAACGCCATGTTCGCCGGCGATCGTGATGTTGAGGGCCAGATGGTGGCCTCCAAATTGCAGCATCCAAGGAGCCGTTTCGGACGGTGTTCCAAGGATGGAGATGTAATACAGATCCTTGCCGAACAGTGGATTGTTCCCTTCGCTGGCCTTGAGAATCTCGTCACCTTCCATGATTTCCTGAACCTTGTCGAAACCCCGTCGGCTGAGCGCTGACGAAACCAGGGCCAGCGCGGCGGAACGCTGGGTGGCGTTCAGTTCTCCCATGCTGAGGCCCGCCCGGCGCGCCATGGCCGTCGGAAGGTTGGACCAGCGTGCCCGTTGCGCTTCGTCGTCAAATGCAAACAGGATGCTTCCCCGCTGCTTGGGATCGAGCGTCGAAAGAAACGTATTTGCGGCGCTCACGATGCGAGCGCTTGCGGTTTGCGCGTTGGCGGCGATCACCGACAAGCACATCAACGCCAATGCGCCGATGCCGCGGCCTGTTCTTGTCGACAAGGCGTTCATCTCCTCTTGGCCTCCATCCTGAAGCCACGCGGGCAGGTTTGCCCCGTGACCCTATCATTTCGGGAAAGAGGGGCACAATTGGGGGCGAGCGCGACGTACAAGGAGGACGACAATGGACACACCCCCGGTTCTTGCGTTGACCGCAGGTCTGGCCGTGGTGGGCCTGGGAGGGGCGGCCAGCCAACCCGGGACACCAGCCCGATCCGCGACCTTGCTTGCGCCGGCGACCATGACCCGCATCGGCAGCGTCGACGAGCGCTACCAGTCCTACAACGTGGAGATGATCGAGGTGACAGGCGGAAAGTTCTGGAAGCCCTATGGGGCCAAGCCAGATGGGTCCGCAGATAGCACGAGCGCGTCCCCGCCGTCCGCATCGGACAGGCCCGGGGGCATGAACCCGGACCTCTACCAATATCGGCCTCCGATCGATCTGCGCCGCGCGCGGCTGCGCAAGCTGGCCGCGCGGCTCGGACCCGCATACGTGCGCGTCAGTGGCACCTGGGCAAACACGACCTACTTCCCGGCGTCGGCCGAGGCCCTGGACTCACCGCCCAAAGGCTTCAGCGGCGTTTTGACCCGCCCGCAGTGGAAGGACGTGGTGGACTTCGCGCGCGCGGTGGACGCGCGGATCGTGACGTCCTTCGCGACGAGCCCGGGGACGCGCGACGCCGCCGGGGTATGGACGCCCGACCAGGCTCGCCGGCTTCTCGAGTACACGCAGTCGCTCGGCGGCCGCGTCGCGGCCGCGGAATTCATGAACGAGCCGAACTTCGCCGCGATGGGGGGAGCGCCGGCCGGCTACGACGCCGAAGCGTATGGACGTGATTTCAAGGTGTTCCACGCCTTCGTCAAGAGGGTCGCCCCCGGGCTCGTGATCCTCGGCCCCGGCTCGGTCGGCGAGAGGGCGTCGGGTGGCCTCGGTTCCCTGTCGTCCCGGATGATCAAGACGCGGGAGCTGCTGGTGGCGACCGGGCCAGGCGTGGACGCGTTCTCCTATCATCACTACGGGACGGTCTCCCAGCGCTGCGCCGGCGCGGGCGCGTCGATGATGACGTCTCCCGAAGCCGCCCTATCGGAGGACTGGCTCTCGCGCACGGACGCGACGCTCGGGTTCTACAGGTCCCTCCGCGATGAGTTCGAACCCGGCAAGCCGATGTGGCTCACCGAGACCGCCGACGCCGCCTGCGGAGGGAATCCCTGGGCCTCGTCGTTCCTCGATGCGTTCCGCTATCTGGATCAGCTCGGCCGTCTCGCTCGGCAGGGCGTTCAGGTGGTCGCCCACAACACGCTGGTCGCCAGCGACTATGGTCTCCTCGACGAGGGTGACCTCACGCCAAAGCCGAAGTATTGGGGGGCCTTATTGTGGCGAAAGCTGATGGGAACGACGGTACTCGACTCAGGCGTCCCCCTTCGCGCCGGCCTGCACGCGTATGCGCACTGCCTCCGTGGCACGCCCGGCGGCGTCGCGCTTCTCGTCATCAATACGGACAAGGCGGCGTCACAGACGCTGACGCTGGCCACGAAGGCGGAGCGCTATACCCTGACCGCGACCGACCCCCTCAGCCGGCAGGTGCAGGTGAACGGCACGGATCTGACGCTGGGCAGTAACGACGATCTGCCGCGGCTGGCCGGGGTGCCGATCCCTGCCGGCGAGCTCACGCTCCCGCCGGGTACGATCACCTTTCTCGCGGTGTCCGGGGCGGGAAACCGCTCGTGCCGGTAGGGCGCCTGCCACGCCCTAATTCGTCATTTCTCGAGTCGCTCGAACCGATACCCCCAGTTCTGGGCCGCCTCCTTCGTACGCGAGCCGGCCGACGAGCAACGCAAACCGATGTTTTCCTGGAGCCGCTCGAGCTTCCGGGTGCCCCGGATGGGAACGATGCACGGCTTCTGGGCGAGCAGCCAGGCGAGCGCGATCTGAGCCGGCGTCGCCTTCTTCCGTTCCGCGATCCTGCCGAGCAGATCAACCAACGCCTGATTCGCTTTCCGAGCCTCCGGCGTGAACGGGCAGGGCCGTAGGAGAAGCTCATTTCCATGCAGCCGAGACCGATCGCCGAGACTTCCAGGTTGCGGCTTCCCAACTCGCCTCGTTTCTCGCCGATTTCCTGACCGGCCACGACCAGGCTAGCGGAGAAGGCACGGGGTGAGTAGACGGAAAGAACCGAATAGGGTTATGAATGCTATTCAACAATGCCACGCGACCAACTCACGGTGCTCGCGGCGTTCGCCGCGGTGGCGGACGAGCGTAGCTTCACGCGGGCGGCGGTGCGGCTCGGTGTCAGCACGTCAGCCCTCAGCCATGCGGTCCGGGGCCTCGAGGAGCGTCTCGGTGTCCGCCTGCTCGCGCGTACGACCCGCACCGTGGCGCCGACGGAGGCGGGGGAGCGGCTCCTCGCGCGGCTGCGGCCGGCGCTGGAAAACATCAACGGCGCGCTCACCGAGGTCGGCCGACTCCGTGCGAAGCCGGCCGGCGTCGTCCGCCTGATTGCACCGCCCCTCGCGGTCGCCATGACGGTGAGTCCGAAGCTCGCCCGGTTCACGCGCGACAATCCCGAGGTCGTGCTCGACATCACCACCGACGACGACAGCCGCCGCGACCTGGTCGCCGCGCGCTTCGACGCCGGTATCCACCTCGGCGAGTTCCTCCAGCGCGACATGGTGGCGGTCAGGGTTTCGGGCGAGCAGCGCGCCGCCATCGTCGCTGCCCCGAGCTACTTCGACTTACATCCGAAGCCGCGGACGCCGCGCGACCTGACGGCGCATCGCTGCATCAACTACCGGATGGGCGCCGGGGGGGTGTATCGATGGGAGTTCGAGAAGCGCGGCAAGCCGGTCACCGTGTCGGTTTCCGGCCCCCTCATCGTCGATGACGTCGAGCTCGTGGTGCGAGCCGCATTGGATGGACTGGGACTGGCGTTCCTGTTCGAGGAGCCCGCGGGGCAACACATCGCGCGCGGCAAGCTCGTGCGCGTCCTCGAGGACTGGTGCCCGCCCTTTGCGGGGTTCTTCCTCTATTACCCGAGCCGGCGTCAACAGCCGGCGGCCCTTCAGGCGCTGGTCGACGCGCTCCGAGTCTGAGCGAGCCGAGGGGCCGGGATCGTCATGGTCGTCGTCCCCCGTCAGTCATTGTCCCCATCGTCGTCGTCGTCCTCACCGGAAGCGTTCGGCCGCGGACCATAGGTGGGCAGCCGTCGGCCGGCCTCGTAGGCGCCCAGGTCCGGTGCGCTTCCGCGAAAGCCATCGTTGATGTTGGGCAGGATCGCGCCGGCATCGATCGCCGGGCAGCCGGCCGCCAGAGTCAGGTACTGCGGAGGGACCGTCGTCGGCGAGTCGCCCGGAACGTCCATGGTGGGAATGCAGGTCTGGTGGGAGATCCGGATGCCGTTCGCCTCCTGGCCGGTGCCGGCGCTGAAGCTCTCGAGGCTGGTGTAGGTCGTGCCGTTGAAAAAGAAGGGCCGGGTGGAGTCACCCCAGTCGAAGCCGTCGTGGTCGAGGTCGGTGCGCCAGTCGAAGGTCCCGAACCCCCACCAGATCTGCCCCCCGTTGACCGAGATCCAGAGGTTGTTGCGGGAGATGGACATGAGCAGGCCGTGCGCCCCGCCGGTGGTGAGATCCCCCCAGTGGACGAAGGTGTTGTGCAGGATCACGGCGCGGTCCCATTGCCGGTACTTGTTGATGTCCTCCAGGTTGTTGATGACCTGGTTGCGGATGAAGTACCAGGGCGCCCCGATCTGGGGCTGAAAGCTGAACGCGTTGTGCACGGCGTTGTGGATGCGGTTGCCCCACACGCGGACGTTGGTCTGCCCCTCGTCGGTCTCGATGCCGTCGTCGGAGGTGTCAAAGATGTCGTTGCCGAAGATGTCGACGTTGGTTCCCGGCGTCGAGATCCCGTCGGCGACACGGGTGATGCTGTTGTGGGCGACCGTGTGGTTGTTCGCGCCACACGCGGCGAACGAGCCGTTCAGCTCGATCCCTTCGCCGTCAAAGCTCCCGCTGGCGGGGTCCACGTCCCCGACGATCGTGTTGTCCGCGATATACCAGCCTTCCCCGCCGCGCTGGAGATAGATGTTGTAGTGATTGTCGTAGAAGAAGTTCCGTCGCACGACCACATCGGACGGGCAATCCAGCGAGAACGTGGCGAAGGCCTGATCCCTGACCGTCAAGCCCTCCACCCAGATGTGGCTGGCCCCAAAGTTGTAGCCATCGACGAAAAGCGCCTCGCCATCGCCCGCCCCCATCCAGACGATGTAGTTTCCGGCGATGCCGGGCACGCTGAAGGTCGGTCGCCCCCCGTAGCTGCCGGCATGCACGAAGAAGGTGTCCCCCGGCCGAGCAACAGCCTGGGCCGCCGCGATGCCCTGGAAGGGTTTCTTCGCGGAGCCGTTACCCCCGCCCGACCCCGGCACCACGTGGAAGCGCCGGCCGCCGGTCGGCAACGTGGGCAGCGGCCGCGTCGCGACCGTCAACGTCCGACTACCATCGCGGCCACCGTCCGGGTCGGAAAGGTCGAGCCGGACCTTATAAGTCGTGTCAGGGTCGAGAAAGAGAATGCTCCCCGCAAAGCCGTTGCCGTTGTAGGTGTTGTCGACCCGGACGAGCGGCAACGCCGCCTTCCACGGCCCCGTGCCCGGGGCCCGATAGTGCACGGTGACCGTGGCGTTGTGATTGGCGTCGCCCGAGATGCCCCACTCGATACCGATGGAGTGGATGGTGGAGTAGCTCACTGTTTCCCCGGGCGTGGTCCGATCCTGAGCCTCGCTCGGAACGGCGCTGGCGAGGATCATGGCCGTGAGCGCGACGAGGAGAGCGAGATCGGGGCCGGCTGGGCCTCGAGAGCGTCGCGAGAACATCGCAGTCCTCCTTTGAATCGATGGATACATCCGCATTTCGTTATAGGTCCCTGATGGCCGGCCAGTCCGGCGCCGACGTCGCCATCCTCACGCCGCGCACGATCGCTTCCGCCGCGACATCGGCGGCGAGGGATCCGATCGTCGTCAGCGGCAGGTCGGGCTTTTCGAGCTTTCGAGTGGATACCGCGAAGAGCTGATCGCCGTCCCCCGTCGTGTGGTACGGCCGGATGGCGCGTGACGCGCCGCAGTTCGCCATGTTCGCGACCTTGGTCAGCGCGGTCTTCGCGAGCGTCACGTTCGTGGCGACCAAGACGAGCGTCGTGCTGCGCAGCGCCGGGTCGTCCAGGCTCAGGTCCGCGCCCCGCGTCGTCACCACCTGCTTCATGACCTCGACGGAATCGGCGAAGCCGCCCGACGGCCGGCGCGCACCCGCGACGATGCGTCCGCTTCGCCAATCGAGGATATCGCCGGCGGCGTTCACGACCGCGAGCGCGGACACGACGACGTCGCCGACTTTGAGGCTCGCGGTGCCGAGACCGCCCTTCATCCCGCCGAAGCCGCGGCTCCGATGCATCTTTCCCACGGTCGCACCCGCGCCCACGCCGACGCTGCCTTCGGCCACCGATCCGGTGGAAGCGGCCGCGCAGGCTTTGTAGGCAGCCTCCGCGTCGGGCCTGATGCGCGGGTCGCCGACGGCGAGGTCGTCGATCACCGCCCCGACGACGATCGGGATGCGGAGGTCGGGCGTGCCCCAGTCGAAGCCGATCTTGTGTTCCTCGAGATAGCGGATCACTCCGCCGAATGAGGGCAGGCCGAACAGCCCGCCGCCGGTCAGGAACAGCGCGTGGATCTGTTCGACCGGGCTCGAGGGCTGCAGCAGCACGACCCCCGTTTCGCCGGGCGCCGAGGTGGCGTAATCGACGCCCGCGGCCGCGTCGGGATCGAAGAGGATCGCCGTGCACCCGGTCGGGCGCCGCGGATCGGTGAAGTGCCCGACGCGAATGCCCGGCACGTCGATGAGCGATCCCGCGCTCGCGGACGCCGCGGGTTGCGGGGCCGCGTTCTGCTCCGGCAGGTGCGAGAGCATGCCTCCCGCCAGAAGCGCCTGCCCGAAATCGCGCCGGGTGAAGTCGGTCATACCCTACCCTGACGGGTTAGACCCGAAGATCGCAGACTACTCCGCCTCCGGGGGAGGTGGTCAAGCGAAATCTGGCGGCCTTGATGGACGCCGACCGAACCCGGGCCTATGTTTGAGACCAGCATGTCTTCGGGAACCGGCTCTCCCGCCCGTCGCGCCCGCCGGGCCCTCATCCTCGCGTGTGTCGCCACGACCTTCGTGCTGTCCGTCCGAGCCCTCGCCCAGAACGAACCCGAATTGCCCCGGGTCTTCCTCGACACCACGTACTCTCCGCCCACGCGCGGCAAGCTCATCCGCGTGAAGGCCGGCGGCGATCTCCAGGCCGCCCTCCATGCCTCCCAGCCGGGAGACGTGATCGAGCTCCAGGCCGGGGCCACCTTCACCGGCAACTTCATCCTGCCCAGGAAACCTGGGACCGACTGGATCTACATCCGCTCGTCGGCGCATGCCCTTCTCCCTCACCCCGGCACGCGTGTCTTTCCCTCGCATGCGAGGCTCATGGCCAGGATAGACACCCCCAACCGGGCGCCGGCCATCAGGACCGCCGCCGCCGCCCACCACTACCGGTTCGTCGGGATCGAAGTCACCGCGAGGGGCGCCACCCGGAGCACGGGGCCCTATTCGGACAACAACGTCGTCTACCTGGAGTCCGAAGGCGGGCAGACTTCTCCGAGTCAGGTGCCCACCGAAATCATCTTCGACCGCTGCTATGTCCATGGCACCCCCACCGGAAGCGTCCGGCGCGGCATCGCCATGAACGGCGCCCGGATGGCCGTCGTTGATTCCTACCTCTCCGATTTCCACGAAGTGGGAGCGGACTCACAGGCGATCTCGGGTTGGAACGGCCCCGGCCCCTTCAAGATCGTCAACAATTACCTCGAAGGAGCGGGGGAGAACCTCATGTTCGGGGGAGCCGATCCATCCATTCCGGATCTCGTCCCCTCCGACATCGAGATCCGCGGCAACCATCTCTTCAAGCCCCTGTCCTGGAAGATCGGGCATCCGACCTATGCCGGGACGCCGTGGTCGGTCAAGAATATCTTCGAGCTGAAGAACGCCCGCCGCGTGCTCGCCGAGGGCAATCTCCTCGAGCACAACTGGCAGCACGACCAGAATGGGTTCGCCATCCTCTTCACCGTCCGGAACCAGGACGGTGGGGCACCGTGGTGCACAGTCGAGGACGTAAGGTTCAGGAAGAACGTCCTCCGTCACTCCGGGGGCGGGTTCAACATCCTCGCCGCAGACAACAATTTCCCGAGCCAGCAGACCAGGCGCATCCTGATCCAGGACAACCTGCTCGACGACATCACCTCCGTGAATTGGGGGGGTACGGGGCGGCTCTTCCAGTTCCTCTCCCTCGATTCTCGCGACACCGGGATCCTGGACCTGACCGTCGAGCACAACACGGGGTTCTCGAACGCCTGGAACGCGTACACGGGAGACAAGCCCATCGCGGTGCACCGCTCCTTTACGTTCCGCAACAACATTGCTCCGAAGACGACCCACGGATTCGCGGGAGGGACGAAGAGCTGGCCCGTCCCGTCCCCGCTCGTCACGGGGGACGGCAGTCAGACGCTCAACACGTTCTATCTCGCTCCCGTCTTCGCCGGGAACGTCCTGACCGGAAGCACGCCCGCCAATTACTCCGGGTATCCAGGAAACTTCTTTCCGGCGACCGATGCCGAGGTCG
>QHVJ01000047.1 GCA_003222275.1 Acidobacteriota bacterium | reverse complement strand
CTTGGTCAGCAGCACCGGCCAATCGCCCGGCCTCGGCGCAATGCGCGCATAGAGCTGGTACATCGGGGTCTGCTTCATCGGCTCCGCCGCTCCGGGACCCATCTGGGCCATGCCCGCGAGGATCTCCGGATACCATCCCTCGCGCTTGAAGGCGGCCGAAACGACCACCAGCTTCCTCACGACGCCGGGATGCTGGATGGCGGTGCGCAGGGCCACGCTGCCGCCGAGCGAGTAACCCATGACGTCGGCCTTCTCGATCCCGAGGTGCTTCATCAGCGCCGCAACGTCGTCGGCCATCGCCTCCAGGCTCAGCGGGCGGTCGATGTCGGCGGTGCGACCGTGGGCCTGCAGATCAACCCCGATCACGCGCCGACTGCTCGACGATGCCGGCAGGATCTCGCCGAACATCTCGGTCGCGCCCACCCCGCCGTGCAGCAGGATCAACGGTTCTCCGGTGCCGTGGATTTCGTGAGGTCGGTCGTCGTCCGTGCCTGAGCGAATGCAAGCACCGACGCGGCCAGGAAGATCCCGGCGGCGGAGGGTGCAATCAGATCCATTCTCGGCATCGCGGTCATGTCTCCTTATACTTCCACGACGAACGAGGGTCCGTGAAATCGACACGGAGCCGAAAGAAAATATAGGCGAAAGGGAGCGCCGGCGGCACGAACTGCGGCGGCGGCGAGAGGAACACGATGGCGCGGATGATCTTCGGCCCCACTTACGCAGAGATGCGGGACCCTTCCCTGGTCCCGCCGGCGACGCGGGAGCGGGCGCGGGCGGCGCGCGCCCAGCCGCTCGATCCCGCAAACGTCTGGAACATCGGATGGAAGGCCGACGGCGCGGTGCCTCATACCGTGCTGCCCGAGGCGTTGACCGGCCTGCGCTCACCTCTCGTCGTGCTCTCCGGACGCCGCTTTCCCAGCGGCTCGCACAAGGTCGGTCCGGCCTACTCGATCCTGGTCGAGAAGCAGCTCGAGGGCGGGTGCGTGCCGGGCGAGCACACGCTCGTCTTCCCATCCACCGGAAACTTCGGCATCGGCGGCGCCTGGGTCGCCTCGCGCATGGGCTACCGCTCGCTGGTGGTGCAGCCCGAGGAGATGAGCGCGGAGCGCTTCGAGAAGATCCGCGGCTACGGCGCCGAGGTCGTGGCCACGCCGGGCTCGGAATCGAACGTCAAGGAGATCTACGACAAGGTCCGCGAGCTGCGCTCGGCTCCGGCGAACCGGATCCTGAACCAGTTCGAAGAGTTCGCGAACTACCGGTTCCATTTCCATTGCACCGCCGCCGCCGCGCTGGAGGTCGTCGCCGGCCTCGGCCTCGAGGTGGGGGCCTTCGTCTCCGCCATGGGCTCGGCGGGCACGATCGCCGCCGGGGAAGCGATCAAGCGGCGCTTTCCCGCGGCGGCGACGGTGGCGGTGGAGCCGGTGCAGTGCCCGACCTTGTACAACGTCGGCTTCGGCGCCCATCGCATCGAGGGCATCGGCGACAAGCACGTCACCTGGATCCACAACGTGTGGGCGACGGACCTGCTCGTGTGCGTGGACGATCAGGAGTGCCTCGAAGGCCTTCAGCTGCTGGAGGAGGGAACGGAGACGCTGGCCGCGGAGGGCGTTCCCGCCGAGCTCGCGCGGAGCTGGACGGGTGTCTTCGGGATCAGCGGAGCGGGCAACGTCCTGGCGTCGATCAAGGCCGCGCGTCACCTGGGCCTGGGTCCGCAACAGGCGATCGTCACCGTGGCCACCGACGGCTTCGACCGTTATCCGTCGGTCCTGCGGCGCCTCGATCGCGAGCGCGGGCCCATGACTCCCGGCGAGGCCCGCCGCCGCCTCACCCTGTTCCGCGAGCCCACGAGCGAGTGGCTCCTCGAAGGAACCGCCGCGGTCCGGCGCCGCTGGCACAACCAGAAGTACTTCACCTGGGTCGAGCAGCAGGGCAAGACTGTGGCCGAGCTGCGCGCACAGGAGGACCCGGCCTTCTGGGTTGCACACCAGGAGAAGGCGGCGGAGGTGGACCGCCGGATCCGCGAGCGGCAAGCGGCGGCGACGGGCTAGACGGTCACCGTCGTCCCGTCGAACTTCGTCAACGAGAAGCCTCCGAACTCCTCCGTATAGGTGCCCCTCAGGTCCTCGAGAACGCCGATGGCGACCGCTTCGCCCAGGTTGAGTCCCTCGATGCCGTCGCTGCGCCAATGGACACCCGCCGTGTCGCGGCCCAGGGCGACGTTGGCGGCCAGCTTGTTCAGCTCCCCTCCCACCGTGAGGTCGGGGCCCGCGTACGGTGTCACCGACAGCCCGTCCGCTCCGGCTACGACCGGGGCGGGGATCACGAACGACTCCTTGAAGAACGCCTTGAGGACGGTCACGCACGCTCCGATGAACGCCGCGTGGCCCGCGGGATATGCGGGGTGCGCGGGGCAGCCTTCGGCATAGGCCATCGGCAGCAAGTACGTGCCCTTCGCGCTGAAGACCGCGCTCAGCGCGCCCGAGCTCAGCAGCTCCGAATGGATGGGCGAGGTGGCCACGCCCGTCACCTGGTGGTGGACCCGCGCGCCGAACGCCTCGGGACGCACGCGGCGATGGACGAGCCACTTCTGGTACCAGGCGGCGCGCAGGGCGGCGTTGGCGACGCGGGCCACGAGGTCGATCACGTGGGGAGGGCCGAAGGTCACGAACGAGCCCTGGGTGAGCGAGGTGAGGTAGGGGTTCCCCGCGTCCAGGGCGGCCGGCCCGAACGCGGGGGAGAGCAGCATCAGGGCCGTGTTCACTCCCGCCTGGATGCTGAAGTCGCGGTGCAGCCACTCGGCGAGGTCGCGACCGTTGCGAATGTAGCGGGGCGTCGGATCGAAAACGGTGCCGCTCGCCGCCCCGCCGCGCTGCCGGGCCAGGCAGTCGGCGAACGACGTCATGTAGTCCGTGCCCGCCGCCGCGGTGCGGTACTTCTGCGCGAACGTGATGGGCCCATAGGGGACGTCCCGCCAGAGGAACTGCGAGATGTAGGGGCCGACGAGGTCTTCCGGCGTGTCGCCGCGGAAGAGGGTGGCGGGGGTGACGCTGCCGCCCTCCTTCGGACCACGGAAATCGGAGAAGCCCGACAGGTCGCTCGCGGCCTGGGCGATGGAAGCATCGGTCTCGTAGTCGGTGAACGGCACGTCCCGAGTCAACGCCGCCCAGTACACCTCCGCCATCTCGGAGGCTTCCCAGGCGCTGCTGAACTCCGGCGGCGCGGGTAGCGCGAGCTCGTTCGAGTCGAATCCCTCGAGGTCGAAGGCGCGGGCCGATTGCGGGTTCGCCAGCTTGACCGTCCCGCCCATGGGAATCGCCTCGAAGTCGGCCTTCCTGCCGCTGGCGAGGGCGGCCAGCAGCTTGCCGTAGGCCGGGCCGTCCACGTTGCCGTGATCGTCGTGCGGCAGGCATTTGCTGTAGCTTCCGAGGCGGCTGGCGTACCGGCTCTCGTCGCCATTGTCGGGATGGGGCAAGAGCGGCCGGCGGAGAAGACGGAGCGCGGACTTCTGCCGGACCTGATATGCCTGCAGGTGCCGGCGAACGTCGCCGATCGCTTCGATGCCGGCGCCCTCGGCGGTCTCGGGCCCGCGCGGCGCGAGCGGAGGCGCGACGACCCCGGCCAGCGTCGCCGCACCCAACCCGCCCATGCGGGCCAGGAAGGCGCGCCGCGGAGGGAGTTCGGGCTCACCGTCTCGGATCGAACGGTCACGTGGGTCCATGGGGGGTCCTTCCTTCACGACGGGTGGAATCGCGAGCGCTCTCGTCACGCTCCGCCTCGTGCAAAGGGCGGAGGCGACGCGGCTCTTCGGGAGAGCCTAGCCTGGTGACGCGGCCAGCGCCGTTGGCCGCGCGCACACGGTGACCGCGCTCACGACACGTCCCCGGGCGGCTTACTCCTGCTTGTAGACGACGCCGCCCTTCATCACGAAGCTCACCCGCTCCAGCTCGGTGATGTCGGCCAGCGGGTCGCCCTTGACGGCGACGATGTCGGCGTAGCGGCCCGGCTCGACCGAGCCCAGGTCCGCCTCCTGGCCGAGCAGGGCGGCCGCGACCGAAGTCGCCGCGTGGATGGCCTGGAGGGGCGTCATGCCGTAGCGCACCATGTAGGCGAACTCCTTCGCCTGGTTCTCGGTCCAGGCGTAGCCGCCGGCGTCGGTGCCGTAGCTGATCTTGACGCCCTTGCGCAGAGCCTTGCCGAAGGCCTGTCGCTCCAGATCGACCATGGTCTTCCAGATGGGAGCGCCCGCGGCCGCGCGGCCCTCGGCCACGTAGGCGCCGACGAAGATCGTCGGGCACCAGTACACCCCGCGGCGGACCATCAGGTCGAGGAGCTCGTCGTCGAGGCCGTCGCCGTGCTCGATGGTGTCGGCCCCCGCCTTGAGCGCCGACTCGATCCCGTCCCGGCCGATCGCGTGGGCGGCGACCTTCCGGCCGAGGCGATGGGCTTCCTCGACGAGGGCCCTGGCCTCCTCGCCGGTGAAGTTGACCCATGAGTGCAGCGCGCCGTCCTTCATGAAGTAGCGCCGGTCGGAGTAGTACTTGATCCAGTCCGCGCCGTATTTGACCTGCTCGCGCACCGCGTGGCGCACGTTGTCGGCCCCGTCCACGATCTGCACGCCCTCCGGGACCCTCAGCTCCCACGAGTAGCCGAGGAGCGGATACGTGCCGGTGGGGGCGAGCGCGCGCGTGGACACGAACATCCGCGGGCCCGGGATGACCCCCCGGTTGATGGCGGTCTTGACGTCGACGTCCGCGTACATCGCGCCCTCGGTCTCGAGGTCCCGCAGGGCGGTGAACCCGTTCATGAGCGCGGTGCGCACGGCGGCGGTGGCCCGGATGGCCCGATAGGGGATCGACTCCTTCAGGAGCTGCTCGTCGTAGTCGGCGGCCGTGATGTCGCCCTGGAGCATCACGTGCGTGTGGTTGTCGATGAGGCCGGGCAGGCAGGTGCCCCGGCCGAGGTCGACGACGCGCGCGCCGGCGGGCACGGCGAGTCCGGCCCCGGCTTCCTTGATGCGCTCGCCCTCCACGATCACGACCGCGTTCTCGATCGGCTCCGCGCGCTTGCCGTCGATCAGCCGGCCGCAGCGGAGCGCCGTCACCCCCGCCGGCGCCGCCGCCTTCGCGGCCTGGAACGGCGCGACGAGAGCGGATATAAGGATGACGATCGCGGGGCGAAGGATCTTCATGGCCGCAAAGTATCCATTGGAAGCACGGAAGCGGACAACTCGACCGGCGGCGGGCGCGGTGACGGGCGCCGTATGCATGCGCTGCGGGAAACGGTACCGCGGGCGACCCCGGGTCCGCGAAGCGGACCCGCAAGATGAGCGGCGCTGGATTCACTCCCGCGCCGCGTACGACGGTCCGTGCCTGCGGTGCGGTCCCGAGGGCATCCTCGACATCGAGTTCGACCTCGACCGGGCCCGCCGGGCGATCAACCCTCGCACGCTCGCGTCGCGGCCGCGCGACCAGTGGCGGTATCGCGAGCTGCTGCCGCTGCCGGCCGGGGCGCGGGTCGCGCCGCTTCACGTGGGCTGGACGCCGGTGGAGAATGCGCCGCGGCTCGCGCGCTGGGCCGGGGTCCGAAGCCTGCGTCTCAAGGACGAAAGCCGCAACCCGACGGCATCCTTCAAGGACCGCGCGAGCGGGGTGGGGGTCGCGCGGGCGCTCGCGAGCGGGGTCCGGGTCGTGGCCTGCGCGTCCACGGGAAACGCCGCCTCGTCGCTGGCGGGAGCGGCGGCCAGCGTGGGGCTGAGCTCCATGATCTTCGTTCCCGAGTTCGCGCCCGAGCCGAAGGTGGCCCAGCTCCTCGTCTTCGGCGCCCGCGTGATCCGCGTGAAGGGAAGCTACGACGAGACGTGGGAGCTGTGCCAGCGGGCCTGCGAGGCCTACGGCTGGTACAACCGCAACGCGGCCGTGAACCCTTCCCTCGTGGAGGGCAAGAAGACCTGCGGGCTGGAGATCGCCGAGCAGCTCGGGGCCGAGGTCCCCGACTGGGTGGCGGTGTCGGTCGGCGACGGCTGCACGATTGCGGGAACCTGGAAGGGGCTGCAGGAGATGAAGGCGCTCGGCTTCATCCGCCGCTTGCCGCGCATGCTGGGCGTGCAGGCCGAGGGCGCGCGGCCCCTCGTCGACGCGTTCGAGCAGCGGCGCGACCTGGAGCCCGGGCCCGCGCAGACGCTCGCCGACAGCATCTGCGTCGGCCATCCGCGGAACTGGCGCAAGGCGCTGCGGGCGGTGCGCGAGTCGAAGGGCGCCTTCGTGGCCGTCTCGGACGAGGCGATGCTGGAGGCGATGCGCCAGGCGGGCCGGCTGTCCGGCGTCTTCGGGGAGCCGGCGGGGGTGGCGGGCGTGGCGGGGCTTCGCCAGGCGGTGGAGGATGGCGTCGTCTCGCGGCGCGACACCGCGCTGGCGATCGTGACCGGCAGCGGATTGAAGGACGTCAAGAGCGCGATGCGCGCGGCCGGCAAGCCGGTGACGCTTCGACCGAACGACGCGGAGCTGGCGGCCTACCTCGAAGACCAGCCCATTTGATTACTGGATGTAGCCCAGGCTTTTCAGCCGCTCCAGCTCTTCCTTGCTCAGGTTCTGGTTGGCTTCCGAGTCCGGCTTGAGGCGGGCCGCCGTCACCATCCGCCGCCAGGCGTCGAGAGTCTTTGCCAGCCGCGCCACCTCCTCGGGATGGGCGGCGGCGACGTCGTGCGCGTCCAGCGGATCCTTCGCGTGGTCATACAACTCGAACTCCGGCTTTCCTTCCGGCCGCTTCGTGTTGTGGATGAGCTTCCAGCCGCCGAGGACGACGGCCTCCGCGGCGGTGTCGCGGGGAGGCGGGCCTCCGGCATCCTTCGTCTCCGCCTTTTCCGAGATGGCCGGCCGTGAATCGGGCGCGCTCGCGTGCGCCGTGCCACGACCGTCGGCGGCGCCGGGCGAAAGGAGCGACGCGAGGCTGTGGCCCTGGACGCCGGGCGGAATGCGAAGGCCGCTCAGCTCCAGCAGGGTTGGCATCAGGTCCACGGTCTGCACGGTCTGCTCGACGGTCCGGCCGGCGGGGACGACGCCCGGTCCCCAGACGACGAGAGGCATGTTGTTCATCTCGCCGTAGACGCTCTGGCCGTGGAACGCACGGCCGTGCTCGTAGAACTCTTCTCCGTGATCGCCGGTGAAGACGAGGAGCGTCTTCCGCTCCAGGCCGAGCCCGCGCAGTCGTTCCACGAGGCGGCCGATCTCGGCGTCCATGCCGCGGATGGAGCCGTCGTACCACGCGCGGTCGAACTCGGCGTAGGCCTCGGGGTCGATCTTCGCCTTCACCAGCTCCTCGCGGCTCGGCATGCCGAAGGCTCTCAGCAGCGGCTCGGTGATGACCTTGCGGGCCTCGCCCAGCTGGCGCTCGTGCTCGGACGCGCCCGCGGGGTCGGCCCACAGTGCGTCGTAGGGCGGGTACGGCTTGTAGGGATCGTGCGGGTCGGAGACGTGGAGGAACACGAAGAACGGCACGTCGCGGTGCGTCTCCAGCCACGGCAGGAGCCTATCCACGTACTCGCGCGCGGTCTTGCTGGAGCGGCCCTCCGGCAACGAGGAGCTCTCCTGGACCTCCTCGAAGCCCTGATGCAGGTTCGAGAACTTCCCGGTGAACAGGATCGAAGAGAACGAGAGCGTCGCGTAGCCCGCGTCGCGGTAGACCTCGGCCAGCGTCACCGCCGAGCCGGGGAGGCGGTCAGGGAAGTCCTGCACGCCGTGCGAGGAGGGGTAGAGCGCGGTCATGAGCGTCGGCGTGGCCACCTTCGTCCAGGAGGCCTGGCCCACGCAATCGCGGAAGAGCACGCCTTCGCGCGCGAGCCGGTCGACGACGGGGCTGGTCGGACGCGCGTAGCCATACGCCCCGAGGTGGTCCCGCCGCAGCGTGTCGGCCCATATCAGGATCACGCCCTGCGGGGTTTCGGGCCCTGCCTTGCCCTCGCTCGGCGGAGGCGGCGCCGCGACGCTGCGTACGGTTGGAGCGCCCCAGAATCCGATGGTTCCGGGCTTCTCGGCCGCGAGCGACAGCGTGAGGGCAACCTGCCGTCCGGCGTAGGGCGCCAGGTCCACCGGTACCGTCTCCCACCGTTGCGGCCGCGTGATCGTGCGCTCCATCGCCGTGCCCTCTTCGCCGCCTTCGGGGCGGACGGAGACGCGGAAGGTCACGGGTCCGTCCTCGACCGTGCCCAGAGCCACGTCGAGTCGCGGCCGGCTCGGCAGGGCGAGATCGAACTTCATGGCCTCCGGCGAACGAGCCACGAGCGTCTCTCGGTAGATCTCCGACAGCCCCTGCCAGCCGAGGCCCGACGCGACGGCGGCCAGGTGCTCCCGGCGGAGGACCAGCCGGATGGACTCGACCTCGAAGGTCGCTCCGGGCTGGTCTCCGGGCCGGAGCAGGACGTGGCGAACGCGCGAGCCGGCGCCGCTCATGCTGGTCTTCAGGACGTAGCTGCGCATCTCGCCACCGGCTACCACCGGGCTGGTGAAGGAGGGCGGGAAGACGTGGGCCGCGCCGAGGAAGGCGGCGCGATCCAGCTTCTCGGAATGCGAGAAGCCCATGCCCACCTGGCTGCCCGCGGACAAGCGCATCCGGACCTCGACCTCCTGGACCGGGTCGGGATCGTCCATTCCGGAGGTGCGCTCGAAATGCACGAGCGGCATGTCGTCGGTCGTCCGCCCGACCAGCCGCCCGTCACGGATGGCCAACCCCGAGACGCCGTTGAACGCCTCCCAGCCGCGGGTAGCCGGATTCTTGGGCGTCTCTCCGGGCGCCGCCGCTGCGGCCGATCCATCGAAGCGCCACTCGCTGCGGGGCGGCGGCGGCGATGGCGGTACGCGGTTCGCCACCGATTCCGGCTTGTACAGATCGGTGAGCCGCAGCGTGGCGGGGCCCGGCTTCGGCGGCGCCGCACAGCCCATGGCGAGACAGAAGGCCAGGATGACCACCAGTTGTCTGGTAGGCCGCATGCAGTCCTCCCGTGAGGTGAGTTCGGTGGGGATTCTACGTGGGTGGGCGCCTGTGCGCCAGATGGGTCAGCGGTGCGTGACCGCCGTCTCCGTCTCCTGCTTCGCGACTGCCCGCTCGAAGACCTCGCGCACGAGCCCCTGCTCGAGCCACAGGTGCTCGCCGGCGAGCACCTGTTGGGCGACGCGGTAGGTGCGCACGTCGTCGTTGCGGAAGAGGCTGCGGAAGGAGTCCTCGACCCGGCGCCGCGCCTGGCGGCAGAACAGGTCGGCCATCTCCACCCCGCCCGCCGCATCGGTCCCCGGCGAGTGGCGCAGCATCTCCGCCCGGGCGCACGCCGCCGCCATCGCGAACAGCTCCCCCCCCACGTTCACGAGCCGGAACAGCACGGCCTGGCGCTTCTCGAGCTTCGGCCCGAACCGCACCATCGCGTGGAAGAGGCCGCGGGCCAGCCGGCGCGACGTCCGGTCGACGTAGCGCAGGTGGGTCGCGAGACGCCCGAAGCCCGCGTAGCGCGGCCAGTGGCCCCAGCCCAGCCACCGCGCCGGATACCAGGTCGCGTAGAAGAGTCCCGCCCGCAGCGCGGCGGCGGCCTTGCGGCCCAGGGGCGCGTCGGGGGAGACGAGCTCGCCGGCGATCTTCAGGTGCCGGTCCACCGCCTCCCGCGCGATGAACAGGTGCATGATCTCGCTCGAACCCTCGAAGATCAGGTTGATGCGGAAATCCCGCATGATGCGCTCCACCGGGACCGGCGGCTCGCCCCGCGCGGCCAGCGACCGCGCCGTCTCGTAGCCGCGCCCGCCGCGGATCTGCACCGTGTCGTCGACGATGCGCCAGCCCGCCTCGGAGTTGTACAGCTTGGCGATGGCCGCTTCGAGCCGGATGTCGTAGTCGTGGCGGTCGGCGAGCAGCGAGCACAGCTCCGAGATCGCCTCCATGGCGAACGTGCTCGCGGCCATCGACCCCAGCATCTGGGCCACGGCGTCGTGCTTGCCGACCGGCGCTCCCCACTGCACGCGTTCGGCGGCCCAGGTGCGCGCGATCTGGAGGCAGCGCTTGCCCGCCGCCACCGAGGACGCGGGCAGCGTGAGGCGTCCCGTGTTGAGCGTGATGAGGGCGAGCTTGAGGCCGCTGCCCTCCTTCCAGAGCACGTTCTCGCGCGGCACCCGCACGTCCGTGAATCGGATGACCCCGTTCTCGATCGCCTTCAGCCCCATGAACTCGCAGCGCCGCACGACCTCCACGCCCGGCCAATTGGTCTCCACGATGAACGCGGTGATCTGCCGCCGCTCGCGTCCGTCCACGACCTTCGACGGGGTGCGGGCCATGACGACCAGTAGCTCGGCCACGGTACCGTTCGTGCACCAGAGCTTCTCGCCGTTGAGGATGAACGCCTGGCCGTCCTCGGTAGGGACGGCGCTCGTCTCCATGGCCGCGGGGTCGGAGCCGACGTTCGCCTCGGTCAGGGCGAAGGCGGAGATCGCGCCCTTCGCGAGGCGAGGGAAGTATCGCTTCTTCTGCTCCTCGGTCCCGAAGAGCTTCAGCGGCTGGGGGACGCCGATGGACTGGTGGGCGGACAGCAGGGCGGTGACGGAGCCGTCGACGCCGGAGACGAGGCGGATGGCCCGCGTGTAGCTGTGCTGCGAGAGGCCAAGCCCACCGTACTCCCGCGGGATCTTGATGCCGAAGGCGCCCATCTTCCGGAGGCCGTCGACGACGTGCGGCGGCACCTTGCCGGTGCGGTCGATCTCGTCGCCGTCCACCTCGTTCTGGAGGAACGTCTCCAGGGCCTCGAGGAAGGGCCGGGCCCGCGCCTCCTCCTCCGGATCCGGCCGAGGGTAGGGATGGACGAGGTCGAGACGGAGCTTGCCGTCGAACAGGTCACGAACGAAGCTCTCCGCCCGCCATTCCGATTCGCGGGCGGCCTCGGCGACCTCGCGGGCCTCGCGGGCACTGACCTTCGCTTCCGCCATGGGAGCGATTCTACGCGCCCGCGCGCTAGAATTCCTGGTGGCCTCAATGCTGCTGAAGGGCGCCCGCCTCGCCACCTTCGATCCGCCCCGTGTCGACGACGCGGACCTGAGGGTCGAGGGCGAGCGCATCGTCGAGCGCGGCCGGCCCCTCGCGTCCGGCTCCGGAGAGGACGTGCTGGAGCTGGAGGGTGCGCTGGTGATGCCCGGGCTCGTCAACGCCCACACCCACCTCTACAGCGCCCTCGCCCGCGGCATGCCCGGGCCCGCGTCCGCGCCGAGGAGCTTCGTCGAGATCCTGCAGCGCGTGTGGTGGAAGCTGGACCGCGCGCTCGACGCGGAGTCGGTCCGCCTGTCGGGCCTGGTCGGCGCCATCGAGGCCGCCCGGTCCGGGACCACGATGCTCATCGACCATCACTCCTCGCCCTCGTTCATCCGCGGCTCGCTCGGCGCGCTGCAGGGCGCGCTGGAGGAAGTGGGCCTCCGCTCGGCGCTCTGCTACGAGGTCACCGACCGCAACGGGCCGGAGGGCCGCGACCTGGGGATCGAAGAGAACGTGACCTTCGCGCGCGAGCGGGCGACCGTCCTCGCCCGCGGGCTCGTGGGCGCCCACGCCAGCTTCACG
The DNA here is from genome assembly GCA_003222275.1 of Acidobacteriota bacterium. Taxonomy (GTDB): domain Bacteria; phylum Acidobacteriota; class Vicinamibacteria; order Fen-336; family Fen-336; genus AA32. The sequence goes on along the minus strand of QHVJ01000047.1, from coordinate 3,689 downwards.
CTGGGCGACGAGAGCCTGGAGATGCTGGCCCGTGCGGTGTCCGACACCGGGAGCAGCCTCCACATCCACGTGGCCGAGGACCGCGCCGACGTGGACGACTGCCGCGCGCGTCACGGCGGCACCGTCATCGAGCGGCTCGATCGGTGCGGCCTGCTCGCCTCGCGCGCGCTGCTCGCCCACTGCGTCCACCTGAGCCCCGAGGAGGTCCAGGTCACGCATGCCAAGGGATGCTGGATCGCCCACAACCCGCGCTCGAACATGAACAACGCCGTCGGCTACGCGCCCACCGCCGCGCTGCGCCGTGCCGCGCTGGGGACGGACGGCATGGACGAGGACATGTTCGCCGAGGCTCGCGCCGCCTGCCTGAAGATGCGGGAGGCCGGACGCGACGACGCCGTTCCCGCCACGCTGCAGCTCGTGGCCGGAGGGCACCGTCTGGCCGCGGCCCTGTTCGGCCTGCCCTTCGGCAAGCTCGACGCCGGCGCCCCCGCCGACCTCGTGGTCCTGGACTACCGGCCGCCCACCGAGCTGCACGGCGACAACCTCGCCGGCCATCTCCTCTTCGGCGTCGACCGGAGCCACGTGCGCTCGGTGATGGTGGCGGGACGATGGACGGTGCGCGACCGGCGGATGGCCGGGGTGGACGCGGCCGCGATCTTCGCCCGCGCCCGCGCCGCCGCCCGCGACGTGTGGTCGCGCATGGCCGCGCTCTAGCGGGGGCGGGGCCAGGCGTTGAACCCTCCCGGCCGGGGTACACTTTCGGGTCCCGGGGCCCTTTTACGGCAAGGAGACGACCCATGCCAGGCGTCGTGCGCTGCGGCCTGATCCAGGCGAGCAACGTCAAATCGCCGGCCGAGGCCGGCCTGCCCGAGATCCGGCAGGCCATGATCGACAAGCACCTCGAGCTGATCGCGGACGCGGGGGCCAAGGGCGTGCGCATCCTTTGCCTGCAGGAGCTGTTCTACGGGCCGTACTTCGCGGCGGAGCAGGACCCGCGCTGGTACGCGTTCACCGAACGGGTGCCCGACGGGGCGACGGTCAAGCTCATGCAGGAGCAGGCCCGCCAGCACGAGATGGTGATGGTGGTGCCGGTCTACGAGGAGGAAGCGACCGGCGTCTACTACAACACCGCCGCCGTCATCGACGCCGACGGCCGCTACCTCGGCAAGTACCGCAAGAACCACATCCCGCACTGCCTGCCCGCGTTCTGGGAGAAGTTCTATTTCAAGCCCGGCAACCTCGGCTACCCGGTGTTCAAGACGCGCTACGCCACGATCGGCGTCTACATCTGCTATGACCGCCATTTCCCCGAGGGAGCCCGGGCGCTCGGGCTGCACGGGGCGGAGATCGTCTTCGTGCCTTCGGCGACCACCAGCGGGCATTCGGACAACCTCTGGCGCATCGAGCAGACGTCGATGGCCATCGCCAACGGCTACTTCGTCGGCACCATAAACCGCGTGGGCCGCGAGGCTCCGTGGAACTTCGGCGAGTTCTACGGCTCTTCCTATTTTTGCGACCCCTACGGCCAGATCCTCGTCCAGGGCAGCCGCGACCGGGACGAGCTGGTGGTGGCCGATCTCGACCTGGACCTCATCCAGAAGGTGCGCGCCCACTGGCAGTTCTACCGAGACCGGCGGCCCGAGACGTATGGGGACGTCGCCAAGGACGTGCTGTAGTTGACCTCCTCCACGCTCGTCCTTCGCGGGGGGACGGTCGTCGACGGCTCGGGGGGCCCGCCGCTCTCGGCCGACGTCGCGGTGAAGGACGGCAGCGTCGTGGCGGTGGGACATCGCCTCGCCGGCGACGAGAGCCGCGACTGCGCGGGTCACGTCGTGTGTCCGGGCTTCATCGACACGCACAGCCACTCCGACGTGAAGGTGCTCGCCGATCCGACCCTGCCCATGAAGGTGCGGCAGGGGATCACGCTGGAGGTCTTCGGCCAGGACGGCATCTCGGTGGCGCCGGTGAAGGAGGAGGAGCGCCCGGCGCTGAAGCAGAAGCTGTCCGGGCTGCTCGGTGACTTCGGCGTGCCGTGGGACTGGTCGGGTGTCAGCGGCTACCTCCGCCGCGTCGCCCGGTCGCGGCCCGTTCCCGACGTCGCGTATCTCGCGCCTCACGGCGCGATCCGGCAGTGGGTGATGGGGGGCGGAGACCGGCGCGCGAGCGCCGAGCAGAAGGCGGCCATGCAGGCGCTCCTGCGTCAGGCCCTCGCCGAGGGCGCGTGCGGGATGTCGACGGGCCTCATCTATCCACCCTGCTGCTACGCCGACACCGCGGAGCTGGTGGACCTCGGCCGCGTCCTCGCCGAGACGCACCGTCCCCTCGTCGTCCACATGCGCAGCGAGAGCGACCGCATCCTGGAGGCGGTGCGCGAGATGGTCGCGGTGGCCCACGAGTCGGGCTGCCGGATCCACATCTCGCATCTCAAGCTGGCGGGACGAAACAACTGGGCCCGCGTGGACGAGGTGCTGGGCCTCGTCGCGCGCGCCCAGGCGGACGGCCTTCACCTCACGGCCGATCAATACCCGTATGTCGCCGGGAGCACCCTGCTGGGAGCCATCCTCCCTCCCTGGGCCCACGACGGGGGAACCGAGGCGACGCTCGCTCGCCTGCGCGACGCCGCCGCGCGGGCCCGGATGAAGGCGGCGATGGCCGAGGCCGGTCCCGCGGACTGGGACAACTTCTGGAGCTGGAGCGGACCGGAGGGGATCGTCGTGGCGGACATTCCGTCCGGCCGGCACCCGGAGTGGCTGGGGAAGAGCCTGGCGGAGATGGCCCGGGCCCGGGGCCAGGATCCGTTCGAAGCCGCCTTCGACCTGCTGCTCGAGGAACGGATGGGCGTGGCCATGATCTCGTTCTCCCAGGACGAGGCGGTCGTCGAGCGCATCTTCCGGCAGCCGTGGGTCAACGCGTGCACCGACGGGCTGCTCGGCGGCCGGCCGCACCCGCGGGCGTACGGCACCTACCCCCGCATCCTCGGCCGCTTCGTGCGGGAGAAGGGCCTCGTGAGCCTCGAAGAAGCGGTGCGAAAGCTCACGTCGCAAGCCGCCCGCGCGTTCGGCTTCGAGGGATGCGGCCTCGTGCGCCCGGGCTATCGGGCGAACCTCGTGGTCTTCGACGCCGCGACCGTGGCCGACCGTGGCACTTTCGAGGAGCCGGCGCTGTTTCCCGCCGGCATCCGCGACGTGCTGGTCGGCGGAGAGCTGGTCGTGAGTGACGGCGAGCCGACGCGCGCGCGCCCGGGTAAGGTTCTAGACTAGACGGCGGTGCCATGCCCGTTCTCGCCGACGCCCGCGGCTGGTTCACTCTCGAGGTCCCCGAGGGCTGGGACATGAAGACGGAGGACAGCGTGACCACGCTGCGCAGCCCTCACGGCGGGGGCGTCGTGTACCTGTCGGGCGCGCGCCACGTGGGTGGGCTCCAGCCCAGCTTCGGACGGGCCGACTTCCTCACCCGCTTCCTGGTCTCGCTGGGCATCGATGTCGAGGAAGAGGACATCGCCGCCTCCCTCGGCACCGCGTGCCGCGTCTACTCGCACACGCGCGTCAGCGAGGGCGTCTGCTGGCGGTACTTCTCCGTGTCGGACGACGAAACGGCGCTGCTGATCTCGTACTCCGGCGAGGAGGACGACGCCGCCCGCGACTCGGGAGCGGTGGATACCATCGTCGGCTCCGTGCGGCTCTACCACT
>QHVJ01000046.1:7332-29739 GCA_003222275.1 Acidobacteriota bacterium | reverse complement strand
CCTCTGGCCCCGCTTCCGCGAGGCCACGCACCGGCTGGGTCTCGGCATGACGGTCTATCTGCTGGCTCACCTCCTGCTCGCCGCGAACCCGGAGTCGCGGCAGAACATCGACGGCCTGACCGCGATCGTGCTCGCGCTCGTCCTCGCCGCGGAGCCGCATCTCCGGACCGCCCGGTACCTCGTCGTCGTGACCGCGGGCGCGCTGGCGATCTCGACCGTCTGGTTCCCCGGCAACTACGTGGGTGCCCTCGGACTGCAGGCCCAGATGGAGGAGCTGGCTCGCGTCTATGGCTCCCTGGCCTTTCGCATCGCTCATCCCGTCTTCCTGCGGCAGGCGCTGTACGTGGGGGCGCTGGCAGTGGCGGTGTGGTTCGTCAGCCGGCCAAAGCCTCCGGCCTGTTCCTTCGGCTCCGCAACATCGGCGGAAGTGGCAGTCGGGGTCGAGCGACACCTCGTCACGGTCCGCGACGATGGAAATGGGGCTCCAGCCGGTTCGGACTAGGGAGCGCTTCTCACGGAGCCGAACCGGGCGCACTCGCGGAGGAAGGCAAAGTAGCTGCCGGTGACATGGGCCCGCTCGGCGTAGCCCGGCTGCTTCATCAGCTCGTCTTGCAGCTCGCGCAGCCGGTAGTGGGGGACGCTCGGGTACAGATGGTGCTCGATGTGGCAGTAGACCTGCTTGGGAGCGATCAGCAGGCGCGCGAGCGGCCCCGGCCGGATGGAGCGGCTCAGGTTCAGCGCGTCGCTGCCTTCGACCGCGAAGTGCTCCGCCGTTCCCTTGAGTCGCATGCAGAAGAGGAACCATGTGCAGAGGGGGACGAGCCAGTACTGCCCGAGCAGCGAGAGACCGCCGAAGGTCCAGGCCACGCCGAGGACGACGGCGTAGTAGGCGCCGCGCAGCCACGGTCGCGCTCTGAGCGTCTCCGTCTCGATCGCCGCATCACCCGAGCCGAAGAACGCGAGGAGGCCCCGCTGCTCGGCGTTCAGTCCCAGCATGATGCGCGCGAACTCCGTGGCGCCGCCGCGCCGGCCCAGACGTTCGGGCCGGTTGCGGGCGAAGTCCGGATCGCGCTCCGTGCCCAGGTGCCGATGGTGGAGCCGGTGGACGTGCCGGTACGAACGGAACGGCATGAGCACCGGCCAGGCGAGCAGCAGCTCTGCGAGGAGGTCGTTCGCGCGTCGGTTTCGCACGATCAGGCCATGGACACCGTCGTGGGCCATGACGGCCAGGGCGTGTTGGCGGGAGCCGATCCAGACGACGGCCACCGCGTAGAGCAGCGGGTGCCAGAACGTCTCCGTCACCCACGCCGCCACGACGATGGCCGCCCATTCGAGGAGGATGTGGGCCACGCCCAGGCGCGGATGGAGATGCGAGAGGCGCCGCACCACCATCGCGGGCAGGCCCACGGTCGTGCCGTCCGGAGCATCCGGGGCGTACGTGGTTGTTTCGATGGCGCGCATCATAGCACCTCCCCTACGCTACGATGTCCGCAGCACGTTCGATGGCTACTCGCCGCGCTGGCCGCTTGAAGGCGGCGCCCTGGCCGGTCCTCCTGTCCGTGGGCGTGGCGTTCGCCTTCGCGCTCGGCTTTCCCGCCCTCGTGGTCGACGACAGCCCCGGATACCTGGACCCGGCCCGCGCGTGGGCGGCAGGGCAGGGTCTGCGGGAAGGCAACGGCCACCCGTTGCAGTACCGGCTGCCGCTGTTCCCGCTCGCGCTCGGCGTCACCATCCGGCTCTTCGGCGAGGACCCCCGCGCATTCACTCTGATGAACGTCGGGTTCCTCGTGCTCGCGGCGCTCGTGGTGCGGCGCGCGCTGCGGCCCCGGGGCCGCGCGGTTGCCGACGCGGTGGCGGTCGCGATCCTCTTGTATCCACCGCTGCTGACCTCGGCCGCGCTGGTCCTCCAGGAGACGTTGCTCTCGTTGCTGATCGCGGTCGTGTTCGTGCTGGCCGGGCGCGCGGTGGAGGGACCGTCCATCGGGCGCAGCCTCGCCGCCGGCGCCGCCCTCGGCCTGGCCGCGCTGGCGAAGCCGACGGTCCTGCCCGTGGGCGTCGCCCTGGCGGCGATCATCGGAGCCACGGGACGGCGCTCGTGGATCCGCGTGGGCGCGCTCGCGCTCGGCTGCGCGCTCGTGCTCGCCCCGTGGATGGTTCGCAACCAGCGCGTGCTCGGACGCCCCGAGATCACGACGGGAAACGCCGGCCACACGCTGCTCGGCGGTACCGTCTCGAACAGGATCGAGAACTGGAACACCTTCCCCGAATACGTCGAAGCACGGCGGGAATGGGAGCAGAGCGGGCAGGCCGAGGAACCCGCGCTCGATCGCCATCTCGCTCGCGTGGCGCTCCGGCGCATCGCCGCCCATCCGGCGCGGTGGCTGGGTCTCTGCGCGGAGCGGGCCATCCGGTTCATGCTTCCGGCGCGGACGTGGTTCGTGCAAGCCGGCCTCTCGCGTACGGGGACCTTCGGCCCCACCTACCTCATCGCGACGGCCTTCAACGTCACCCTGTTCGCCCTCGCGGCGTGGCTGTCGGCGCACGCGCTCCGGAAGCGCGACCTCGCGCTTCTCGTGGGCCCGGTCATCGTCTTCGGCCACCTCGCCGCTTATGCCGTCGTCTACTCGAGCCCGCGCTACGGCGTGACGGTGGGACCGGTTCTCATCGCCGCCGCCGGGCTGGCGCTCGCCGAGATCCGGCGGGGGCGTCAGCGGTTGGGCGCGACCACCGCCGCCGAGGGCGCGCCGGCCGCCCCGTAGACGGCCTCGACCGCCTCTCGCACCGCGTCCAGCGAGAACAGGGTGCGCGCGCGCCGGGCGCCGGCGGCGCCCAGCCGCGCCCTGAGATCGGGATCGTCCAGGAGGACGACGATGGCGCGGGCGAGCGCGTCGGAGTCGGCGGGCGGCACGAGCAGCCCCGTCTCGCCGTCCACGACCAGCTCCGGAACGCCGCCCACCCGCGAGGCGATGACCGGCCGGCCGGCCGCCATCGCCTCCAGCACCGCGTTGGGCAGGCCCTCGGTCAGTGAGGGTTGGACGAGTACGTCACAGCCGGCGATGAACGCGTCGGCCGGCGAGCGGAACCCGGCGAAGTCGACCGAGTCCGCGACCCCCAGGCGTCGGGCCTGCTCCCCGAGCGTCCGGCGCGCCGAGCCCTCGCCCACGAGTACGAGGCACGCGTCCGGGTGGGCGCGTCGGACGGTGGGCCAGGCCTCGACGAGGAAGCGGTGACCCTTTACCGTCTCCAACTGTCCGACCGCCACGACCTGGGGGTCGGAGGATTGGCCTCGCGCCCCCTCATCGCCGGGGAATACCCCGGAGCGCGCGGCGTTCGGGACATGGACGAGTCGCGACGACGGGAAGCCGGCGTCCCTCTCCTCCGCGAGGGCGGCCCGGGAGTTGACGACGACGCAGTCGGCCAGACGATGGCTGAGGCGCGCCACGTATCGCCAGAACGGCGGGAGGGTCGCATCGTAGGAGCACCGCTGCGACACGACGATCCAATGAACGCCCGCCAGGCGCCCGACGAGGGCCGCGAGCAGGTTTCCCAGGAACAGGAACGAATGGACGATGTCGGGCCGGAAGCGGCGCATCTCGCCCCAGAGCCGCAGGACGATGCCCACGTCCGGCCAACCACGCCTATGGAGGGCGACCACCGGGATGCCTGCCGCCGCCAGCGCGTCCGCGAAGTCGTTGCGCTCCTTGAGGACGACGATGCGCCGGTCGTACCGCGCGGGGTCGAGGGCCAGCGCCAGCGCCACGAGCTGGGTCTCGGCCCCGGCGCGGGCGAGGTCGTTGATGACGAACAGCAGGCGGAGGGGAGGCGCCGGCCCGCGCACTCCGCCCTCAGGCCCTCACCGCGGCGAGGGACGGGGCCGCGGTGGAGCGGGGCGCGCGGGCCCGTTCGGACAGCCACTGCTCGAGGACCATCAGCGAGAAGAGCTTGCGAGAGTGGTCGCCCCGCCCGCCGAGGTGGGCGGCCACGAGTCGCTCGACCACACCCGCGCGCAGCAGGCCTCGCCGCCGGACGGCCTCGGGGGCGAGCAGATCGCGGAGGAGGCCCCGCAGCGGACCGCGCAGCCACGCGCCGAGCGGAGTGTCGAAGCCGTGCTTGCGCCGCCGCGCCACCTTCGGCAGAACCGGCAGAAGCGCCCGCCGCAGCACGATCTTGCCGATGCCGCCGCGGACCTTCTCGATCCCGGGGAGGGCCATCGCCCACTCGACGAGGTGGCGGTCGAGGAATGGAACGCGCGCCTCCAGCCCCGCCGCCATCGTCGTCCGGTCCACCTTCATCAGCATCTCGTCGACGAGCGTGGTGCGGAGATCCGCCCGCAGGCGCCGGTTGACCTCGTCCGCTCCGCCCTCGGCACGGTAGGCGCGCCGCAGCGGGGAGTCCGCCCACACCGCCCGCGCCAGCGGCGCAAGATCAGGCGCGAGCAGGCGCTCCATCTCCTCCGGGGTGAACGCGCACACGATCTCGGCGTAACGCTCGTCCGGGCGGCCGAGGCGCCGCAGGCGCGCCCCGAGCTGCTCGGCCAGGCCGGGACCCGTGCCCACGGATCCGCGAAGGCTGCGGACCCCCGTGAGCGCGAGGCCGCGCAGGGCCGCCCCCGGCCGCGCGCGCCGTCCCCAATCCGGCTCGTGGCGCCACGGGTAGCCGCCGAGGATCTCGTCCGCGCCGTCGCCGGTGAGCACGACCTTGACGTGCTCGCGCGCGAACCGCGCGAGGTGGTGGAGCGCGATGGCGGACGAGATCGCGAAGGGCTCGTCGTTTGCCGAGAACACGGCCGGCAGGTCCCGCACGGCGTCCGGGCCGAGCCGCAGCTCGTGGTGCGTCGTGTCGAGCGCGCGCGCGACCGCCAGCGCCGCGTCTCCCTCGTCGTAGGCGGCGGGGCCTTCGAAGCGCACGGAGAAGGTGTGGAGCGGCCCGCCCACCGCGCGCCGGGCCTGCCAGGTCACGGCCGTGGAATCGAGGCCGCCGCTCAGGAACGTGCCCACCGGCACGTCGGCCACGAGATGCGAGCGCACCGCGGCCTCGAGCCCCGCGCGGAGCGCGTCCGTGGCCGACCCGGGGGACTCCGGCCGCGCGTGCTCCGGCGGCCCCGGCCAGTAGCGTCCGGTCCGGATCGCCCCGTCCTCGGCCACGAGATACTCCCCGGGGGAGAGCTTGCGCACGCCCTCGAAGACCGAGACGTCGCCGGGAACGCTCGACTGGTAGAGATAGTGCACGAGGGCGGAGGCGCTCACCTCGCGCGGGACCCAGGGCAGCGCCAAGAGCGCCTTCAGCTCGGACGCGAACGCGAGATCGCCGCCGCGCCGCGCGTAGAAGAGCGGCTTGATGCCGAGGCGGTCCCGGGCCAGGAGCAGCCGGCGCCGGCGTGCATCCCACAGGGCGAAGGCGAACATGCCGTCGATCGAGGCCAACAGCTCGTCCCCGTCCTCCTCGTAGAGGTGGACGATCACCTCGGTGTCGGTGTGGGACCGGAAACGGTGCCCCTGCTCCTCGAGCCTCCGGCGCAGGGGCTCGAAATCGTAGAGCTGGCCGTTGTACGTCAGCCAGACCGTGCCGTCCTCGTTGGGCATCGGCTGGCGGCCGGCGGGGCTGAGGTCGAGGATGGCGAGCCGCCGGTGGGCGAGGCCGAGGCCGCCCTCATGATGAAAGCCCTCGTCGTCCGGCCCGCGGTGGGCGAGGGCGCGGCTCATGGCGCGCAGATCGCCGGCGTTCACGGGCGCCCCCCCCGGTTGCAGGATACCGGCGATGCCGCACACGATCGGCCATTGTGGGTGCGCCTTCCGGGGGACGTCAAGGCGCTCACCGCAGCAGCAGGCCGAGCGCGTCGATTAATCGCCCCTGCCTCGGGGAGAGGCGGGGCCCGCGGGCGGCGAGGTCGCGGTAGAGCCGGTCCACGCGGTCCACCTCGCGGGGCAGGAAGGCCACCTCCCGCACCCGCTCCAAAGCGCGGGCGGCGAGGAGCGCGCGCCCCGGCGCGTCCAGCATGAGCCGGACCACGGTAGAGGCGATGGCGGCCGGAGCCAGATCCACGAGCACCGCTGTCTCCCCGTCGCTGACCACCTCGGCGTACGCGGAGAGGCGCCCCAGGACCACCGGCGTCCCGCAGGCCATGGCCTCGAAAAGCGACTGCGGCAGGCCGTCGGAGGAGGGCACGCAGGCCGCGACTTCGGCCAGGGAGTAGAGGGCCGGCATGTCCTTCGCCGGGACCGCCCCCGCGAAGCGAACGCGGTCCCCGAGGCCGAGGGCGGCGACGCGCCTGCGTAGCGAGTCGCGGTAGTCGTCCCGCGCGTTGTACTCGGTGAGCAGCAGCAGCGCCTCCGGCACCGCGGCCCGCACCTCCGGCATCGCCTCCACGAGCAGGTGGATGTTGTACAGCGGGGCGAGCGCGCGCGGGCTCAGGATGACGCGGTCGCGGGGAGAGAGGCCGAAGCGAGCCCGCATCGCCTCCGCACCGGCAGGGTCGTGGCGGAAGCACGCGGGGTCGACGCCCCAGCGCACCACCTCCGCCTTGGCCGAGAAGCCGCCCCACGCGTCGAGCGCCGGGAGCAACGCCTCCGACTTGACGAGGAGCAGGTCGGACTGCTCGAGGATGCGCCGCGTGGCCCGCCGCTCGAGAGCGGACAGCCCGCCCGTGTGCTGCTCGGGCAGGACGTCCCCGCCCATGACGGTCACCGCCATCGGACGGATCCCGCTGAGGGCCGCCATCGTGCCGAGCTTGCTCCCCGCGTAGTGGAGATGGAGCAGATGCGGACGGAAGGAGCGCAGGTCGGCGAGGAAGCTCCGGCCCGCCCGCGCGGCGGCCAGAGGATGGACGGGAAGCGGTCGCGTACGGACCTCGATGCCCTCGGCGGGCAGCACCTCGCCCGCGGTCACGAAGCGGACCTCGTGCCCGCGCTCGGCCACGGCCACGCTCCGGGACAGGGCGTGGACGGAGCGGCCGGAGCCGACGACCGCGATCCTCATCGCCGGCGGCGGTAGCGTTCGAACCAGTAGGGCGCGGCGGGGGGAGGAAGGAACGGCCGGGCCGAGCACGCCGGGCGGGCGGCGCGCAGGAACAGCTCGCGGTGATCGATCGTGCGCGCCACGTCGGTGAAGCCCAGTTCCTCCAGCCAGCCCTCGACCTCCTCGTGGGTCCGGCGGTCGTTGACGAGCGGAGACAGGAGGTCGAAGGCCTGGTGGGTGTCCCGTCCGGGCAACATGCGGGCGAGCAGCATCCGCTTGGCCCGGAAGCCGAGAGGGGCCAGCCCGGCGCGGGCCAGCGCCAGCGCGAAGCGGTGCGCCGGCGCCAGGGAGCCGGCGCCGTACAGGTACGTAAAGAGCACGCCGTCGTCCCGGGTCAGGCCGGCTACGTTGCCGAGGGCGCGGCGCGTGTCGCCGGTGTGGTGGAGGACCCCGAAGGAGAACACGAGGTCGAAGCGGCGCCCGGCGAGCGGGGCCGGCATCGCGAGCAGGTCGACCTTCTCGGTGGCGAGCCGGCCCTCGGCCATCGCGTCGGGAGCCAGGCGCGCCATCTGTGCACGCGTCGACTCCAGGGCGTGGGATGAGAAATCCACCGCGGTGACCTGGCAGCCGAGGCGGAGCAGGCCGAGCGTCCACCGCCCGCCGCCGCAGCCCGCGTCGAGGACCTCCCGTCCGGCGAACCAGCCGCGGTCGATGCCGAGCAGCTCGCCGGCGAGGATCCGATCCACGTTCTCGACGAACCACGGGTCCGAGAGCATGGCCTCGCCCGCGGGCAGCTCCCCCCACTGGAAGTCGAAGCTCGCCAGCGTCTGCCGGCGCCGCAGGCTATCGAGCACGGGCCGACTCGACGTGTCGCAGCCACAGCTCGGCGGACAGGAGACGCCACAGGCCCGGGCGCCGCGCCAACTCCGCGTCGGAACCGGCCAGCCATGTCCCGAAGGCGGAGGCGTCGAGTCGGGGGGCGAGCCGTGATTCCCTTCCCAGCCATTCCCGCACCTGGGGAGCGATCTCCCGCAGCCAGCGGACCTCGGGCGTGGCGAAGCCGAGCTTGTCGCGGCGCCAGAGGACCGACTCGGGGACGATCCCCCGCATTGCCTCGCGCAGGATCGCCTTCGTCCACCCGCCTCGGATGAGGTCGGCGGAAGGCAGGGCCTGGGCCCGCTCCACCAGACGGTAGTCGAGGAAGGGCGTGCGCGCTTCGACCGAGAAGGCCATCGAGTTGCGGTCTTCGTAGCGGAGCAGGGGGGGCAGGCTCGTCGTCAGGATCCCCGCCCTCAGCTCGGCGCGCAATCGGGTGCGGGGCCGATGGCGCTCGGCGGTCCTCGCTCGTCCCTCGGCGCTCCAATCCGGGGCGAGGAGATGCGGAGGCACACGTCCTTGCGTGGCCTGTCGCGCCACCGCCCGGGCCCGCAGGCCGGCGGGCAAGGGCACCGCGTGATAGGCGAGCAGGCCGAGGAAGAAGCTCCAGGGCCGGCGCGTGACCTCGTGCGCCCGCCGTGCCTCGGCCAGGGCGGCGGCCAGGCCCCGCTCCGCGGCCACGGAGGCCAGATGCGGCCCATAGTGGTAGTGATAGCCGGCCAGCACCTCGTCCGCGCCCTGGCCGTCGAGCAGGACGGGCACCCCCGCTTCGCGCGCCAGTGCCATCACGCGCCATTGCGAATAGACGCCGGCAGAGGGGAACGGCTCGTCCTGATGGCGCACGAGGGCGGGCAGGTCCGCGAGCAGATCGGCCGACGTCGGCGTGGCCCGAATGCCCTCGACCCCCGTCGCGGCCACCACGGCGCAGACGTGGGCGGACTCGTCCAGGCCCTCGTCATCGGGATAGAGGACGCTGAAGCTGCGGTGCCGGCCGCCGCCGTCGCGGTCGCGCAACCGCGCGGTGAGGGCGACGATCGAGGAGGAGTCGAGACCGCCGCTCAGGCACGTACCCACGTCGACGTCGCTGCGCAGGCGCAGCCGGACGGCGTCGGTCACGATCTCCCGGAACGCGGCGGGATCGGCAGACACCGGAGACGGCGCGGGCAGGTCGTACCAGCGCCGCACCTCGTGCGCGCCCGTGCGCAGGTCCACGGCCAGGTGGTGCCCGCCGGGCAGGCTCAGGATGCCGTCGTAGAAGGTCTCCGCGCCCTCGTGGAGCGCGCCCTGGACGAGAAAGGCCCGGAGCGTGGGCTCGTGCGGCGATGCGCGCACCGCCGGGTGGATGAGGAGGGCCTTGATCTCGGACGCGAAGGCGAAGAGCCCGTCCCCGGCGTGGTAGTGGAACGGCTTCACGCCGAAGCGGTCGCGGGCGCAGAAGAGGCGCCGGGCGGCGGCGTCGTAGAGGGCGAAGGCCCACATCCCGTTGAAGCGGCTCAGCGAGTCTTCGCCCCATTCCCGGTACGCGGCGAGCAGCACCTCGGTGTCCGACGCGGTGTGGAACGCGTGGCCGAGGGCCCGCAGCTCGTCGCGCAGCTCCCGGTAGTTGAAGATCTCGCCGTTGTAGGTCACCCACAGCGTCCCGTCGGGCGAGCGCATCGGGCCGTGGCCGCCGGGGCCGAGGTCGATGATGGAGAGACGCCGGTGGCCGAGGGCGAGATCGGCGCCGGCGGGCGGAGCATCGGGGAGGCGGGGCAGGCCGAGGACGGGCAGGGTATCCGCGCCGGCATACGCCGATGCCGTCCCGCTCCGGCTGTCGGCGAAGAGGTAGCCCTCGTCGTCGGGGCCACGGTGCCGCAGCGCGGCGGTCATGGCCGGCAGCGGGCCCAGGGCCTCGGGGGACCGGCCCACCACCCCCGCGATGCCGCACACGGGCGGCTTCTACGCCCGCGCCACCGCCGCCCCGCAGTAGCTCTTCACCTCGGCGGCGACGCGTTCGACCGCCTCGAAGGGCAGCTCGGGGTAGAGAGGCAGGCACAGCACTTCGCGCGCGAGCGCTTCGGAGACCGGCAGCATCCCGGACCGGCCCCCCGCCGCCGACATGGCGGGTTGCAGGTGAATCGGCCGAGGATAGTGGACGGCGGCGGCGATACTCTGGGCCTTCAGGTGGTCCTGGAGGCCGTCGCGGTCGGCGACCCGGATCGTATAGAGGTGCCAGGCCGAGCGGGCCCCGGGGCGCTCCCGGGGAAGGGCTACCGACGGCGCGTCAGCCAACGCCTTCGTATAGGCCTCCGCCCGCTGCCGCCGCTCCCGGTTCCACGCCTCCAGGTGGCGCAACTTCACGCGCAGCACCGCGGCCTGCAGCGTATCGAGACGGCTGTTGGTTCCCAGCACGACGTTGTCGTACTTGTTCTTGCCGCCGCCGTGGTTGGCGATCTGCCGGACGCGGGCGACGAACTCCGCGTCGTCCGAGACCACCATACCCGCGTCGCCGTAGGCCCCGAGGTTCTTGCCCGGGTAGAAGCTGAAGGTGGCCGCGTGGCCGAGGGCGCCCGCCCGCCGGCCGGCGATCTCGGCCCCGTGGGCCTGGGCCGCGTCCTCGAGGACTCTCAACCCGTGGCGGGCGGCAATCTCGAGGATCGGCTTCATGTCCGCGGGGTGGCCGTAGAGGTGGACGGGAAGGATCAGCTTCGTCCGCGTCGTGAGGGCGGCCTCCACCTGCGCCGGGTCCATGGTGTAGGTAACCGGGTCCACGTCCACGAACACGGGCCGGGCGCCGTTGAGGAGGATGGCCTCGCCAGTGGCGATGAACGTGTTGGCCACCGTGACGACCTCGTCCCCGGGCCCGACGCCGTAGGCGCGCAGGCAGAGGATGAGGGCGTCGGTGCCGTTGGCCACGCCGCAGGCCGCTTTGACCCCGCACCAGGCGGCGAACTCGCTCTCGAAGAGCGCGCAGTCCTCGCCCTTGATGAAGGCTGTCGAGTGCACCACGCGGGCGATCGCCTCGTCGACCTCGCCGCGGATCCGCTCGTACTGGGCCGCGAGGTCCACCATGGGGATGGGGCGTCCCTTCACGGCGCGTCCCTCCGTCACTCGGCGTCACCTCCCAGAAGAGAACCCCGAATGTTAGCCGCCGGGCCGACCCTTGGCAAGGGAGGCCACCTCCACCATCTGCCGATGAACGTAATCGGCCACGTCGACGTGGCGCGCGACGAAGGCCGCGGCACGCTCTTGCCACGCCGGCTTGGCGCCGGCGTCGGTGAGAAGGGCTTGCGCGCGGGAGAGGGCGGCGTCGCCGTCGCGGAAGGACAGGACGAGCCCCTGCTCCCGGAGGGTCTCGAAGTTGCCCATGGTGCCGACGAGCGAGGAGATATATACCGACGGCGTTCCCAGCAGCGCGGCCTCGGTGGCCATGGTCGCTCCCTCGCCGAGGTAGACGCTCGCCAGGGCCAGCACGTCATGGACGCGGTGGGGAGGGACCCGCAGGCCGAGGTGCCGGAACCGCTCGGGCAGCGCACCTTCCGCGCTCACGAAGACCCGCCCGTGACGGCCCAGCGCCGCCACCGCCCGATCCTTCATGTCGGCAGAGAGGCCCCTTTCCCCGCGGTCGTGGCTCGCCTGCCACGACACGAAGCGCAGGATGCTGAAGCGCTCGCCGGGCTGCAAGCCGAGCTCCACGGCCACGGACGGGTCGGGGCGGAACCTCCGGGGCTGAAGGTACGCCAGCTCCTGAAAGCCGGCGTAACGCTCGTGAGAGCGGCCGAGATCACGGCCAAAAGCATCGGGAGTACAGATGCGGGTCGCCCAGGGGTAGGTCAGGAGCCGGTCGAAAGCCACGTGCTCGGTGTCGGTAAAGACGAGGCGGGGCGTGCCAGTCATGAGGCCGGCGGGGACGATGAACGTCCCGGCCACTCCCGCCAGCAGGTCGGGCCGGAAGCGATGGATGAGGCGGACGAGGGCGGGCAGGCGGCGCAGGTACTCCACGTACAGTCCGGAGCGGCTACGGCCCATGGTCGACAGCACCGAGTGCTCGATCCCGTAGGCATTCAACAAGGGGACCGCCACGTCCTTGGCCCGGGCCGTCACCAGCACGTCGTGGCCCTCTCCCGCCAGCCGGTCCAGGGCGTGGCGGAAGAAGTGGACGTGGCCGGGATGGCAGATGTCCACGAGGAACCGCAACGAAGGACCCGCGGCTACGCCAGGAGGCCGAGGCGTCTGCGCAGGGGCATGTAGAGGCTCTCGTACCAGAGCAGGAGCGGAAAGCTCGTCCCGTTCTTCTGGCAGACCCGCCGCCAGTCGGCGAGCTTCACTCGCAAGGGCAGGGTGGCCGTGGTCGACTCGCGGTGGAGCCGGAACTCGGAAAGCACCATGCCGAGATGCCCAAACCTCTTGCCCGCCAGCCCCAGGCGCAGGAACCAGTCCCAGTCCCCGGGAAGGCGCAGGGTGGGGTCCAGCCAGTGACCCTCCTCGGCGACCACTCGCCGGCGCACGAGGGCGGAGTGGGGAGGGACGCAGCTGTAGCGGCGAAGCGCGTCGAGGTCGAAATCGCGGCCCCGGACCTCTCCCCGGGGCGTCCCCGCCTCGTCGATGAAGCGGAAGTTGCCGTATACGATGTCCAGGTCCGGATGGTCGAGGAAGTGCCTCACCATCGTCGAGACCGCGTTCGGCAGGACGTAGCGGTCGTCGGCGTTCTGATAGCCGAGCAGCTCGCCCTGCGCAATGCGGAAGCCGCGGTTGACGGCGTCGTACATGCCGGCGTCTCGGCCGCTGATCCAGACGATTCCGGGCGCATTGCGCAGGATCTCGAGGGTCCTGTCCGTAGAGCCGCCGTCCACCACGATGTGCTCGAGGCGCGGGTAATCCTGGCCGCGGACGCTCGCCAGGTTCTCGGCGAGGAAGCGGCCCCCGTTGAGGACCGGGGTGACGATGCTGACGAGAGGTAGCATTCGCACTCTAGGATATGCTCCGGCGCAACCTCCCTGGGTCCGGAAAGAAGCGTTGAAGATCGGCATCAGTTGTTTCGGCGTCGGCCTCGGTCAGGCAGGGGGTGTGCAAGTCTACCTCCGAAACCTCCTGCGGGCGCTCGCGCGGCACGATTTCTCGAAGAACGAGTACGTGCTCATCGCCTTCCCGGGCGGTGGACGCCCCGACACGCCCGACCATCGGTTCTCGGTCGTCGAGCTCCGCTGGCCCTCCGGGCGCCCGGTCTCGAATTGGCGGACGAGGCTGATGAAGCTGGGACTCCCCGGCCTGAGCGACCCCTTCTCCGCGCAGATCGACGCGCTCGCCCTGGACCTGGTTCACTACCCAGGCACGCGGATGCAGGAGTTCGCGTTACGCACGCCGGTGGTCCTCACATTCTTCGACATGCAGGAGGAGTTCTTCCCGGCCTTCTTCCCGGTGCGGGAGCGGTTCGGCCGTTTGCTGGCGAAGCGCCGGGCCGTGAGCCGCGCCCGGACAGTCATCGCACCCTCGCGGTTCACGGCGGCCGCGCTGGAGAAGCGATACCGCACGCCGCGGGAGAAGATCGCCTGCATCCCCGCGGGCGTCGGACCCGAGTTCAGCCCCTTCGGGGCCCCGGGAGAGCGCGAACGGCTCTGCGCCCGGTACGGTCTTCCCACCGGGCAGTTCGTGTTCTTCCCGGCGAACCCTTGGCCACACAAGAACCATGAGCGTCTCCTGCGCGCCGTCCGAAGGCTGAGCGAGAAGCTCGGCTCCGCGGTCCCGGTCGTGTGCACGGGCAGGCTCGAGGGAGAGCGGCGCTCGGTCGGCGCCCTCGCGGCCGCGGCCGGGCTCGACGCCTCCCAGGTCCTCGACATCGGCTTCGTGGACAGCGCGCAGATGCCAGCGCTCTTTCGCGCGGCATGGGTCGTGGCGTTCCCGACCCTTTTCGAGGGGTTCGGCCTCCCCGTCATCGAGGCCATGGCGAGCGGCTGCCCGGTCGCCTGCTCGGACGTCCCGCCCCTGAAGGAGATCGGCGGCCACGCTGCGCATTACTTCGATCCCACGTGCGAAGAGGCCATCGCCGAAGGTCTGGCCGGCGTCTGGCAGGACCGGGCGCTGCGTTCCGCGCTCATCGAGCGTGGGCTCGACCGTGCGCGCGAGTTCGGATGGGACAGGATCGTGCCCGCGATCCTGGAGGCCTACGAGCGCACGGCGCGGTCCGGGTAAAGACCGGAAGGCGTCGCTATAATCGTGACGGTGAACCGAGCGCGTGTGAGCGTCTGCATGCCCACCTGGAACGGGGAGCCGTTCGTGGCCGATGCCCTCCAGAGTGTTCTCGCGCAAGGTTACGGAGACTTCGAGCTGCTCGTGCTCGACGATGCCTCGACGGACGGGACCCTCGACGTCGTGAGCGGGCTGCGCGACGCCCGGATCCGGATTCACCGCAATCGCCGGCGGCTCGGGCTGGCGGCGAACTGGAACCGCTGCCTCGAGCTCGCCGGGGGCGAATACGTGAAGCTGTTCTTCCAGGACGACTTGCTGGCTCCCGACGGCCTCGAGCGGTTGGTGGTCTCCCTCGAGGCCGAGCCGGAGGCATGCCTTTCCTTCGGACGCAGGACGTTCGTGAGCAGCGGGAGCGGAGCGGTGAAGGCGCCCGGGTCCGTCTACTCCGATATTTTGGCGGTCTTTTACGCTCGACCGGGCAAGACGGTGCGGGGAATCGATCTCGTGCGAGAGGCGCTCGCCGGTGAGCGCGATCTCACCACCAACGTCGTGGGGGAGCCGTCCTTCGTGCTGATGCGGCGAGAGGCCGCGCTGCGTGCCTCGCCTTTCGATACCCGGCTGCGGCAGCTCTGCGACTGGGACTTCTGGCTGCGCATGTCCCGCGGTTCTCCCATGTGCCGCGTCGACGCCTGCGTCGGCACGTTCAGGCTTCATGCCCGCAGCGCGACCTCCCTGAACCACGCGCGGGGTCCCCTTTACCGGGAGCATTCCCGCTTCTTGCGGAACGTCGGCGCGGCCTACGGCCCTCTGTTGTCGGCCGGCGATCGCCAGCGATTGCGGCGCTTGCGGCTCATTTCGTCGGCCATGGCTTTTTCGGCGGCCATCGGCATGGATCGGTGGAGGGCCGCCCCGGAGCGTCCTGATGGACAGGGTGTCTGAAGCTCCGGTCGTGAGCGTCATCATCCTGACGTGGAACCACAGCCATCTCCTCAAGGACTTCCTGCGCAGCTTCGAGGCCAACGTCGGGCCCGAATGGCTGGCTCGGACGGAGCTGATCATCGTGGACAATGGGAGCACGGACGACACCGAAACCGTCCTTCGGCAGTGGGAAGGCGCGACGACCGGTGCCCGCTTCAAGCAAGCGCTCCGCCATCCGGTCAATGTGGGCTTCGCCGCCGGCAACAACTCGGCGATCCGCAGGGCTCGGGGCGAATACCTCCTCCTGCTCAACAACGACGTCGTCCTCAAGTCGAACCTGGTCAAGGCCTGCCAGGAAGCGTGCGGCAGCGGCACCCGGACACTGCTCGGCGCCCGGCTCATCGCCCAGCCCACCCCTTGGAACCAGATCAACGCAGGGTTCGTGCGTTATCTCGAGGGTTGGTGCCTCTTTGGCCGCGCCTCCACCTTCCGGGAGATCGCCATGCGTCGAGAGGGCGGCTCGGAGCAGGTGTTCGACGAGACTTTCTCCCCGGCGTTCTTCGAGGACATGGACCTGTCGCTTCGCGCCCACATCCACGGCATCTCGCTCCAGCAGGCCCGCTTGCCGGTGCGTCACCTGGAAGGCCGGACGAGCAAGAGGACGGAGTCCTTTCCGTTCATGGAGATCATCCAGGAGAACCAGCGGCGCTTCCAGAAAAAGTGGGGTCACCTCAGGCCGGAGGACCTCGAGCCTAGATATACCTCCGTCCCGTCTGACAGGCGATGAGTTGCTCCTGGACCACTTCCAGGAGCTATGTGTCCCCCTGCCCTGGCCGCGGGCGGGTAAAATAATCTAGGCACGATCTGCGGGCGCACCGTGCGACGGCGGGTCTCGTGCAGGTCGATCGATGACCTTCGAACTGGCGCTTCACGGCGCAGTCGTACTCTTGTGCGCCGGGCTGACCGCCGGAGTGATCTGGCGGGATCGGCACTCGTTCGTCCATCAGGCTTTCGGCGTGGGCATGGCCGTCCTGGCGGCCGAAGCTGCAATTACGGCACTGGGCGTCGAGACCCGCTCTCCCACCGAGCGTCTGGTCGCCGAGCGGCTGCGTCTGCTGGCCACGTCCCTGCTGCCATGGGCCTGGCTGCGCTTCAGCCTCGCATTTGGCCGCGCGGACTACCGCGAGTTCCTGCGCCGATGGCGGCCTGTCCTCTACACATCACTCCTTCTGCCCTCGGTCCTGGCGCTGCTGGTCGGTCCCCACGTGTTCGCGGGGATCATCCAGCCGGCGCCCGGCCGGTGGCTGGTTGCGCTGGGCTGGGCCGGATACTTGTTCCACCTGGTATTCCTCACGGGCGCGGTGCTCATCCTGGCCAACCTGGAGCGCACGCTGCGCGCCTCCACCGGCAGCATGCGCTGGTTCATCAAGTACATGGTGCTCGGTGTGGGCGGCCTGTTTGCGGCGCGGATCTATACGAGCAGCCAGGTCCTTCTCTTCCGGTCGGTGGACACCGACCTCCACGTGATGGACTCGGCCGCGTTGCTGGTGGCCGCCTCTCTCATGGCGGCTTCGCTGCTCCGGAGCCGGCTGCGCGCTGCCGACGTCTACGTCTCCCAGTCCGTGCTCTACAACTCGATGACTGCTCTCCTGGTTGGCGTCTACCTGCTCGTCGTGGGAGTGCTGTCCAAGGCGGTGGTCCTGTTCGGGGGCATCCAGTCCCTGCCGCTGGTCACCTTCGTCGTGTTTGTGGGTCTCGTCGGCCTGGCCGGGCTCCTGCTCTCGGACCGCCTGCGCGCGGCCGTGCGTGGCTTCGTTGCTCGTAACTTCCGCCGGCCTCACTACGACTACCGCAAGGAGTGGATGGCGTTCACGCGCGCGACCACCACGCTCATCGACACCAAGGCGCTCTGCGCGGCGGTGGCCGCCCGCGTCTCGGAGACGCTGCGAGTGCCCTCGGTGACGGTGTGGCTGCTGGAGGAGGGACAGTCGGCGGGCGGAGTCGTCCTCGGAGGCTCTACGATCTACTCCGACGCCGAGGCGGCTTCCTGGGGCGGCCGGTACGGTCCGATGCTGGCCGGGGTGTTGCGCGAGCGGCCGGGGCCGCTCGACCTTCACGAGCTACCCGGGGGAGAACCGGCGGGCCTGCCGCGGGCGGTCGACACGCGCTACGCGCTTGCCCTCACCGCCGCCGGGGAGGATCTGGGGTTCATGGTGCTCGGGGGGCGGCCCGGCGAACCGCTCACAATTGAGGACCTGGACCTGCTCAAGACGTTGTCCGATCAGGCCGCCGGCAGCATCCTGGGCCTGAACCTGTCGGGGCGCCTGCTCAAGGGCAAGGAGATGGAGGCCTTCCAGAATCTGTCTGCCTTCTTTGTGCACGACCTCAAGAACCTCGCCTCCAAACTCTCGCTGACCCTCCAGAACCTTCCTACCCACTACGATGACCCGGAGTTCCGCCGCGACCTCCTGGCCACCATCCAGCGAAGTGTGGCCAAGATCGACGACATGTGCATCCGCCTGTCGCCGCTGAGCCGTACGCTCGAGCTGCAGCGCATCTCGGGCGACCTGAGCCAGATGGTGGGCGAGGCGATGGCCGGCCTCGACGGCAGCCTGAAGGCGGAAGTGGTGCAGGAGCTGCGTCCAACGGGCCCGGTAGTGATGGACACTGAGCAGATGCAGAAGGTCGTGCTGAACCTCGTGCTCAATGCCAATGACGCCGTGCGCGAGGGCGGCCGCATCCGCGTGGCCACCGGAGAGGCGGACCGGTGGGTCTACTTCTCCGTCACCGACGACGGCTGCGGCATGTCTCGCGAGTTCATCGCCCGCTCGCTCTTCAAGCCCTTTCGGACCACCAAAGACCACGGCCTGGGCATCGGGCTCTTTCACAGCAAGACCATCGTGGAGGCCCATCGAGGGCGCATCGAGGTAGAGAGCGAGGAGGGCAACGGCACAACCTTCCGCGTGTTGCTGCCCGTGGCCGGCAACGAGCAGCGGAAGAGGGCTGCGGGACCGATAGCCGCCGACGAGCAGCGAGTGCCGGATTCACTCCCGCGCGAGCGACACGGGGAGGGGAAAGCGCAGCCGCGGCGGAGTGCTTCTGACTCAGCACGCCGCCGAATTGACTAATGGACAAGCCCAAGCTCCTGATCGTGGAGGACGACGAGGACGTGCGCCGGCAGATGCGCTGGGCCCTGGCCGACGAGTACGAGGTGGTGCTGGCCGGAGACCGGGTGGCCGCGCTGGAGGCGGTGCGCGCGCATCAGCCGCCGGTGGTCACGCTCGATCTGGGCCTGCCCCCCGAGGCTCAGGGTGCGGCAGAGGGCTTCGCCACCCTCGACGAGATCCGGCAGGTGGACCAGGCGCCGAAGGTGGTGGTCATCACCGGACGCGAGGAGCGGGAGTATGCGCTTCGGGCCGTCGACCGGGGTGCCTACGATTACTTCTGCAAGCCGATACAGGTCGAGGAGCTGAAGGCGGTGCTTCGGCGCGCGCTCTACCTCTACCGCCTGGAACAGGAGAACCGCGAGCTCCAGCGCCACGATCACGCCGGCTTCGAGGACGTGCTCGGCACCAGCCCCCAGATGGAAGCGGTCCTCGGGGCCGTGCGCAAGGTAGCGGCCACGGACGCGCCGGTGCTCATCATCGGCGAGAGCGGGACCGGAAAGGAGCTGATGGCGCAGGCCGTCCACCGGCTCAGCTCCCGGCACAAGGGGCCATTCGTTCCCATCAACTGCGGGGCCATCCCGGAGAACCTGCTGGAGAGCGAACTGTTCGGCCACGAGAAGGGGGCCTTCACGGGGGCCCACATGCAGCGCAAGGGCCGCATCGAGATGGCGCATGGCGGCACCCTGTTCCTGGACGAGATTGGCGACCTGCCCGTGTCCCTTCAGGTCAAGCTGCTGCGGTTCCTCCAAGAGAAGCGCCTGGAGCGCGTGGGCGGGCGCCAGGAGATCTCGGTGGACGCGCGCGTGGTGGCGGCTACCAACGCGGACCTCAGGCAGGCCATGCGCGAGGGCCGCTTCCGCGATGACCTGTACTACCGGATAGGCGTGGTCGTCATCTCGGTGCCCCCCCTGCGCGAGCGCGGCGACGACATCACCCTGCTGGCGACGGTGTTCCTCCAGCGCTGTGCCGCGGGGAGCCGCCGACGGCTGAGCGGCTTCACGCGGGACGCCCTGACCGCGATCCAGGCCCACGCCTGGCCGGGCAACGTCCGCGAGCTGGAGAACCGAGTGAAGCGGGCAGTGGTGATGACCGAGGGCGCGCGGATCTCGGCCGCAGATCTGGAGCTGGAGTCGGTAATCGCGGTGGATGGGCGGGCGCTGCGCGACGTCAGGGCCGACCTCGAGCGCGAGACCATCCAGCGCGCGTTGGCCAAGAATCGGGGCAATGTCAGCCGTACCGCGGCTGAGCTGGGCGTGAGCCGCCCCACCTTGTACGGCCTGATGGAGAAGCTGGGGATCACGCGCAGCTGAGGCGCGCCCCCAGCCGTCACTGTTGCTCGCGCCTGGTTACAGCTCGCCAAGGACGCGGCGCGCCTCGTCCGATCCCTCGAAGCCGCCGTTGAGCTGCAGTGCTCGGCTCAACGCCTGCCGGGCGGCTGGCTTGTCGCCCAGCTTGTAATACGTCATTCCAAGGTGGTAGTGCGTCTGCGCGTTGTCCGGCAGCTTGGCCGCGCTTTCCTTGAGCAGGTTCAGCGCCTGTTGGTAGATGGCCCGCTTGTAAAGCAACCAGCCCAGCGTGTCCGACACATGCGGGTCGTCGGGTGCCAGCTGCTTCGCGAGCTGGGCGAACCTCAGCGCTTCGTCCGCATTGCCGCCATGCTCCGAGTAGACCCAGGCGAGGTTGTTGGCGGCGGGCGCAGAGCGGGGATCGAGGTCAAGAGCCTTCTTGAAAGCGTCCTGCGCCTTGCCCATGTCCCCCTTCTGCTGCTGGAGCTGGCCGTAGACGAGCCACGTCTCGGCGCTCTTTGGATCGATCTGCAGCGCTTTCTCCGTTTCCGCCAGCGCCTGGTCCAGTCGGCCGGTGGCCGCGTAGAGCCTGCTCATCTCCAGGTGGCCCGAGGCGAGGCGCGGGTCGAGCTCCACGGCCCTGTGGTGAGCGGCTTCCGCATCCGACAACTCGCCACGCCTCTGGAAAACCCGGCCCAGCACGGCCTGGACAGCCGCCGAGCGCGGTGAGGCCTGGGCCTGCTTACGGGCGATGGCGAGTGCGAGGTCGGGCTGGTGGTCCTCGAACGCCATCTCCACCAGCTGCGTCAGCGGTTCGGCGCTGCCCGGTGCCACGGCCATGGCACTCTCGAAGGCCTTCCGGGCCTCGGCCCGCCGGCCTTGCGCGCGGAGCGCCAACCCGGCGTAGTAAGCGGCGCGAGGGTCGGTGGGGGGCATGAGCTGCTGGAACTTCCCGTAGGCCTCGAGAGCACGCGCAGGATCGCCCTTCTTGAGGTAGGCCGCTCCCAGAAGCTCGTAGGCGCGAGGTATTCCCGGCCGCTCCTTGAGGAGCTTGTCGAGGTCGTCGATGGCGGCGTCGGGGCCGCCGCCTTGCACGTCCAGCTCCGCGAGCCGGAGCGCGGCTTCCGCGTAGCCGGGGGCGAGCGTGATCGCCTGCTTCAAGGCCGCGCGCGCTTGCTGCTCGTTGCCGGCCTGCAAATGAGCCAGAGCAAGCTGGTAATGGGCCGGCGGGAACTTGGGATCGTATTTCAGGGCGGTCTGGATCTGTTGCAACGCTTCGTCAGTCTTGCCTTGCTGGAGCCGGCTCTGGGCCGCCAGCAGCAGGGCCTCCTGGTGGCGCGGGTTCTTCTGGAGCACGGCCTGCACCGCCTTCTCCGCCTCGTCGTACTTTTGTTCGGCGAGAGCCGTGTCCGCCAGCCTGAGCCAGGCGGGGGCATAGTCAGGGCTCTGCGCGGTGATCGTGGTCAGCACCTTCTTGGCGTCGTCGCGTCTGCCCCGGGCCAGATAGAAATCTGCGAGACGCAGCCGCGCGGGTGAGGCGGGCGGAGCCGCATCTGCGGCGGCCCGGAACTCCTTCTCGGCCTCGACGGCCTGGCCGCGGGCGGAGTAGAGCGTGGCCAGGGCGCTGTGCGCGTCGACGGACTGCGGAGCGGACTTGACCGCGTCGCGAAACGCCTCTTCGGCCTTCGGCAGGTCGCCCTTCTTGAGGTAGAGCAGCCCCAACACGCGGCCGAGCCTCTCGCGCTCGGGCAGCCGTTCCCGCGCTTCCGAGATGCGACGGACGGCAACCTCGACCTCCTCGCGTGTCTCCGCAGTGTCGGCCATGAGCGCCAGCCCCTCGACGCTGTCAGGGGCCTTCTGGAGGACGAACGTCGCATGCCGGCGCGCCTCCTCCATCTGCCGCGATAGCACCGCGAGGGCGCCCAACCGCCATCGCACCTCGACGTCGTTGGGGTCCGTCTCGCTGGCGCGCCTCAGGTAGCCATAGGACTGGCCCAGCTCTCCGAGCTCGTAGTGAGCGATACCGAGTCGCTGGACGGCGCGGGTGTTCTTGGGATCCTTGTCCAGCACGCTCCGATATTCGAGGATGGCCTCGCGGTATTTCTTCTGATCGAAGTAGCCGTCACCCCGTTCGAGGTGACGGGCGGTCTTGGCCTGCACCGAGCAGGCGAAGGCGGCGACCAGTAAGCCGGCGACGATAGGGAATCCCCGCCTGCCACGCGGCGCACGTGTCATGGCTTTCCCCCCGTCGAGTATAGCCCGCCGTTTCCGGCCGCGCTGGCTGTCCCCCTGGGTCATAAAAAAAGGGCCAGGGCGTCCGAAGATCCCGGACGCCCTGGCGCGGGGCACGATGCGACTTGAAGCTGGTCTCCTTAGGTCTTCGTGCGCCGGAAGACGCCCAGTCCGAGAAGGCCAGCGCCCACCAGCAACAGCGTCCCCGGCTCGGGAACGGGGTTGACCTGGAAGGGTGATTCGACGCGGCCGATGTTGGACACGCCGGTTCCGTCCGATGGGGTTCCGGGGGCATCCTTGGTGCCGTCAGACGTGAACCACCCGTTCGTCGACCGTGCCCGGGCCAAGACCGATTCGATGGAGAACGTGTAGTTCCCGGTGAAGGCACAGCAGTTGGGCGGTGCTTCGGGGATCCGGTAGATCGTGATGTTCAGGAACCCCGGGACATCCGGGGGATTGGTGAGCGTTGGAGTGGAACCCACGGCGTAGCTCACGAACGCGAACCGGGTCGGGTCGCCGAGCACCACGGTCCCGGTGAACCCGCCGAAGTCATACATCGTGAGGTAATCTTTGATGGACCGGTTTGTGTCCTCAGGCGTGGACCCGGCGGTCGGGACGATGCCGAGGGGCGAGAGCCTCTGGCCCGGGTTGACGGTTGCCGTGAAGTTCCAGAGGAACGCTCCTATATGGATTGGCGAGGGTGTGACGCTGTCAAGCAGCGGGACCTGATCCGCGAGGGCCGGGGGGACGCCCGCGGCGAGCAGCAGGCCCGCGACGACGACGACGAGAGTTCTCATGCGCATGGTGTT